>JAJRUV010000058.1 GCA_024277595.1 Gammaproteobacteria bacterium
GATTTTGCGTTGTTTCCCCTTGTTGCCAGTTTGGGTTTCCGGAAAGGAACAGGGGCGGTGGAAGTTGATACAGAGGTTGAGATACTGCTGATTGAAGTCATTGATGAGCGGTGTCCGGTACTGCGGGATATGGCTGTAGCCAAAGAGTTTTCTGACGACCGCACCATTTTTTCTTTCGGCCAACGCGTTATCGCTGGAATGGCGTGAACGTGATTTGGTGAAGTCAATGCGCAGTTTTTCCAGCAGTTCGGCGACGCGTTGGTTGATGTATTCCGAGCCGTTATCCGAGGGGAACCCCGGTAACACAAAGGGGAAGGTTTCAAGCATCTGCTCCAGGGCAGGCATGAGGTAATGATCGCTGATTTTTTCAACGGTACAGACAACTTCAAACCGGGTGATTTCATTAACGGCATTGATGTGGTAAACGCCCTTCTGTTTGTCTAACAGCAACGGTGTTTTCAATAAGCCCTATTCGTCCTGGAGAACCCTACCGGGTTCTCCAGGACGAATAGGGCTTATTGAAAACCAGGAGTCCCGCTGCTCTATTCATCGATCTGAGAATGAGCTTTCTCGACTTTTTTTCGAATGAAACGGACACCGAGCATCAGTGCACCGGCGACGACAGGGATGGCGATACCGACGATCAATTCCGGTTTTACTGGCATACCACCTGCCTTGGCCGCCTTGGCCAGATAACCAATCAGGCTGACACTATAGTAGGTAATGGCTGCAACCGAGAGCCCCTCCACCGTCTCCTGCAAGCGCAGCTGTAATCTGGCGCGCCGATCCATCGACTCCAGCAGGGACTGGTTCTGCCGTTCGAGAACCACGTCCACCCGGGTGCGCAGCAGCTGCCCCGCCTGGGCGATTCGTTTCGATAGCGCCTCCTGGCGATTGCTCACCGAGTTGCAGGTATTCATTGCCGGTACCAGCCGCCGATCCATGAACTCGCGGAAGGTCTGTAAACCGGGAATGCGCACTTCGCGCAGATCCTCGATCCGCTTGTTGACCAGTTCATAATAGGCTCGTGCCGCACTCAGGCGGAAGTGACTCGACGAGATGCTGTTCTCGACCTCTATGGCCAACGCGGTCAGCTCCTCCAGCAATGCGGCTTCGTCGTCACTGGTTGACATCGCTGTGGTGATATCCAGCAGGCGCTGATCCCATTTGCCCAGCTCGGGCAACATCTTGCGCGCCATCGGAAAAGCCAGCAGCGCTATCATGCGATAGACTTCGATCTCAAACAGACGCTGCAGCAACCGGCCCGCCTGGCGGCTGCTGTAGATGTTGTGATCGATGACCAGAAAACGGCTGAAGCCATCGGCGTGGATGCGGAAATCGGTCAGTGCACCGGCTACTCCGCCGGCCACCTCTGAACCGATCAAGGTGTTGCCTTCAAACATCGGGCTGATTACATCCAGATCGATCGGCACCCGCTCTTCCCCGGATTTCCCGTTGTCACTGCTGCACATCATGCCCGCGTGCGCAGCAACGATGACCTGCCCGGGCAGCTTCTCCAGCCAGTCGTTCGGTACGGAGTGCAGCGCTGTGGTGGAGAATGGATTGGTGCAATCTCCAGTGGTGTAGAAAGTATAGGTACTGAACTCGCCATGCTGCTCCCAGCGCAACTGGAAGGGGCCGAAATCGCCATTGTAGTGATCCGCATCTGCCGATGGTGGTGGTACGATATAGCGCTCACAGAGCTCATTCAGCGCCGCCCGATCCTCCCTCTTCTGGTCAGCATCCAGAATCAGTGCCAGATGGCTGGCCCGGGCCGGGATGTAAATTGATGCGAACGGCCGGGCATGCACCTCATTGGTAAGTTGAAAGCGCTGTGGGTGGTTGGCGGGAATAGACATGAATCTCTCTCTGTTCCTGGTTGTTCTCCGGATGGTAAAAAAATTGCAACTATTCAGATTGCCCCTGAAATTCGCCATTTCTGCGTTAAAAAATGATCATTTACCCGTGTAAACTCACATTTTTCGCCTTGAACTGACGAATTTCAGGGGCAATCTGAACAGTTACATACTCATTTTCAACTATGCTGAATAGTTACAAAAAATTATACCATCCGGAGTTTACCTCTTGATTACAATCGGCAATCCCCTTGCCTTGCAAACAGGCAACTGCGCCAATATTCAGAGTGGCTATTCAGCCGGCTTCATCCGGTGAAATGCCCGACACGCCGTCCGCAGTACCTGGCTCTTCCGCCACGGTGGAGAAGTGGACGAATAGGACGGTCTTTTTACTTGCAGCCCAAAAAGCAGCTTCTTTGTGTGGCGGGCGATGTTGTGGGTGGTTATAAAGTTTCCGTGTGCACCGGAGCTTTTGCGTGCATCCGCTCGTTGGCAATTCTCTGCACATTTGGTGACGACTCTGTAGAGACAGCACCTGTCGCAGAGGGTTTTGACAGATTGCCCGTTTTGCTATCTGTATCACATTGTCTCAGTCATTGCTCCTCTGCTCCCTCCGCGCTGTGCCCGGTTCACGCGGCGGATGTCGGCTACCAGATCACCGAGGCCTCCCCACCAGCCGGCGAGCATACCATGCAGCGTGCCGGTATCCTGGACCTTGAGAGCAGTGAACAGGCCGGGAACGATCCACAGGGCGGTAAGTGTGATCAGCTGCGGCACGGTGATATTCCCGGTTCCGGCGAGCCACCCTGCCGCCAGCACCAACGTGGCAAGCAGGATAACAAGGACGGCGCTGCATAGAATTGCCGAAACGGGCAAGAGGGCACAGGTTATCGGGATAAAGGTGGCTGATCCAGTTGTTGAGGGCCAGTATAATGCGGCAGAGTGTTATCAACCCGGCTCTAAAAGTGGATCTGCTACACTGCGCGCATGGAAAAAAGCGATGCACGCCAACTGCCCGTAATCAAGGATGCTGGTCGCAAAATCATTCTGATTTTGAACAATTTGCATTATGCAGCATAAACGATCTGTTTGCCAGCCGGATTAATAGTAATGAAATGGCTTGAACATCAGCGCATCCGCTACACCCTTAGTCACCATCCCATTCCCCACCAGGCGTGGGAAAATCTGATGCACAATGGCTATGCTGCTGTTTTCAGGGAAATGAGTGCGGTGGAACGTGCCCATCTGCGCGAGTTGACTACCCTGTTCTTGCGGCAAAAAACCCTCTCCGGAGCTCAAGGGCTGGAAGTGAGCACGGAGATGGTGCTGGCAGTGGCAGCGCAGGCATGCGTACCGATTTTAAAACTTGGGCTGGACTACTACAATAGCTGGGTTGAGATTGTTATTTACCCCGGCGCATTCCGGGTGGCAAGAGATGCTGCCGATGAGGCGGGAGTGGTTTCCCGCCAGGAGCAGACGCTTAGCGGTGAATCCTGGGCACGGGGGCCGGTGATTCTCTCCTGGGATGATATGGCCTCTGAGCTTGCCGGTTCCCGTCCCGGGCAGAATGTAGTGATGCATGAACTTGCCCACAAGCTGGATATGCTGAACGGTGATGCCAATGGCATGCCACCCCTTCATTCTGATATGGTACGTCAGCAGTGGACGGATGTATTCAGCAGTGCCTTCGAATATTTGCAGCGGCAGTTGGAACATCATTTTCATCCTGATATCAATTCATACGCTGCTACCAGTCCGGCGGAGTTTTTTGCTGTGGTGAGCGAATATTTTTTTACCGATCCACATCGGTTGCACCAGCGGTTTGCAGAAGTTTATGAACAGTTGGTGTTGTTCTACCGACAGAATCCACTGTTGCGGTTCTCTTCATCAGGAGCGCCAGGTAGCGAATGAACGCGAAAAAATAGTTACCAAGACATTTTTCACTTCTTCTTTCGGTTGGTCTTTTGTTGATTATGGCCCGGAATACTGCGCTTTTTTGAATGCAGGTATTGATGGTGTTTTATTAACTCAAGTTTCGGAGTTCAGTTTTACATTGAGTCGACATTTAACTGATTGATATAGTGGACCCTGGAGTCAAGACAAAAATCCACTGGGTTTACGTTGTACATTCGACTTCATTAGCAGCTGAACGGCGCTGCCCCGGGTTTGTCTTTGCTTTTGATCTTGGTCTTGTGGAGGAGGAACCCCCCGTTCCGCTACGCTCCACGGGGGGTTCCTCCTCCGTGCCGCCGAATTTATCTACTATCACTGCTCCGCCACCTGTAGCGGTTTGA
>JAJRUV010000059.1 GCA_024277595.1 Gammaproteobacteria bacterium
AGACGTAACGACAAAGCAACCAACCTTTTCGGGCAGACAAGATTAGCTCGATGGGGGTTGGTTTGCTCTAAACTCTAGTTATTTTGTTAATCAACCGGTTAAATATCGACTCAATGTAAAGCTGAACTCCGAAACTTGAGTTACTTACCTGAAGACGGGCGAAGGCATCGGGTCGCAAGGGGGTGCCATGACGCTTGTCCATGTCGGCCAAGAGGCGGATATCGTGAGCCGTGTACTTTCGTTTGATGCCGGACACCGTGCGCTGGCGGTGCTGGAGTCGGCTTGTCTTGCGGTACCGGGCAATCAGCCGGGTGAGCTGCTGACGGGAATAGCCGCTGTCCTTCCTCCGGTAGCGGATTACCACCCCTTTGCCCTAGCGGAGACGGGATGCGTCAGATAGCGGAATTTAACCGGTTCTCCCTGGAACCAGCGGCAGCAGGCGTCTTTGTCGCTGATGACCGAAAAGGCCACCGCCCGGGTGCCGGACAGGAAATTGACAAGCTGTTCGATAGTCGTTAAGTCTTCGAGTTTCATGAGCAGTTTCAGACTTATTTCATATTGGACAAGGCTCATCGTTGACTTGGGATGGGGCGGAGTTTATTCTACCTGATGCTCTTCTGGGGTTATGTCGAATTCGGGTAATCTCGCGGGGAGCGTGGTGAGGGGACATCCCAAAGCCCGGTAGAGGCTATTTCCAAGAGTTATAAAAACCTGTTGCGATATAGTGATGCTGTCGATAACAAAACAGAGTGATGGGGAAGGGGTCTGGGGGAAACCCGGCAGCAAGCATTTCCAGGTGGTTTGGGTATAAATAAATAAAGAGGTTGTTGTCCCGTGTTGTTTTTGAGAGCGCAACGGTTTCTACTTCAACCAAACTATCACTCTTGCAGAATTGCTGGTATATGCGGTGGCTGCCCTATAGTCATCAAATGTGGGTTCATTTGATTAAGCCACACTCAGATTAGCGAGGAGTTGACGTTAGTGAACACCCCAGAGCCGCTCATAAGCATCATAACGCCAGTGCATAACGGCGAACAATTTCTGGCGGAATGTCTGGACAGTGTGTTGTCGCAATCCTATGAGCACTGGGAGTGCGTTATTGTTAACAACGGCAGTTCTGATGGAACAGCTGCGATCGCAGCCCGTTTTTGCGATACGGATAACCGGTTTCGGCTGTATGAAACAGAGACATTACTACCGGTAATTGACAACCACAATTTTGCTGTCAGCAAAATAAGCAAACAAAGTTCGTTCTGTAAAATTCTGCATGCGGACGATTTTCTTTTCCCGGACTGTTTGATGGAGATGGTTCAGGTTACTGTCGCGAACCCCGGAGCCGGAGTGATCGGTGCCTATAGTCTTGCGGGTGAGCGAGTGCGTTGCGACGGATTGCCATATGGGCAGCATCTGTTTCCTGGCCGTGAAATCGGCAGGTTGACCTTGTTGGGAAAAATATATCCATTCTGGTCACCCAGTTCAACGATGATCCGGATGGATTTGATCCGGCGGCGTAAACTGTTTTATATGCCGGAACGACTACATGCCGATGTTGAAGTGATGTATGAGTTTCTACAAGAAACCGATTTTGGGTTTGTGCCCCGAATTTTGACTTTCATTCGGGAGCATGCTGAATCTGAAACCTCTCGTCAGGTAAAACCGCTGAATGTATCGTTGTGGTCAAATTTTGATCTTTTTGTTCGCTACGGCCCTGAATTTCTGAGCGATGAGGAGGTTGCCTGGCGTCTTCGTCAGCACCTTGCGGGATACTACCGCTTCCTGGCTGAGAGCGCGGTAGTGGGGCGCAACAAGGAGTTTTGGGATTTTCACTCCCAGGGTTTGAAAAAAGCTGGTTACCCGCTGAGTGTTATGCGGGTTACGGGAGCAATTATGAGTATGGTTGTGTGCCGCCCCAGGTTTTTTGCCAAACATGCTCTGCGACGACTAGGTATAAGGGGAAAATGACAATTGCAGGTATCAAAAGACGCTGGGCACGATTCTGGATGAAATTTTCAGGACCCGGCCGGGTTGGGCGTCTTGCGTGTGGCATGGCTGGACTGTTTTATCCACCATTCTATGGACGTAT
This sequence comes from Gammaproteobacteria bacterium, assembly GCA_024277595.1. Lineage (GTDB taxonomy): Bacteria > Pseudomonadota > Gammaproteobacteria > Thiohalospirales > Thiohalospiraceae > DRMK01. The sequence continues at coordinate 2,084 of JAJRUV010000059.1, forward strand.
TCCACTGGCTATCATGGGGGAAAGTGGTTATTTTTCACCCAGTGCAACGATTTATCACTCGAACATCCTGTTGGGAAGTAATGTATTTGCTGGCGATCAGGTTCTGATCTATCAGGATCATGCAGGCGGCGCAGTCAACCTTGGTTCCAATGTTCACCTGCATCGTGGTGTAGCAATCCAGACCGGGGCGGGCGGGTCAGTCAGTATTGGCGATAAAACGCATATCCAGCCAAATTGCAGGATTTCAGCCTACCAGGGCTCTGTTGAAATTGGCTGTGGGGTTGAAATAGCGCCAAATTGCTCATTTTATCCCTACGATCACGCACTAAAGCCAGGGGTTCCCATGAGTCAGCAACCACTGCAAAGTTGCGGAGGAATCGTGATTGAAGATAACGTCTGGCTGGGGGTTGGCGTTATTGTGCTTGACGGCGTGCATATTGGCAGGGATGCGGTGGTGGGAGCTGGCTCTGTTGTAACCAGCGATATTCCGCCTGGCGGTATCGCCGTAGGGGTACCTGCCCGAGTCGTAAAAAATCGCATCATGCAATAGCGCCTGGTTCCGTGAACCCGGAGTTTCTTGCGTTGCTGCATTGAATTAGCGAACAATAATGAAAAGAAAAATTCTTGTAATATCGCCGATTCCTACACATCCGGACAGTTCCGGAAACCGCGTGCGAGTTGGCTCGATGCTGACCCGTCTGAAAAAGCTTGGATATCGCGTCCATTTTGCCCATATTCAGCGGGAAAGTGGAGATGAAAAATTGATGAGATCCCGTTGGGGTGATCATTACCACCCGATTGCTTACTGTAGAAAACAGCCGCCATTATCAGTAAAAATAACGAGAAAAATTGCGGCTATGTTCGATCCGGGAATGGCTCATGTTAGAAATATAGATGAGTGGTATGATCCGGGAGTAGAGGAAGAACTAGCCAAACTGCACACTCAGTATAAATTTGATGTTGTAATTGTTGAATATGTCTTTTTTTCCAAAGTACTGGAGTGTTTTGGAGGGGATGTCATCAAGGTTATCGATGCACATGATGTGTTTACAGATCGTCATAAATTGTATATGGAAAATGGACAGCGGCCGCCATGGTTTTCTACCTCCCGCAGACAGGAGTCCAAAGGACTGAACCGCGCCGACATTATCATTGCAATTCAGAAAAGTGAAAGGGATAAAATTTCCCGAATGTGTAAACGGCCTGTTATAACCATCGGCCATTCCGTGAAATTGAGTCCACCGAAATATGGAAAATCCACCTGTAGCATGCTTTATATAGGGTCAAGAAACTCGATAAATTCTCAGTCAATAAACCGCTTTATCAATGAAGTAATGCCCGGGATTCATATGCGTGTTCCAGAGGCCAGACTCATTATTGCAGGGGACATCTGTGATGACGTTTCTGGTTCAAAAAACTATATTACCAAGCTCGGCAGAGTAGCAGAGTTGAGAGAGTTATATGATACTGTCGATATTGTGGTAAATCCTATGTTGTATGGAACCGGACTGAAGATAAAAAATGTGGAGGCGCTTGGTTACTCAAAGCCTTTGATTACAACATCGGCAGGGGCTGAGGGGTTGGAGGTTGGAGAAGGAACGGCTTTTTTAGTGGCTAATAGTCCTGTCGAATGGTGCGATATGGCGGTTAATCTTCTTCAGGATGATAACTATCGTTTCTCTCTGGAAAAAAATGCCGCTGAGTTTGCAGGTAAGTGGAACAAGCAGATTAGTGAAAATCTTTCTCTGGCCATGGAGTATTCTCATCTTGAAGAAATATAAGTTCCAGGCACTAACAGATAATCTATTTCTGGTCTATACACAATGAGCAGTAACAATAGTGTTGCCAGAGCACCCGTTTCTTCCACTGCTCCAGGAGTAAACATCGTAACGATGCATATGAATGGTCACGCCGGCCACTCTGGATATGATCGTTTGACAGCATATCTTGACGGAAAACTGTTGACTGGGCCAGAACGATTTTCTTTTTTTCAGAAGGTGATTGCCAGAGTGCTCAAGCCGCTTACGAAAAACTCGGGGCTGTATTGGTATCACCGGAGCAATTTGATTGCTGAACTGGATGCGGCACGCCAGTGGTTTTGGGTAAGGGGTGAAGTTTTTCATTTTCTCTATGGTGAAAATTCTTTTCGCTATCTGGGAGCAATGAAGCGCATCAAAAAAGGAAATGCAATTGTAGGTACTTTCCATACGCCACCGGAAAAGTTTTCTCGCGTTGTTGATGATGAGTCGCATTTACTCTTGCTTGATGCGGTTATTGTTATGTCAACAATGCAGATTAGTTTTTTTCAAAACATAGTGGGCGAGGATAAAGTATTTTTTATTCCGCACGGGGTTGATGTTGACTATTTTTTTCCGATTGAGAAAAAAAACAGCGGCGAAAATGTGCATCAATGTCTGTTTGTTGGTTCTCACCTTCGGGATTTCGAGACTCTCGCTGTTGCTGTTGAATTTGTCAGAAGGAAAAACAGTTCGATAGAGTTTGTTGTGGTAACGCCAGAAAGAAATCACTCCTATTTTTCGGAAAAGAAAAATGTACGTCTTTTTGCCAGGGTTCCCGATGATATGCTTTTGAAGATGTATCAGAGTTCAGATCTGTTTGTGTTACCACTGCAGGAGTGTACAGCAAATAACGTATTACTTGAGGCAATGGCTTGCGGATTACCCATTGTCGCAACTGATTTACAGGGTGTTAGAGACTATGCCAGTAGCGAGTGTGCTGTCATGGTTCCTGGAAAAGATGCCGATGCGCTTGCAAATGCGATCATCGGGCTATGTGCCGACAAGAAAAAGCAAGATGCCATGCGGTTGGCCAGCCGGAAACGAGCGTTGGAGTTTCGATGGGAAACGATAGCAGTTCAACTATACAAAGTATATAAAAGTCTGGTGACATGATATTGACAAGGTGCCAACTTTTTATTCTGTTTTGGAGAATTGGTTGTTGAAAATAGTTCTGTACGTTAACAGTTTTTTGCCCGATATTGGTGGCAGGGAGGTCGTTGTCCATTATCTTGCCAGCGAGTTAAAAAAGATGGGGCATGAGGTGCGTGTTGTCGGAGCAGCTGGTTGGTGGAAACACAGAAAACTCAGGTTCAGCTACCCGGTTCACAGATTCCCTGTCTTGAGAGGGCGTTTTTCCCAGCAGGTCAGGTTTCTTCAGTTGTTATTTGATGTGATTGTTTTTGGTGCTGATGTTATTAATGCGCATGCGACCTATCCGGCCGGTTTTTTAGCCACAAAAATAAAAAATCTGAAAAATATCCCGGTGGTGGTAACACCTCATGGAGGGGATATACTGGCCGTTCCGGAGATCGGTTACGGTGACAGATTAAATCCAGAAATAAACAGAAAAATTGAATCTTCCCTAAAATCGGCGGATGCAGTGACTGCGATCAGCAGCACTATAAGAGATGTTGCATTCAAGGTGGTTGATAGTCCTGAAAAAGTAACGATCATAGCGAACGGAATAGACAACAAGAGATTGGAGAGACAGGTTTCGGCTGATGTTCTCCAATGGCTGAATGTTCCTCCGGATTCACGCTTAATCATGACCGTTGGCAACTATCACCCCTGCAAGGGGCAGGAAAATATTGTTCGTGCCATGAAGCAGCTTCTGGATAAAAATCCGGACGTGGTGCTGGTCGTGGTTGGCCGTAATACCGAGGCGCTGGTTCCTCTGATCAACGAATTGCGGTTAAGGGAAAACGTTTTTTTGACGGGAGGAATTAGTTTTCCGTTTCAGAAACATCATAAGCAAGAGGTGAGCCCTGTCTCTACTGATACGGACTGGTTGGCTGCAATTTATCAGCAGGCAGAAATTTATGTATCTGCAGGAGTCAATGATGGGGCGGAGGGTCTTTCTCTGGCTGTTCTTGACGCCATGGCTGCAGGATTGCCGATTGTCGGCACCAACATATCGGGCAACAAGGATGTTGTATCCAACAATGTTAATGGGATTCTGGTGCCTCCAGATGATGTGGAAAGCCTTGCACAGTCAACTGGAAAGTTGCTCGAGAATGACGTTTTGCGGCAGCAGATGGGGGAAAAATCCAGGGAGCATGCCCAACAGTATTTTTGGTCAAATATTGCCAGGCAGTACGAATCTGTTTACCAGAAAGTGTGCGGGAAGGTGGGCCATGGTGAAAACTGATTATGTATGAAGATCAGCCATGACATAACTCAATTAGTCTCTGCAGTTTCAATGACTGCGGGAGGATTGATAGATAATGAAAATTGGGATGAAGAACCAGATAGAAAAGGGAACGGAGTATTTATTGCCATTCTGAAACAACAGGCACACAAGCAATTATCGTCGCCGCAATTAACAAATTCTGCTTTATGTCGGCGCCGTGAAAAAATAATATATTTGTAGCTAAAATAGGGGTCTTCAGCCAACATGTGCGGAGTAGCAGGATTTTGTGACTTTAATAAAAAGTCGAGTATAGACGTTCTAAAAAACATGACCGATGTGCTTCTACATCGGGGACCGGATAGTTCCGGCTATAAAGTGTTTATGGATCCGGGTGCACATATTGGTTTGGGCCACCGACGATTATCTATTCTGGATCTTTCCCCAAAGGCTAATCAGCCGATGGCGGATAAGAGACAGGATTACACGATAGTTTTGAATGGAGAGATTTATAATTTTTCCGAGATAAAAAAGGTTCTTGAAGATGATGGATTTGTGTTTGATTCCAAATCTGATACAGAGGTGGTATTGAAGTCTTTTATTCGATGGGGTGTTGATGCTGTAGATAAATTTATTGGTATGTTTTCTTTTGTTATATATGACAAGCGATTACGAAAGCTCTATCTATTCAGGGATCGGGCCGGGGTAAAGCCCTTATACTATCATTATAATAATGGTGTTTTCCTGTTTTCTTCAGAGCTGAAATCGTTTCACAAGGCCCCTCAATTCATAAAAGAAATCGATCAAGATGCGCTATCTCTGTTTTTTCAGTTTGGGTATGTTCCCACGCCAAAGACAATTTTTAACAACACCTTTAAACTAAGGCCAGGACACTATCTGGAGCTCGATATTTCTTCCGCAAAATTGTCCGAAGTTAAATACTGGGATGTCATTGATTATTATAATAGGCCGAGACTCGATATCTCTGAAAGTGAAGCGACAAATGAGCTGGAAAAAATTCTGGAATCAGCGTTCCGGTATCGAATGATTGCAGATGTCCCGGTTGGTGTTTTTCTCAGCGGAGGATATGACAGCTCGGCTGTTGCGGCTATTCTTCAGTCAAACAGCTCAGCCAGACTAAAGACGTTTACAATTGGATTTCATGAAAGCAAATATAACGAGGCGAATGAGGCCAAGGCAATAGCTGATTATCTGGGTACAGATCATACGGAATATTACTGTACAACAAAAGAGGCACAGGAAATGCTGGAGCAACTTCCCGGAGTGTACGATGAACCGTTTGTTGATACTTCCGCTATACCAACAATGCTCGTCAGTAAGCTGGCCAGACAACAGGTAACGGTTGCGCTCTCTGCAGACGGTGGTGATGAAGCTTTTGCAGGGTACAATCATACAGAAAACTATGTTAACCGATTGAGAAAAAATCAGCGTATCCCCCGTTTTTTTAGGGACATTGCAGGTAATGAGGCAAAACTGGTCACTGATGCAACGAAGCGCTATAAGGGGTTTAATAGGTACGGAATAGCATTGATAAACCGGCTTTGGAAACACCGGGAACTCTATTCTGCCGATGGCTTGCTGCCAATTATAACACGCCCCCGCTGCCCCAATTATAAAATGTACCGTCTTTTCCGTCCCTATAGCGACTCAAACATGGACTCAACGCTTTTTGCTAACTTCGGGTTGTTGAGTGAAAACGTTAGTGATTTGGATAAGTGCCTTTCCACTGACTATCAGACCTATATGACAGATGATATTTTGACCAAGGTTGATCGTGCCACCATGTCATTTAGTCTTGAGGGAAGGGAGCCTTTGCTGGATCACCGTATTATCGAGTTCGCAGCCAGACTTCCATCAGCGTATAAATATGATAATGGCACAAAGAAAAAAATCTTGAAAAACATTGTGCACCGACATATTCCCAAGAAGTTGATGGACAGGCCAAAAAAGGGTTTTAGTGTGCCGGTAGAACGCTGGTTAAGGCATGAGCTTTCAGAATATCTTGATATTTACCTCAATAAAAAAGAACTGGAAAAGCACGGTTTCTTCAATTATGAATATGTTTGCCGACTAAAAAAATGGTACGTAGAAACCGGCAATGACTATTCTATGGTTTGGTCTTTGTTGGTATTTCAGATGTGGTTTAATGAGTGGATGGATTAGGTGCATGCCTTGACTATTGAAACTCAGACCTGAACATGCTTTTTTTAGAACGGGATGTCAGGCCGATGAACAGTTTTTCCGCTAAATTCGTTATCTGTTTTCCAGTAGTCCGCCTGTGTTCTGTCAGAGGATCTGGCCGGGAAACCGGCCGGTTTCGTTAACCTTTGTCGTCGATTGTTTCCTCCGCTGCTTTGCGTTTGTGGAGAATAATGCGGGCCGAAAACAGCCCTGCCTCGAACAGCAGCCACATGGGTACGGCCAGAAGGGTTTGGGAGATGATATCAGGTGGAGTGAGCAGCATACCGATGACAAAGGCGCCGACGATGATATAGGGGCGCATGGATGCCAGTTTGTCTGGAGTTGTTGCGCCAGTTAGTACCAGTAGTATGGTAGCAACAGGAACCTCAAATGCGACTCCGAAGGCAAAAAACATCTTGAGTACGAAGTCGAGGTATTTGCTGATATCCGTCATGACTGCTACGCCTTCCGGGGCGGTAGAAGTGAGGAAGCCGAATACCAGCGGCATGACGGCATAGTAGGCGAACGCCATACCGATATAGAACAGCAATGTGCTGGAGATCAGCAGTGGCAGCATTAATCGCCTTTCATGCCGGTACAGGGCGGGAGCCATAAAAGCCCATGCCTGATACAGGATAACCGGGATGGTGAGAAACATGGCGAGAACAAGCGTTAACTTGAAGGGGGTCAGAAAGGGGGAGGCGACTTCTGTCGCAATCATTGAGCTGCTTTCCGGCAGGTGTGCCAGCAGGGGGGCCGCCAGCAGAGTATAGAGTTTATTTGCGAACGGAATCAGGGCGAGGAAGATCAGCCCCACTACCAACAGGATGCGCAGCAGTCGATCACGCAGTTCGACTAGGTGAGAGAGAAAGGGTTGCTCCTGTTTTACCTCGTCTTCAGAGTCCCCGGGTGGAAGACTGTCTTGTTGCGTCATCTTGGCGGAGCGTTGAGTTCGTTGCTTGTTGATTCGCTGGAAGGTGATGATTCAGGTTCAGGTAGTTTCTCCACCGGTTTTATTGCCTCCTCAAGATAATCAGTTGCTGCCACCCGTTCCAGATCGGAGCGGGTCTGGTGCAGTGACTGTTTCAGCTGTTCGAGTTCGGCCTTCTGCTCATCCATGATCTGTTTCAGTTCGCTGGCCTTGAGTTCCTCCTCAATATCCGATTTTACTGAAGTAATAAATCGCTGCATTTTTCCATACCAGTTTCCTGCTGCGCGCGCTACTGCGGGGAGCCGTTCCGGCCCGATAACCAGCAGGGCAATAATGGCGATGATGGAGAGCTCCCAGAAGCCGATATCAAACATGGTCGTTGTATTCTCAAATATCGCTCAGCGGAAAGGGGTTTGAGTAAACGGGCGGCTTGAATCAGCTTTTGGTCTTTTCCTTGCTGGCTTCGCCTTCGATTATCCGGCTCTCTTCCTGTTCCATCTTTTCAATATGTTCTGCTTTTTTTTCCGGTTCATCACCATCTTTCATGGCAGTACGAAAACCCTTGATCGCTGCGCCCATGTCGCCACCGACGTTGCGCAGGCGCTTGGCGCCAAACAATACGAGTACGATGGCCAGAATAATCAGCAATTGCCACGGACTGATACCCATAATCTTATCTCCACTTGTTAAATTTTCTAAAAAACACGCAACTCTGAGCCACCCAGCAGGTGAATATGCAGGTGAAAAATGATCTGCCCGCCGCCTTTTCCTGTATTGATAACGGTACGAAAGCCCTGTTCCAGCCCTTGTTCTCTGGCCAGTTTCGGCAGCAACCGGATCATCTGGCCGGTGAGTTCATCATGCTCTGGCTCAAGTTCTTCCAGACTGGCAAGGTGAATCCGGGGAATGACCAGCAGATGCACCCTGGCTTTCGGGTTGATGTCCTTGAACACAACGACCTGCTCATCTTCGTATACCTTGTCTGCCGGAACCTCTCCAGCAACAATCTTGCAAAACAGGCAGTCATCACTCATTGCTGTTTTCTCCTGGCTTTTTCCTCGATACCGGACAGACCAAAACGGCGTTCCAGCTCCGCCAGAACATCCTTCGGACCGGCACCAAGATGGGCCAGCATCACCATGCTATGGAACCATAGATCTGCTGTTTCATAAATGACCTGCGGCATGTTTTCATCTTTGGCGGCTATCACGGTTTCAGTGGCCTCCTCACCGATTTTTTTGAGAATGGCATCCAGACCTTTATCATACAGCCCCGCAACATAGGAGGAGGCCGGATCGGCCTGTTTTCGCGCCTCCAGTATTTCAGACAGTTTTTCCAGTGTATCATTCATTTGAACGGTAGATCTCCGCAGGGTTTTTGAGCACTGGTTCTACCGGCTGCCAGCGTTCTTTCTCCAGGCGCTGATAGAAGCAGCTTTTACGTCCGGTGTGACAAGCGATTCCGCCTTTCTGCTCCACGCATAATAGGATGACATCGTTGTCACAGTCCAGGCGGATCTCCCTGATTTTTTGCTGATGTCCCGATGATTCGCCTTTGTGCCACAGCTTTTGGCGTGAGCGGGACCAGTATACCGCGTGGCCCTGTTCGGCAGTGAGTTGCAGTGCTTCACGATTCATCCAGGCAAACATCAAGACCCGACTGCTGTCTGCATCCTGGGCGATGACCGGTATCAAACCGTCGTTGTTCCAGCGTATCTTGTTCAGCCAGCCGGACTCCTGGTTCACAGTCTTACCTCGATGCCCTTGTCCTGCATGAAGCACTTGGCCTGTTCGATGGTGTATTCACCGAAGTGAAAGATGCTGGCGGCCAGCACGGCATCTGCATGGCCCTGGAGAATGCCTTCTGCCAAGTGCTCCAGGTTGCCCACGCCGCCGGATGCGATGACCGGAACAGAAACGGCATCGCTCACTGCCCGGGTCAGCTCGAGATCAAACCCCGCCCTGGTGCCGTCCCTGTCCATGCTGGTAAGCAGGATCTCGCCGGCACCATAATCCACCATTTTGCGTGCCCAAGCCACAGCATCGAGACTGGCAGGATTGCGTCCGCCGTGGGTGAAGATCTCCCAGCGGGCTGGCTCGCCCTCCGCGCTGATCCGTTTGGCATCGATGGCTACGACGATGCACTGGGAGCCAAAGCGCCCGGCAGCCTCCTTGACGAATCCGGGGTTGTTTACCGCTGCCGTGTTGATGGCGACCTTGTCGGCCCCGGCCTTGAGCAGGTGACGGATATCCGGGCTGGTGCGAATGCCACCCCCCACGGTCAGGGGAATAAAGACCTCTCCGGCGACCTGCTCCACCACCTCGGCCATGGTGTTGCGATCTTCGTGACTGGCGGTGATGTCTAGGAAGGTGAGTTCGTCGGCGCCCTGCTCGTCATAGCGGCGGGCAATCTCGACCGGATCGCCGGCATCGCGGATATCCACGAACTGCACCCCTTTGACCACGCGGCCATTGTCCACGTCCAGACAGGGAATGATGCGTTTTGCCAGGCTCATATTGCTGTGCGGGTCAGCTCGTCCGCCAGTTTCTGTCCGGTGCTGAAATCCAGCGTCCCTTCATAGATGGCGCGCCCGGTGATGGCTCCCTCTATCCCCTCACCGGCGACGGCACACAGTGTGCGGATATCATCCAGATTGGTGATGCCGCCGGAGGCGATGACCGGGATGGTGATGGCCTGTGCCAATGCCACCGTAGATTCGATGTTGACACCATTCATCATTCCGTCACGACTGATGTCGGTAAAGATGATCGTCTCTACTCCGTCCTGTTCAAAATGCCGGGCCATGTCGATGACGTCATGGTGGGACAGTTTTGACCAGCCATCCACCGCAACCTTGCCATCCTTTGCATCCAGGCCGACAATGATATGGCCGGGAAACTCCAGACAGAGATCATTGATGAAATGGGGGGCAGTGACGGCTTTGGTGCCGATAATGACATACTGTACCCCGGCATCAAGATAGGTCTGTACGGTATCTTCATCCCGGATCCCTCCCCCGATCTGGATTGGCAGATCGGGAAATGCCTTGCAGACTTCGTGTACTGCGGCCGCATTCCTGGGTTGTCCGGACAGGGCGCCATCCAGATCGACCATGTGCAGCCGCCGGGCGCCCGCTTCCACCCAGCGCCGGGCCATCTCTAGCGGGTGATCGGAGTAGGTGGTGACATCATCCATGCGGCCTTGGCGCAGGCGCACACACTTGCCGTTCTTGAGATCAATTGCAGGTATCAGCTCCATAGGTGTCTCTGTTATCTCATGATTGTTCGGGGTTTCAGCAAGCGGGGCCATCTTGGCAGTGCGCAGGTTGGGTTATCCATCCCAGTGCAGGAAGTTTGCGTACAGGGCCAATCCCGCATGGTGGCTCTTTTCCGGGTGAAACTGTACCGCAAAGATGTTGTCTTGTGCCACTGCCGCAGCAAAGGGGCGGGGGTAGCTGCTGACGGCAGCCGTTAGTTGCTCCCCGGCGGGGGTTACATAATAACTGTGTACGAAATAGAATCGGGTGTCCTGCTCGATACCCCGCCAGAGTGGATGTTCCCTGCTCTGGTGTACCTGATTCCAACCCATGTGGGGAATTTTCAGGCGTACGCTGCTGGCCGGATCGATCATATCCGTAGCAAAGGTATGCACGGCCCCCGGCAGGATACCCAGGCATGGGGTGCCACCGTTCTCCTCGCTGTGCTCGAACAGCGCCTGCATGCCGACACAGACCCCCAGAAAGGGTTTGTTTTGCGCCGCTTCGCGTATCACCTCGTCCAGTCCGAGACGCGTGATCTCGGCTATACAGTCCCGGATTGCTCCCACGCCTGGCAGCACCACCCGCTCGGCACGCAGGATCTCTTCGGCATCGTGGCTGACAAAGACCTGCACGGTATCACCGCCAGCAAACTCCAGCGCTTTGGTAACGGAGTGGATATTGCCCATCCCGTAGTCGATGATTGCAACCCGGTTCGCCATTGCTTACAGCGTCCCTTTGGTGGAGGGGATGGAATCCACACTGCGTGGATCGTATTCCAGCGCCATGCGCAAAGCGCGTCCGAACGCCTTGAACACCGTTTCGGCGATGTGATGGGCGTTTTTGCCCCGCACTTTATCCAGGTGCAGCGTGACCCGGGAGTGATTGACAAAACCCTGAAAAAACTCGCTGAACAGCTCGGTATCGAATGCCCCAATGGTGGCGCGGGGAAACTCCACCGCGTACACCAGACCCGAGCGGCCGGAGAAGTCTATGACCGCCCTGGAGAGCGCTTCATCCAGGGGAACATAGGCGTGACCGTAACGGCGGATCCCCTTTTTATCTCCCACCGCTTCGGCGAACGCCTGCCCCAGGGTGATACCGATATCCTCGACGGTGTGGTGGCCGTCGATGTGCAGGTCGCCTTCAGCCTGGATATCCAGATCTATCAGACCGTGCCGCGCCACCTGATCCAGCATGTGATCCAGAAACGGCAGACCGGTGTTGAGGCGGGTCTGTCCGGTACCATCCAGATTAAGCTTGATGGCGATTTGGGTTTCCAGTGTTTTACGTGCTACTGTGGCGCTACGTGTTGGCATGGTATTTCTGCTGTTCGAGGTTGTTCAAAGCAGATAGAATACTCTTATCTGCGATTGGTTTGAATAGGGGTATTTGCCATATTGTACAGAGTATTGGATCCGACAGACCGGAATCCGGCTGGCATTTTCTCAACGGATGGCCTTCATCAGCTTTTCGACTTTCCCGGTATTACCTTCGACATGAAGCGTAGTCGCGCCTTCGCAATCCTCTGCGCCGCCTGACGCCACCATGGTGGCTGTCAGATCATATAAAATCCGGATGGCATCCAGTTCGGTAATCACGGTGGCGAATCCTGCCATGATCGGCATGTAGCCTAGGCGGGCACCGGTTGCCTGTGACAGGCGTTGCTGTCCCAATCTGCCGCCGGCGGCAGAGACTGACGGAATAAGTTTTGTCAGGGAGATGGGGATGATCAGTTCGGCACCCCGTGCATAGATGATGGGCAGGGCACTGCCAATTCCACCACCCACAGGCGAACCGAGCAGAACTCCCACGTTGCCTTCGGCATCAATAGCATTGCCGCTTTTAATGTAGATGTCGCCAGCTTCAAACTGCTCCAGCAGCGAGCCTGGCCATCCTCTGGCGACATGGCTGTGCTCGATTAGATAGGATCCCGGACCACGGTTTTTCACCGGGGTTTCTGCAAACTCTCCACCTTGGATCCAGCCAACGGTAAAGGGGGCGTGGCCAGGGTCTTCACCCAGCAGAGCCTTCACCACATGGCGGGTGGTGCCACTACCGGCGATGATGATTCTGCCATTGACCATGGCCTGTTTTAGTTGTGGCAGTTCTGCCACCGCACGGCCAATCAGATGGCGGGCGGTGTCAGGAGACAACGCGATCAGAGCTGCTTTTTCTGGTGGTTTCATCCACCCCATTATCCCCGGTTCCTTGTTTCGAGGCCAATCAGAATTCAGTTCAAAGCAAGCGATGCCTTGAATGCGATCTATATCGATGCCGGATTAAATACTGCAGGTTCAGCTGTAAAGCTTTCATAATGGGTGAGACAGTAGCCGAGCCACTCTTTTAGCAACTGATTTAGCTGGTGTTTTTCGTCCCGATGCCGCATCTGAGGGTTGGGGTAATCATAGCGGCCTTCAAACCGGTGCTCTCCCTGATAGGAAAGAACCTCGGCGACCTGTGCATCATGATAAATGCGAACCTTCATGCCCATATCGACCAAATAGGGGGTTTGCTGTTTGAAAGAGTGTTTAATCGTAAGGGTTGTGGTATAACGGCTGCACTCCCGCACGACAACATTCAGCGTCATTTGGGCATTCTGAACGCTGATCTCGGGGGTTGCCATGTCGATCAGATCCGGAAATAATTGCAACAGATTGCGATAGTTGTTTTCAAATACCCACATGGGTGAAGGCTGTCGAGTATTGGTCTGATATTGGTGCATGGCGGTTACTGTTTACTTGTCAATGTTCCTGGATATAGCTATCGACATTTATCATTTTATTCTATAGTTTTTTATCCTACTCGAATTTGACCTGTTTGTTTATTTGTTGCTACAAGTTCCTCCTGGATTAGTGAATGACCAAAATAGTAGATTATTCAAAAGCACTGCCTCAATATTTGCTGCCGCATCACTTGCTGTCCCGGGTTATGGGCAGGTTGGCGCGGTGCCGGATACCCGGGGTTAAAAACCTGCTGATTGATGGTTTCAAACGACTGTATAACGTTGACCTGAGTCTCGCCGTAGAGACTGATCCACGCGGCTATCCTGATTTTAACAGCTTTTTCACTCGTGCATTGCGCCCTGACGTACGTCCTCTGGCTTCTGCAGCCGGAGCAGTGATTTCTCCAGTGGATGGCCGGATCAGCCAGGCAGGAACCATTCATGATAGTTGTCTTCTTCAGGCAAAAGGGAAACAGTACTCGTTGGCCCAGTTGCTGGGTTCGTCCCGACGGGCTGATGAGTTTCAGAAGGGAGATTATGCAACTATCTATCTTTCTCCCCGAGACTATCATCGTATTCATATGCCGTTGGCTGGCAGATTGATGGAGGTGGTGCATATACCAGGACGTCTGTTCAGCGTCAGTCCGGCGACAGCGCGTGCGGTGCCTGGTCTGTTCGCCCGCAATGAGCGTGTAGTCTGTCTGTTTGAGACAGATGCCGGCCCTATGGCCATGGTGCTGGTTGGGGCAATTTTCGTGGCGAGTATCGAGACGGTGTGGGCTGGAGCAATAACACCCCCTGCGGGAAGAGAGATCAGGAGCTGGGATTTCCGCAATGATATCCATGCACCTGAGTTGGAGCAGGGCGCGGAGATGGGACGATTCAATATGGGTTCCACCGTCATCCTGCTGTTTGGCCGGGAGCAGGTTGAGTGGGGATCGGCATGTCAACTGGATGCAACTGTCCGGATGGGACAGCAACTGGGCCTCTGTCAGAGCAAATAACAGCTTGCTGGATAATCCATATTGAAAGAGCGCCCATCTGTGTCAAAAAAGGTCTCAATTCGGCTTTTTTGAGGTTTTTTTCCTCAAAATTCAACGAGGTTGGTTGCGGTTTTTTGTGTACTCACGTATATAAGTACCCGGGAGCGGGCTGTGTGTAAAAATTTAGACCTGTTCCCAATCTGAAGAGACGAAACGCTGCTGTGCGACGCATGCAGGTTACAACTGATTTTTTTGTAGATAAGAGGTAATAAGCGATGAATGTAAAAGGAAGTTTCATTAAATTGTCTGCCGCCGCCCTGGTACTTGGTTTGATGGCTGGTTGTGCCCATAAAGGCCCTGCTTCGGCAACACTGGAAGATGTCACCAGGGCACAGGAAGCTGCTGATGCTGCAATGGCTGCTGCGACCAAGGCTGAGGGCAGCGCTGCTGCTGCAGAGCGGACAGCGAGTGCAGCAATGAATGCTGCGGAAGATGCCAAACGGACCGCTGATGCCTGCAGTGAGCGTTGTGGTCGAATGACCGAGAAGGTGATGGCCAAATAAGGGTCTCAGCTTTTGGTGACACGCTTCTTTTGGGTGATAAACCTGCGCGGATAATTTTTCCCGTTTGTTGCCGGGGAGAGGCGATGTAAGCCTGGAGGTGTTACCTCCAGGCCTTTTTATTCTTTTCTTGCGAGTTCAGACTCATTTCTTTTAATAGCTACGGCGATGGGAATCCCCGTTTGTTGCCGGGCTATCTGCTGAATTTTTTTCCAATCCAGAACTGTCGGGATATCACCCCGGGCCGCCGTGACTGCTTTTACCACAGGTGTCAGGTTGAATGCTGTATCGGTCTTTTTTGCTGCATCTTTCAGTGGTGGATGGACTTCCAGATATAGTTTGCCATTGAGCCATCCGGCC
The DNA here is from genome assembly GCA_024277595.1 of Gammaproteobacteria bacterium. Classification (GTDB taxonomy): domain Bacteria; phylum Pseudomonadota; class Gammaproteobacteria; order Thiohalospirales; family Thiohalospiraceae; genus DRMK01. Next base: position 17,247 of record JAJRUV010000059.1, read on the forward strand.
TTGTAGGGCTGGTTGATGATACGCACCGGTGTTTTTACGGATATCAGCGGAAACAGTGCTTCAATATCTTCAGGATACAATCTGATGCAGCCATGGCTGACTCGCATACCCACGCCATAGGGTTTATCGGTACCATGAATCAGGTAGCCCGGCATGCCCAGACGCAGGGCAAAATGTCCAAGCGGGTTGTCCGGGCCGGCCTTGACCACTCTGGGTAATTTAATTCCTCTTTCTGCATATTCAGCGCGGATGGATTCCGGTGGAGTCCAGGTTGGATTCCTGGTTTTCTGGATGATCCGGGTCCTTCCGGTTGGTGTTTCCCATCCTTCCCGGCCGATCCCGATTGGGTGGGTGATCACCCTGTTTTCCCCTTCAGGAAAGTAGTACAGGCGGAGTTCAGCCAGATTGAGAATCAATCCCTTTCGAGGGGGGGGGGGCAGGATAAACCGGGTGGGGATAATAATGCGTGTTCCTGCACCGGGGAGCCAGGGGTCAACACTTGGATTGGCGGCGAGCATTTCACGATAACCGAGGCCATAGTCTCTGGCAAAATCGGAAAAAGTGTCTTCATAACGACTGGTTATTTTTACGGGAATGCCGACCACATCCTGTCCCTCTGGTGGCAAGGGGAAGCTGAGGGCATTGCAACTGGCCGAGATAACCCCCAGCCAGATCCCCGTGAGCCAAATCGCTATATTTTTCATCTTACCTGTCGTCATACGCCGTTAAGGTCCTGTTGTCGCGCGAAAGAACTGCTGCGTCAAAGATCTGTGCTCAGTATGCCCACATATGAACTCCGATTAAAGAGCCCGCCTTGTTCTGCCGATAGATTTTTCACAGTAGTGCCGTATTGTTGACGCCAATCAAAGGCGGTCTGTCAATAATGCGTCGGCCGGTATGCCGATACTCCGGAAAGCGCACAGGGACGTTGATTGAGCACAAATCGTCCCGAGAACCAGTGTTCGTATGAATATTTTCAAATTCCGCCGCACGATGGAGGACGGTGACTCCAAAGTGGCAATTCGCTTGAGTGTTATTTTAGGCAGTATGCTCTTGCTGGTTTTTCTGAGTGGCTGTCAGGATAAAAACTCAGCCAGTGACAGCAGTCCGGTGACATCAAAAAAACTCAATTCGTCGATAGTAGATGTGGTTCGTAACAACCAGCCGGAAGATGGTTATTTCAACTATGATGCTGATAAAGATATCTATTATCGTGCCGTTCCGGGATTTATCTGGCAAGGGGTTATGGCTGTTGTCGATAACCAGTTCGCAGATCCTGCTGCTTATCGCTATGCTGGTTTCTCCATGCAGGTGGAGACCAATGAAAACCGGCCGGATCTGGAGCATATTTGTAGCAATTCAGTCTTTATAGCTCTATATCCTCCTGCAGCCACTGCGACAGGTGCGGGCGCTGTGTTTGATCCGGTCACCGGACTCGGAAATGATTCGGTAACGGGTGGTGGCAGCCAGTGCGGGAATGACTATTTCCGGCTTCAGGCGCTGGATGATGATGGTGATGGTGCCTGGGACCGCTTCCAGTATAGTTTTCCTCCGGGTGAGAGCAGTGAAGTGTTGTTGACCGAAGCAGTCCCCGGTGGCTGGCAACTGCGAAACGGAGCCGTTGTTCTGGCGGATTTTGAACTGCCCTCCCTTTCTCCCAACGAGAGTGGAGAGTTGCGAGTACTTATGCCGGTTCCGCGCATTAATCGAGATATTGAAACGGGTCTGGTTGATAGTGTGGATATTCGTTGGTGGCATTACAATTCAACTACCTCGCTTTATGAACCGATTCATAGCAGTGATCAGATATATCGTTCAGCGGTGGCGTTGCTTGATAGGGGGGCTGCGATTAATGCTGAAATCCGAGAGGAGTATCAGGCCTACGGTCTTGCCGACCGGGCTGTTTTCCCCAAATATCCGTGGAGAGTGATCGGGGATGCCAATGTGGACGATGTACGAGCCACTGCGGTGCAGATATGGTATCAGCTTGACGGAGTGGCCTATCGGTTTGTCTGGCGGGTTTCAGTCTGAACAGTTACCTGTCTGGTTTTCCACTGTGCTGAATAGTTATACCGGTTTTATACCCGAATTACCTGGAAATGCAGGATTTTTGAGTCTGACTGAAATCGCAAGGCAAGGCGCAGTTTGCAGAGAATGGCTCGCCCTTTTCAAGAACTGCGCTCAAGCGCGTTCGACGGGAAAACTCAGTACTTTGCAGATATCCGGTACGCCCGCGGCAAGCATCAGCAGGCGATCCAGGCCCAGCGCGACACCGGCGCAATCGGGCAGGCCATGAGCCAGTGCGGCCAGCAGGTTTTTATCCACAGGTGTTGCAGGTTGGCCGGCGTGGACGCGTTGTTGCAGCTCCTGGTGAAAGCGGTGGCGTTGTTCGACCGCATCGGCCAGTTCATGAAAACCGTTTGCCAGCTCCACGCCGTGCAGAAACAGCTCAAAACGTTCCGCTACTGATGGATTGTCCGGGCTGATCCGGGCCAGAGCAGCCTGTGATGCCGGGTAATCAAAAATGAAGGTCAACCGGTGCTGCCCTAACTGCGGCTGGATGATGTGGCTCATCAGCAGATCCAGCCAGCCATCCCGATCCTCCCCGGTCAGTCCGGTTACTCCTGTTACTCCGTGCTGTTCCGCGCAGCTGATGAGCTGTTCGTTATCTGCCTGGTGTGGATCCAAACCGGCGTATTGCTCAAAAGCCTGTTGATAGCTGAGATACCTGCTTTCTCCCAGCTCCAGATGTTCGGTCAGTAACAGCCGGGTCAGCTGTTCTACCTCTTCCATCAGTTGATGGTGATTGAATCCGGGGCGATACCACTCCAGCAGGGTGAATTCGGGGTTATGGTAATGTCCGGATTCGCCCTGGCGGAACACCTTGCAGATCTGGTAGATTGGCCCACTGCCCGCAGCCAGAAGGCGCTTCATCGGGAATTCGGGAGATGTCTGGAGGTAGAGCAGACGACCCGGTGTGGTGCCGGAAAAGGGCGTGGTAAAACTTTCTATCCGGGGGTCAGTGTTGGTTGCGCCGGAAAGTACGGGTGTCTCTACCTCGAGTATCTGTTGTGCTGAAAAAAAACTGCGGATCTGCGCAAGCAGGGCAGCCCGTTGCCGGAGTATCTGCAATGTTGCCGCAGGTTGCCAGTCCACGGAGCTATTCCCTGACGCGTGATACATACTCTCCGTTGCGGGTATCCACCTTGATCAGCTCCCCTTCATTAACGAACAACGGTACTTGTACTACGGTACCTGTTTCCAGCGTGGCGGGTTTGTTACCCCCGGTGGCAGTGTCACCGCGAACGCCCGGTTCTGCTTCAACAACCTTGAGAACAACGTGGTTAGGGGGAGCAACGCTGAGAGGAACCCCGTTCCACAGCGTGAGCGTACAGATATCCTGCTCTTTTAACCATGCTTTGGCATCAGCAACAACCACCTCGTCGGCGGCAAACTGTTCGAAGGTTTACGGATGCATGAAGTGCCAGGCTTCGCCATCGTTATACAGATACTGCATTTCGGTTTCGACCACATCGGCTGCTTCAATGTTTTCGCCTGACTTGAAAGTGCGCTCGATGACCCGGCCGGTTTTCAGATTGCGCAGTTTTACCCGGTTGAAGGCCTGGCCTTTACCGGGTTTGACGAACTCATTCTCAATAATGGCTGCCGGATCGCTATCCAGCATTACCTTGAGGCCGCGTTTAAATTCATTGGTGCTGTAACGTGCCATGGTGTTATTCGACTCCTGTACAATCTTGTTGCTTATGATACCTACAAAAGCTGAACTTTTACATCCAGTATATCCAGCCTCCTGGCAGCGGGAGTTGGCCAGGGCGGTCACCGATCCACAGGAGTTGATTCAGCGGCTGGAACTGCCTTGCGCTGCGATCGACCTTGAGGCGAATGCAGATTTTCCCCTGCGCGTACCGGAGAGTTTTATCGCCCGGATGGAGCGGGGAAATCCCCGGGACCCGCTGCTGTTGCAAGTGTTGCCGCAGAATCGGGAAACCCGGTCTGTACCGGGCTACTATCTGGATCCGGTGGGAGATCAGGCCTCGATGGGGGTTCCCGGGGTCATACACAAGTACGAGGGCCGGGTACTGCTGGTTGCCGCTGGCAGCTGCGCAGTGCACTGCCGTTACTGTTTTCGCCGTCATTTTGCCTATGCCGAAGCCAATCCGATGAGAGGTGAATGGGAGGCAGCCATGGACTATATAGCCAACGACTCGACCATCAGGGAAGTGATTCTGAGCGGAGGTGATCCGCTATTGCTGGCCGACAGCCGGTTGTCGAATCTGATGATGCAGCTTGAGCGCATCCCCCATCTGCGCCGGGTACGTATTCATACCCGGTTACCGGTTGTGCTGCCTGTACGGGTGGATGAAGCGCTGCTGCGCTGGTTGGGCAGAGGGCGCCTGCAGGTGGTGATGGTAATCCACGCCAATCATCCCAATGAACTGGATGAAAAGGTTCGTCATGTTTTGCGAAAAATTGCTGAGGCCAATGTGATCTTGCTGAATCAATCGGTACTACTGAAGGGAGTCAATGATCGGTTGGAGGTGTTAAGCAATCTCAGTGAGACACTGTTTGTGGCGGGAGTTTTGCCCTATTACCTGCATCTGCTGGATAGAGTGCAGGGGGCTGCCCATTTTGAGGTTAGTGAAAACAGTGCGCTTTCTCTGATAGACGCAATGCGTAATTGTTTGCCAGGCTATCTGGTTCCCCGTCTGGTGAGAGAACAGGAAGGTGCTCCGGCCAAGCAGCTGATTGATAACTGATCTGGCAAGACTTTTCCGGACAAAAAATCACGCAACTTTTCGGTTCTCTTTCTCATAGCCCAATGGCGTCTGATAGCCGATCGTTGAGTGGCGTCTCTGGCGGTTATAGAACACCTCGATATATTCAAAAATCTC
>JAJRUV010000060.1 GCA_024277595.1 Gammaproteobacteria bacterium
AGAAAAATACTATGCTGTCGATGGTGAACTGCCGGGTGGTTCGGTGCTCAAGGAGATAGCCGCTGATCGTGTTATTCTGCGGAGCCGGGCCGGACGCATGGAAACTCTGCGTTTGCCGAAGGAGGTTGGTGGTAGTGGATCTGTGGTAAGAGAGACCGCGTCAACAAGGGCGGAAAGGGAGCCGACCGGCAGAAACAGCATCAAGCCGCGTATTTCAGCGGCAGAATTACGAGATTATCGGGACAAAATGCTCAGCAATCCGCAGGAACTGGTGGGATTGATTCGTACTCGCCCAGTTAAAGAGAACGGCCAGGTTAAGGGTTTCAAGCTGTTTCCCGGGAAAGATCGGGTGCTGTTTAATCGACTGGGTCTGCGCTCCGGCGATATGATCATCAGTGTCAATGGGCTGGAGTTGAGCGATCCGGCGAGTGGGATGGCTCTGCTTGGACAGCTCTCCAGCGCCTCCGAATTAAGTGTAGTCGTGGAGCGCCGCGGGCAGCGGCAGACGGTTTCGTTGTCACTCAATGAGTAATTCAGGATGAACCAATCATTAACCACAGGGTCTCACTAAATGCCTTCGTTATTGCTATCACATCAACATCTTATCAATAAAAATGAGAATAGGTTAATGGGCGCTATGCTGGCGGCTTGCCGTTTTTTCGTCTGGAGTATTGTTTTCTCTCTGCTGGTCGTTATGCCGCTGCAGGCTGAAGATGAAGAGGTAACGCTCAATTTCAAGGATGCAGATCTGAATGTCGTTATCCAGACCGTATCCGATATTACCGGCAGAAATTTCGTAATTGATCCCCGCGTCAAAGGCAAGGTTACCGTTGTATCATCTCGCCCCATGCTGGCTGATGAACTCTATCAGGTGTTTTTGTCAGTGCTTGAAGTGCATGGTTTTGCCGCCATTCCTGACGGTGATACAACCCGGATAGTTCCATCCGCGAATGCCAAACAGGCTGGACTGCCCGTAGTAACCAGTTCGCGCACCGGGGCGCCGACCAACGACATGATAACCCAGGTTGTTCAGGTTGAGCATGTTTCTGCTGCGCAACTGGTTCCGGTACTCAGGCCTCTGGTGCCGCCGCAGGGGCATATGGCGGCCTATCAAGCCACCAATACGTTGATAATTTCGGATCGGGCGGCCAATATCGCCCGGTTGCGCAAAATTATCCGGAACATCGACCGGCCCGGTAGCAGTGAGATAGAGGTCGTTCAACTGCAGCATGCTTCCGCTGCCGAGGTGGTGCGTATTCTCTCCAGCCTGCAACAGAAAGGGGGCAAGGGGGGGCAGACACAGGGAGCGCAGGGGCCATTGTTTGTTGCCGATGAGCGCACCAACAGCATATTGCTCGGCGGTGATCCGGCGGAGCGGCTGCGCATGCGCAGGATTATTGTCGAGCTGGATACACCCATCGAAGTGGGTGGCGGCAATACACAGGTGGTCTACTTGCGTTATGCCAAGGCGGTTGATCTGGCCAATGTGCTGATGGGAATCAGCGATGCAGAGAAAAAGGCGGCTCAACAACAGCCCGGTGGTGCTCCCGGCGGTGGCGATGGTAAAGGCGGTAACAGGTCACCCCAGGCCAAGCGCGGGAGACCGGCTTCCCCGGTCAGTGCGGCTGGTGGTCGTGCGGTGATGGACAATGTCAGCATCCAGGCGGACGAGGGAACCAATGCATTGATTATTACCGCGCCGCCCGATCAATTCCGTTCGCTGCAGGCGGTGATTGCCAAACTGGATATTCCCAGGGCGCAGGTGCTGGTGGAAACCATCATCGCCGAAGTGTCGATGGACAGAAAGCGGGAGCTGGGGGTGGAGTGGATTGTTGATGGAACCGGTGGCGGCACCAACTCCGGTATGGCTCCCATCGGAACCATTGACTTCGGTGGTATCAGTAGCCTTGCTGAAAGTGCTGCCAGCGCCCAGGCGGGGAAGGGCGTGAATTTGAGCACCGGTCTGGCCATGGTGATAGGGAACATCGGTGGAGGGGGTACCGACTTTGGTGCGCTGTTGAGGGCATTGACATCGGATGGCAGTACCAATGTGTTGTCAACACCAAACATCGTTACCATGGATAATGAAGAGGCAGAGATTGTGGTCGGTGAAAACCGTCCTTTTGTCACCGGTTCATTCACCAGTACCGGGGGCGGTTCGACGCCCAACAACCCGTTTCAGACCATCAAACGCGAGGATGTGGGTTTGAAGCTCAAGGTGCGGCCACAGATTAACGAAGGCAGTGCCGTCAGACTGGAAATTGAGCAGGAGATCTCCAGTGTAACCCAGGATTCAGAGCTTGGCCCCTTTACAAATAAACGCTCGATCAAGACCAGTGTGATGGTAGATGATGGCAAGATTCTGGTATTGGGTGGGTTGATTGACGACAAAATGGATGTAACCGAGCAACGCGTCCCGTTGCTGGGAGATATTCCGGTGCTGGGCTGGCTGTTCCGTTATAACAAGACTATCAAGATCAAGCGGAATTTGATGGTGTTCATGCGACCGATCATTCTGCGGGACAGTGCCACGATAAGACACGTTACCTCTGATAAATATAATTATATTCGTGGTGAGCAGGTGGAGATCCGCAACAGTCTTTCATCCCTGATGCGGGCTGAAGATACGCCGCTGATGAAAAAGATGTCCGATCTTCCAACACTGCCTCCCTCTTTTGACGAGATCGAACTGGGGCGGCAGATACCCCCCCTGCAGGGAAAGCCACAGAGCGATTTGGTTCTACCGCTTCCTGGTGACGGGGACAGTATGCACTAATGACCGAACCGGCTACCCGAACTGAATATGGTACAGAGGCTGTTCTCGCAGGCAGGGATGAGGCAGTGCAACATGTTATGCAGCTGCCATTTCCGTTTGCCCGGCGGCATGGTGTCCTGATTACCGGTATTGGCGAAAGTAGCGTCAATGTGTTGTGCAAGCCGGATGTGTCTCCCCTGGTTCTGGCTGAAGTACGCCGCTTTGCCAATATCCCACTACACCTGGAGCGGGTTGATGCCGAACGTTTTGAACAGGTCTTGCAGCAGCTCTATGAGAGTGGCAGTGGCGAAGCAATGCTGCAGATGGATGGTCTGGATCTGGATGAAGAGATGGATCTGGCCAGCGTTGCCCAGCAGCTGGCGGAGCCGGAAGATCTGCTGGAGAGCGAAGATGATGCCCCAATCATCCGGTTGATCAACGCGCTGTTCACCGAGGCGGTCAAGGTCGATGCCTCGGATATTCATATCGAGCCGTTCGAGCGTCGCCTGCGGGTGCGGTTTCGTGTTGATGGCGTACTGCGGGATGTGTTGCAGCCCAACCGCGCCCTGGCGCCGTTGCTGGTATCCCGTATCAAGGTCATGGCCAAACTGGATATTGCGGAAAAAAGAGTTCCGCAAGATGGACGCATCTCGCTGCGCATCGCCGGGCGGCCAGTGGATGTGCGTGTCTCTACCCTGCCAGGCGGTAATGGGGAGCGCGTGGTCATGCGTTTGCTCGACAAACAGGCCGGTCGGCTGGATCTGGAGCACCTGGGCATGCCGGCGGCCACTCGTGATGAGATCGATCAGCTTATTCACCGGCCTCATGGCGTCATTCTGGTTACCGGCCCCACCGGCTCTGGCAAGACCACGACACTTTATGCGGCGGTAACCCGCCTGAACACCTCCAGCCGTAACATTCTTACCGTTGAAGATCCTATCGAATACTACCTGGATGGCATCGGCCAGACTCAGGTGAACACCAAGGTAGATATGACCTTTGCCCGGGGTTTACGGGCCATCCTGCGTCAGGATCCGGATGTGGTAATGGTCGGTGAAATCCGTGATCTGGAGACGGCCGAAATTGCCGTCCAGGCCAGTTTGACCGGCCATCTGGTGCTCTCTACCCTGCATACCAATACCGCAGTCGGGGCTGTGACGCGGTTGCGTGATATGGGTGTTGAATCTTTTCTGCTGGCCTCCAGCGTGGTCGGCGTGCTCGCCCAGCGTCTGGTCCGGGGGCTGTGCCGCCATTGCAAGGAGGCTCATACTGCCAGCGAGGCCGAGTGCGAGCAACTCGGTGTGCCACCTGCCCGGCCGCCGGTTATCTATCGCCCAAAGGGTTGCAAGCAGTGCAATCAGCAGGGCTATATCGGTCGCCGCGGCCTTTATGAGCTGGTTGCGTTCGATGAACGCATGCGCGCACTGATCCATGAAAATGCCAATGAGCAGGAGCTTGAGGCTCATGCCCGCAGCCACTCCCGCAGTCTGCGTGAGGAGGGAATGCTGGCGGTATTGGAGGGGCATACCAGTCTGGAAGAGGTGTTGCGAGTTGCGGAAGAGGTTTGAGAATCGGGAAACCGCAGTTGACCGCTCTCTTGTTGTGTTAATCTACCGATATGCAAGCCGTTGAATTCTCCCCCCCTGGTTCGTTGGTAAACAGATACACCATGTTTTTCCTGTCTGTCAATATGGTGCAGGACACGGGACATTTCGTCTTGTGTCTCTTTGAGTTGCGGGGGGTGGCTAATGGGTGCGTTTGAGTACCAGGTGCTGGATGCTGCGGGGCGGGATCGCAAAGGGGTTATGGAGGGTGACACGGCCCGTCAGATCCGCCAGCAGTTGCGTGACAAGGGCTGGACACCGCTTTCTGTTGAGGCGGTTGAACAGCGTGAAGCACGGCGCAGAGGAGGATTTTCCCTGCGGCGCGGCATCAATGCTACTGAGCTGGCACTGGTTACCCGTCAGCTTGCTACCCTGGTGCAGTCCGGTATGCCGGTAGAGAGCGCGCTGGCCACAGCGGCCGAGCAGTCGGAAAAAATGCGTCTGAAAAAAATTATCCTCGCGGTACGCGCCAAGGTGCTGGAGGGGCATACTCTTGCCGATGCGCTAAAAGAGTTTCCCCATGTATTTCCTGACCTTTACCGTTCAACCGTGGCAGCCGGCGAACATTCCGGCCATCTGGAAGCGGTGTTGGGTCGGCTGGCGGACTATACTGAAAATCGTCAGGCATTGTCCCAGAAAATGGGGCTGGCGATGATCTATCCGGCGTTGATGGTCATTGTTGCCATCCTGGTGGTTGTCGTACTGCTGGCCTATGTTGTACCCCAGGTGGTTGGCGTGTTCGATAATTTGGGTCAGGAACTGCCATTGCTTACCCGTGGGCTGATTGCTGTCAGTGATTTTCTCACTGCATGGGGAGTTGTTCTTTTCGGGCTGGTTGTGGTGTCTGTCACTGTTTTTAATCTGCTGCTGCGCAGAGAAGGGTTTCGCAGCACACACCATCGCTGGCTGCTTCGGGTACCGCTGGTAGGACGGCTGGTGAGAGGATTCAATACGGCCCGGTTTGCCCGTACCTTCAGCATTCTCAGCGCCAGCGGTGTGCCGGTACTGGAGGGAATGCGCATTGCGGCCGAAGTAGTAAGCAATCTACCCATGCGCAAGGCGGTGGATGAGGCGGCGCGCCGGGTAAGGGAGGGATCCACCATCAACCGGGCGCTGCAAAAAAGTGGTTATTTCCCGCCCATGGTGGTGCATCTGATCGCCAGCGGAGAGGCCAGCGGCAATCTGGATGAGATGCTGGAGCGGGCCGCAACCAGTCAGGAGCGGGAGCTGGAAACTGCGGTTTCTGCATTGATGGGGGTGCTGGAGCCAGCACTGATTCTGGTGATGGGGGTGGTGGTTCTGGTGATTGTGCTGGCGATTCTGCTGCCGATATTCGATATGAACCAGCTGGTGCACTGAACAGTCTGATTGAAAGGCTTTCGGCAATTTTTTAAGATGTATTGTGAGATGACAGAGATGAAAAAAAAGATGGTTAAGCCATATCGTGGCGTGCGGGGTTTTACCCTGATCGAGGTGATGGTTGTGGTAGTGATTTTGGGTATTCTTGCCGCCGTAGTGGTGCCGCGGATCATGGACAGGCCCGATACTGCACGTATTACCAAGGCCCGGCAGGATATCCGGGTGCTGGAGGGGGCGCTAAATCTGTATAAGCTGGATAACCATTTCTATCCCAGCACCGAACAGGGTCTGGATGCTTTGGCGCAGGAGCCGAGCGGTGATCCGGAACCGCGCAACTGGAAGCAGGGTGGTTATATTGACCGGTTGCCGCTTGATCCTTGGGGAAATCCCTATCAATACCTCAATCCGGGTGCTCATGGAACCATCGATATCTACTCCCCCGGTGCTGATGGCCAGCTGGGTGGAGATGGCGTAGCGGCCGATATCGGGAGCTGGAATCTGGAGTGAGTTCTACCCGATCTGGCAGTGGCTTGCGGCAAAGGAGGCCAGGGCGCACTGCGCACGGGTTTACCCTGATTGAGCTGTTGGTGGTGCTGGTCATCATTGGTATTATTCTCGGTTTTGCATCGCTTTCAGTTGACAGTGGCGGACTGGATCGCCGTGCGGAGGAGGAGTCCCGGCGACTTACTGCCCTGATCCAGCTGTTCCGGCAGGAAGGGATACTGAAAAACCGGCAACTGGCGCTGCGGGTATTCCCTGACCGGTATGAGTTTTTGCGGCTGGAAGGAGATCAGTGGCAGGTAATAGAAGGCGATGAAACCTTTCGTACCCGCAAGCTTCCGGCAGAGCTGCATTTCGAGCTGGATGAGATGGAAATCAGTCAGAAGCAGAAGGTGGGGGGCAGTGAGGAGCAGGAGGAGGATGGCGTGATGCTGTTTTTCCTCTCCAGTGGTGAAAGTACTCCTTTCGAGATGCATATCAAAGGGGATGATACGGACTATATTCTGATTGGTGATGCTCTGGGCGAGCTGGATGCCCGAAACAGTAAAGACAAGGATTTTGCCGAATGGCTGGCGGACAGTGAGCGTTGAAGCCGGAGGCGCGCCTCTGCCCACTTCTGCCAGAGCAAGGGGATTTACCCTGCTGGAGGTGATGGTGGCACTGGCGGTGCTGGCCATCTCTCTCGGGGCATTGAGCAAGGGGGTTAGCAACTACCTTGGCAACGCCTCCTATCTGCAGGACCGAACCTTGGCTACCTGGGTGGCCGAGAACCGGGTTACCGAGCTGCAGATTCTTCAGACCTGGCCGAAAGTGGATACCACCAGGGACTCCGTCCAGATGGCAGGGCGGGAGTGGTACTGGGTACAAACGGTGACTGCTGTTGAAGAGCGACCCGAGATTCGTCAGGTGCAGATGCAGGTGCTGCAACACCCGGATGACAAGCGACCCCTCGCGACACTGATTGCCTTGATCGGACGGCCACAGGGATGAAGCGCCGATCAGTTCGCATCGCCGGATTCACATTGCTGGAGCTGCTGATCGCCTTGGCTATTTTTGCCATTCTTTCTACCCTGGCTTACGGCAGTCTGCGCTCGGCCCTGTTCAACAGGGAGCAGAGCTTGCAGCGTACCGAGCAGTTGACCAAGCTGCAAATGGCATTTATGTTTATCAGCCGGGATTTGGAGCAGGTGGTCAACCGCCCCATCCGGAATACATACGGAGATACCCAACAGGCGCTGTTTACACCGCAACAGACTTATCGTCTGGAGTTTACTCGCAGTGGCTGGAACAATCCGGCACGAACACGGCGCAGCACTCTGCAGCGGGTTGCCTATGGTATCGAGGATGGTGTATTGATGCGCTATAGCTGGTGGATGCTGGATCGTACCGATGAAAAACCAACGCTGAGTCAGCCGCTGCTGGATGGGGTGGGTGAGTTCGAGTTACGTTTTCTCGATGACAAAAAGGAGTGGAGCAAGGCGTGGCCGGTACTGAATTCCGGGGGTGATGTGCCACGGCCGCTGCCGGTTGCTATCGAGGTAACCCTGGAGCTACGGGAGTGGGGACGTATTCGTCGCCTGTTCCGCTTGTCGGCAGCAGAAGCGCAACTGCCGACAGCAGGGGCGCAATGACAGGGATCAGAACCGCTGCTGGCCAGCGAGGTATTGCGTTGATCACTGCTGTGCTGATTACCGCCTTGATCTCCATCATTGCCGTTGCCATGATTTCCGAACAGCAACTGGATATTCGCCGTACCGGCAATATTCTGGATCGTGCCCAGGCCTGGCAGTTCGCCCTGGGTATGGAGACCATTGCCCTGCTGGCACTGCGCAAGGATGTTGAAAATAACCAGACAGATCACAGAATGGAGGACTGGAGCAAGCCAGTTCAGTTTCCTGCGCCGGATGGCGCCGAGGGAGACATGATTAGTGGGCAGATTGAGGATCTGCAGGGGCGTTTCAACCTCAACAACCTGGTTGACGGGAATGGAACTATCGATGCAGAACATCTGGAGCAGTTCAAACGGTTGTTGACGCAGCTTGAACTTCCGCCGGGTCTGGCGGCAAGAGTGGCGGACTGGATCGATCTGGACAGCACCCCGCAAGGCATGGATGGTGCCGAGGATGATGAATATACCCGGCTGGATCCTTCCTATCGTACTGGCAATACGTTACTGGTCAGTCCCAGTGAGTTGTTGTTGGTTATGTCGGCGGAAGAGTACCAGAAGCTGGAAAAATACGTGGCAGCGCTACCGGGACAGGAGCAGACTAAAATCAATATCAATACTGCGCCGCGGGAGGTGCTGGCTTCGTTAAAATATGTAACCCCGGCAGATATTGACGAGTTGTTGGCACAGCGGGAGCAGTTGGAAAAGCAAAGCAGCAGAGGGTTTGCTAAAATCGAGGATGTCCTTGATCTACCGGGGTTCAAGACATTGAGAAGAAAACATGGCAAATTTGATAAGTACTTAAAAGATAGCAGTGACGTTGTGAGCAATTTTTTTCTGGCTAGCGCGTTTGCCCAGTTTGACAAAGGGGAGGTAGCGTTGCGTTCTGTTATCCGGCGTACTGTTTCCAAGCAAAACAAAACACCTAAAGTGTACACGGTATTACGCATCCAGGGAGACTACTGAACAATTATGGATAGGTTGTTTATCCACCTGACCGAAGAGGAACAGGTCGAATGTTTGCTGGTCGCAGAGCAGAACCAGCCCCCCATACGCCAGGTTTGTGCATCACTGACCGAAGCTGCTGGCTACGGGCATGGCCGTCAGGTGATTGTGCTGGTGCCCTCGGAGCAGGTGATACTGACTGAAGTGGCTGTTCCCACTTCAAATCGGCAGCGGCAGGCGCAGGCGGTTCCCTATCTGCTTGAAGATCTGCTTGTGGATGATGTGGATCGGCTTCATTTTGCTCTGGGGAGTTATCAGGGCGGAAAGGTCAAGGTTGCAGCGGCGGCGCATGAACAGATGCGCCGCTGGATGCAGCGGTTGGCTGAAGCGGGGATCCAGACCAAGTTCATGGTGCCGGATCTGCTCGCCCTGCCATTCAGCGAGGAGATGTGGAATATCGTACTGACCGGCAAGATTGCAATGGTTCGGACCGGATTGCAAAGCGGATTCAGTTTTGATGTTGAAAATTTGCCCGTGCTCCTGGAGCAGGCGCTGGAACAGGCGGGAGAGAACCGGCCACAACACTTGCAGGTGATGGACTGCCGTGATAACCAGGATGTAGCGCTGGAAACCGTGTTACCTCAAGGGGTGGAGTACCGGATGAGTGGTTGTGACAAGGGTCTCTTGCCCCTGCTTGCGCAGGGCTACCGGGATGACAGTAGTCACTTAATCAACCTGTTGCAGGGACAATACAGTCAGCGGGAGCGGCTGAGCAAGCTATGGCGGCCCTGGCGTCTGGCAGCTGCGCTGCTGGCTGCGCTGCTGGTTGTGCAGGGGGTGATGGCCGGCGTGGAGTATCAGCGCCTGAGTTTAGAAAAGAAGCGACTGGTAAAACAGGTGGAAGAAAATTTTCGCCAGGGATTTCCGGCAATCAAACGTATCGTCAATCCGAAGCTGCAAGCAGAGCGCAGCCTGAAATCCATGCGCGGTCAGGGTAGTGGCGCGGGATTTCTGGTTTTGCTTGCTGATGCTGGCCCGGTTTTGCAGGGGATACCCGGTGCCGAACTGCAGGGGGTCAACTACAAAGAGGGTACGTTGATACTGGGCATGCAGCTCAAGAGCCTGCAACAACTGGATGAACTGGAGCAGAAGCTGAAACAGAAACCCACGCTGACGGTAGAGGTGTTATCGGCGTCATCCCGCAGCAAGCACGTCGAGGCGCGCATCAAGATAGGAGCCGGACAATGAATGGATGGGAGCAAATAACAGAGTACTGGCAGGGGTTGCAGCCACGCGAAAGGGTGATGCTGTTTGCCGGAGGAATAGCGATGCTGTTTGCCTTGGTCTATTTTTTACTCTGGCAGCCAGTGATGAACTCCAGAGCAGAGATGCAACAGGAGGTTCTGCAGCAGCGTGCACTACTGCAGTGGATGAAAAATGCTGCCAGTGAAGCCAGGTTGTTGCGGGGCGTAACAGGGGAGAAAGCAAAAGGGTTGGGCGGGCAGTCCCTGCTGTCGCTTGTCGATCAATCAGCTAAACAGCACGGTCTGGGTAGCGCCATGAAGCGGGTCGAGCCGGATGGCAAGCAGGTGCGGATCTGGTTTGAAGCGGTTGGTTTTGACCAACTGGTTGGTTGGCTGGAAAAGATAGCCGGGGAAAATGGCATCAGGGTAATCAACGTGACGGTTGAGGGTGCCGGTGCTCCGGGGCGGGTCGATGCCCGGTTGCGGCTTGGCGGGGGTGGCGCGTGAAAAAACGGGTGCGCTACGTGCTGCTGGGAGTGATTGCTTATGGGGTCTTTCTCGTTGTTACCTTCCCTGCCGCTTACGCCTACCGGCTGATTCAAAATCAATTGGATGGAATTCAGCTCGGCAGTGTTGATGGCACCGTCTGGTCCGGTTCGGCACAGATTTTAAAAATAAATGATTTTTATCTACAAGACATAGATTGGAAGATACAGTTCTTGCCTCTGTTTCTGGGCCGTCTGGAGCTGAAGCTGAATAGTGCGGACAAGGAGTTCAAGTTCAGTACTCATGCAGGGCGGACTCTGGGTGGAATGGTTTACATTCGCGGGTTTCAAGGTAGGTTTCCTGTCGCCTCGCTGCAGGCAATGACTCCGTACCCCGTGCCGGCTTTACAGGGGCAACTGGTTTTTGATGGCCTGGAAATCGCACTGACTGATGGAAAATATGTTAAAGGCACGGGGGAACTCTTATGGAAAGAGGCTGTTGCAACAGTTAGTTCGCCGCTTGACCTTGGCGGTTTCGCGGTTGAGTTGAAGACAGAGGGACAGGAAATTACCGGCATGCTGAAGGATACCGGCGGACCACTCCAGGCGGAAGGTGTGCTGAAACTCTCGGCGGAGGGGCGTTATCAGTTCAACGGAAAATTCACCCCTCGTGATGGCGGGGGCAAGCTCGCGCAGAACTTGCGTATGCTGGGTTCACCCGGCCCGGCAGGTGGTTACGAGCTTAGCTATGATGGACACGCGCCTGTCCCGGCGCTGCAATAATCCCAAGATGTGTTCCAGAGTCGGCCATTTGGCTGCAGGTAAAAACATACGGGCTGAGGAGCGGGCACAATGAGAAAGAAGATCTGTAACTGTTCAGCTCACCCCTGAAATTCGCCATTTCTGCGTTAAAAAATGATCATTTACCCGTGTAAACTTACATTTTGCTGTACCGGCTAACACCTGGCAGGGTTGGAAAGTTTTCACGCCAGATTCCGGCATATACTCTTCTTCCCCGAGCACCGGATTGATATATACCCAAACTACCTGGAGGTGCGGGATTTTTAAGCCTGACTGAAACTGCAAGGCAAGGTGCAGTTCACAGAGAATGGCTCGCCCTTTTCAAGAACTGCAACTGCGGCATTGCGGTTTCAGACGGGCTCAAAAAACTGCATTTCCAGGTGGTTTGGGGATACATACTCTTTGGCGGTCAGCGATGGGGTGTGCTGTAACGAATATGGAAAGGTGGTCAGGAAGAAAATGCTGAAGCGGTTCCGGATATTGAAGTGCTTTGCCAATCTACCCCAATGTCTGGTGGGAATGGAAGCATGCGCCAGCGCCCACCCCTGGGCACGAGGGCCGGGCGCCCAGGGACATCAGGTGAAGCGACTCCACCCCGGTACGTCAAACCCTTCGTGCGGGGTAACAAGAATGACTACAACGACGTACTGGCCATTGCGGAAGCGGTCATCCGCCCGGAAATGCGTTTTGTATCGGTGAAACATCACTGAAACCGTATGCTGATGAGTCGAAAGAGGTAACCTGCCAACGATTGCGAAGACTTTGTAACATACGATGGCACAACAGGCCAGACCGGCGTATCGAAAACCTGGTTAGTCCCCGGGTCAGTTAAGACCGCCCTGTCGATAAGGATGATACGCGCGTATTTCATCGAGACCAGGGCGTAACAGCCCATCAACAGGCCGGATATACGGAAGCAATCCTGTCCCTGTCATCCAGGACACAAAGATTTGTAAAATGGGAGGAGACCAGATACAGGGACTAACCGCCCTCGCTTCGCTCTTCATGGCAGTCAGCGTTGGTCGTGTCTATCAGCAGACCTCTTCGTAGACACTTGTAGTAAAGTCGGTCATGCCAATCTACAGCGCGAATTCCTGAAAGTTTTTGGCCAAATGTGGTTTAATTGCGCCCTATGTTTAAGCCATTGGAACTCTATATCGGACTGCGCTATACACGCGCCAAGCGCCGCAACCACTTTATTTCCTTTATTTCGTTGATCTCCATGCTGGGGATAGCGCTTGGAGTGACGGCGTTGATCACGGTTTTGTCGGTGATGAATGGGTTTCAGAATGAGGTGCGGGATCGCATTCTGGGGATGGCCGCGCATGTTACGGTCAGCGGTCTGGATGGCCGACTGCAGGATTGGCCGGAGGTGCTGGAGAAGACGCGCAGATTTCCCCATGTGCTGGGTGCCGCTCCCTATATTCATGCCGAGGGGATGGTTACGTTGGGGGATCGGGTGCAGGGGACGATGGTGCGTGGGTTGCTGCCCTCCCAGGAGCCGCAGGTCTCCGTGGTGGGCGACAAGATGGCGGCGGGGACACTGGAGGTGCTGCAGCCGGGCAGTTTCAATATTATCCTCGGCAGTGAACTCGCTACGACGCTGGGGGTGGGGGTTGGTGACAAGGTGACGCTGATTACCCCCAGTACTAACATCAGTCCGGCCGGTATTCTTCCTCGCCTGAAACGTTTTACGGTGGCGGGCGTGTTTGAGGTGGGAATGTTCCAGTACGACAGCGCGCTGGTGTTGATCCATCTGCGTGATGCGGCAAAGCTCTACCGTTTCAATGAGAGTGTCAGCGGGGTGCGCCTGAAGCTGGATGACATGTTTATTGCGCCGCGGGTGGCGACCGAGCTTGCGGGTGCGCTGGGTGAACGCTATTGGGTGAATGACTGGACCCGCAGCCACACCAACTATTTTCGTGCGCTGAAGATTGAAAAGACCGCCATGTTTATCATTTTGTTGCTGATTGTGGCGGTGGCGGCGTTTAATATTATCTCTACTCTGGTGATGGTGGTGACCGACAAGCAGGGGGATATCGCCATTCTGCGTACTCTCGGGATACCCCCTGCCAGCGTGATGGGGATCTTTATCGTGCAGGGGGTGGTGATCGGGATGGTGGGAACGCTGCTGGGGATTGCCGGTGGAGTCTCTTTGGCATTGAATATCGATACTATCGTGCCAGCCATCGAGAATGCTTTTGGTATCCAGTTCCTTCCTTCCAGTGTCTACTATATCAGTGAGCTGCCGTCCGAGCTGCGCTGGAGCGAGGTGACCACCATCGCTACGCTGGCCTTCGTGCTCAGCATGCTGGCGACTATCTATCCTGCTTGGCGTGCCTCCCGTGTCCAGCCGGCCGAGGCGCTGCGCTATGAGTAACGTGCTGGAGTGCCGTGACCTCTGCAAGACTTTTCACGAGGGTGGTTTGACTGTAGATGTGCTGCAGGAGGTGAATTTTGCGGTTGCGCCGGGAGAGCGGATTGCCATTATCGGTGCTTCCGGCTCCGGCAAGAGCACCCTGTTGCACCTGCTGGGTGGCCTGGACACGCCAACCCGCGGCGAGATCTGGATCGACGGTGAGGATATGTCCCGCCTCAGCGATACCCGGCGCGGCCGGCTGCGCAATCGCGCGCTGGGGTTTGTGTATCAGTTTCATCACCTGCTGGCGGAGTTCAGCGCACTGGAGAATGTCGCCATGCCGCTGTTGATTCGGGGTCTGTCAACCAGGGAAGCCGGTCAGCGTGCGGCCGATATCCTGGCGCGGGTCGGACTGCAGGAGCGGTTGCGGCACCGGCCGGGGGAGCTGTCTGGCGGTGAGCGGCAGCGTGCTGCGGTTGCCCGGGCGCTGGTCACCGCTCCCCTTTGTGTGCTGGCGGATGAACCCACCGGCAATCTGGATAATCGTACTGCGGCGCATGTCTATGATCTGATGGTGGAGTTGAACCGGGAGCTGGGTACCAGTTTTGTGGTGGTCACCCATGACATGCAGCTGGCGGAGCGAATGGATCGGATTCTCTCCCTGGAGAACGGCCGACTGGTTTGAAAGGTGGAGCTGCAGACCTACCAGCTTCATATCCACCTTTGCTGCAGCGTCACGATTCAAGTCGGTGCATTGGGACGACATCATTTCCCTGCTGGTGACTATATCTATACCGGTAGCGCCAGGCGCAACATCGAGGCCCGGGTTCGCCGTCACTGCAGTGACCGTAAAAAACTGCGTTGGCACATCGACTATCTGCTGCATACCCCTGCCGCATCCGTTGTCAAGGTGGAGCTATCGACCGAGTCGGAGTGCCGATTGAATCACTCTATCTGTGGCGAGGTTCTGATCCCCGATTTTGGTGCATCGGATTGCCGCAGCGGTTGTGGTTCTCACCTGAAATATATCAGCACAGTGGTTCCACACTGATACGTGTCAGCAGGCGGTGCTTCTCTCCGGGCGCCAGGGTGATCCGGTCATCGGCGGCGTTTGCCGTTTCCACGCACACCATGCTACGGTATTCATCGTTGCCAAAATCTGCCATGGCAGCGGCCTTTTCCTGCCATGGATTCCATACTACCGTGCTGCGGCTGCCCTGTTTGGCGATGCGGATGCGCCGTTTCCAGCCGCAATCATCAATCAGGCAGTCGGAACGGGTATCCACGTATATCCGATCTGTCTCTGCGGTGATGGTCAGCGGCCCCTGCTGTAGCCGTGGCTGGTTGTCTGCCACCTTGTCGATATAGCGACAACCTTCCAACCCGGTAATAACCGTGTCGTTGATATCGCTGATGACGAAGTAGTTGTGTAGTGCGCAGCTGCAGGTAGCGGGTTTTTCATCTCGGTTATGTATCTGTAGTTCCACTTCCAGTTCGTGACCCACAGTGACCGTCAGCCGAGCCGAAAAATGCCAGGGCCAGAGCTGACGGGTTTCTGTATCATTCTTCAATGTCATCTGAAGCTGAAGAGTCTCGTTCGGCAATCTGTGGGTTGCTGTTACCTCCCACAGGCGGTTGCGGGCAAAACCGTGGGCAGGTTTGCTGCTGTCAGCCGGGTGATTGCCAAACCATGGCCAGCATATCGGGATGCCGCCGCGGATTGCCTTTCCCGGTTTGAAGTGACTGAGCCTGCTCAACCACAACACAGGTGATGCATCCCGTGGCTGAAAGTCCATCACATGAGCGCCTTGCAGGGCGACAGTTGCTGATGCCTGCCGGGTTTTGAACTGTATCACCGGCAGGCCACCCGGCCCTGCTATAAAAATTAGCTGTTTATCAATGGCAAATTGCCGGTTAATTGTTTCCAGCTTCATCCGGGTTGTTTTTCCAATGAGGATAACCGGTTTTGTCAGTGCCGCGGGTTATCGATGTTTGTCCAGATCTGTTTTTTAAAATCAAATCTTTCAAAGGGTTGCTATACAGGCGCTAGTATTTGTTGGAAATCACTCCTGTTTTGTTTGCTCCATCATAGCGAGAGGATAATATCCTGAATAACGAAAAAACAAAACTACCAGCTGCACTGGTGACATCTTCGCTACTATTGGTTGGGCGTGGCGGTTCATCTTCAAATTTGCCTGATAATGGTAACCCGGATGCCGGCTCTGTCAATTCCTATGCCGGGAGCTTATCTATTTCCGGCGTTACTGCACTTTCATCTTTGAGCGATTCGGGTACAGGTGTTGTTGAGGGCAGTGCCATTATGACGTGGGTTTTTTTGTTTTTGCCGGTTGTGAGTTTTTCGTTCTGCCAGCGTCTATACTTAAGCGGCGCGGAATTCCCGACCGTTTTTTGTGTCACTCGTATCAGGAGAAGGGAAATGGAAATCAGAGCCGGAAAAATTATCGAATGGTGATAGGGTGCGACGTTTTTTATTGATTATTCTGTTGCTGGCTGTGGCAGTTCTGAGCAGCTTGATGGTAACCGGAAACTCCGGCAGGGAATCACTGCCGACCGGGAGTGAGCAGCAGTTTCTCGACCGGCACTGGCAGACTCCCGTGGCCCCGCAGGGCAGGGTGCCGGATGGTTATTCGGAGCTGGAATCTTCCCTGTTGCCGGAGTCCTGCGGCTCCTGCCATGCGCAGCAGTATCAGGACTGGAAAACCTCCCTGCACAGCAAGGCGATGGGTCCCGGTGTGCATGGGCAAACCCTGGTGATGAAGGAGAGTGACCCTGCCACCGCCAGAGTATGCTGGTCATGTCATGCGCCGTTGTCGGAGCAGCAGCCGGTTCTGTTGCAGACGGTGCAAAGTGGTGAATCGGAGTGGAAAAGCAATCCTGACTTTGATTCCCGCCTGCAGCAACACGGGATGAGTTGTGCTGCTTGTCATGTGAGAGAGCACCAACGAATTGGCCCGTCCCGCCGCATCAGTCCCGAAGCAGCAGAAAAAACAGATAAGGGTCTGCCTCATGGTGGTTTTATTGCGGAGCCGGCTTTCAGTAAATCGGCGTTTTGCAAAGGGTGTCATCAGTTTGGTTCAGAGGGCTATGCGCTGAATGGCAAGCTGATCGAAAACACCTATCAGGAGTGGCTGGATAGCGACTATCCAGCCGAAGGAGTGCAGTGCCAGAGCTGTCACATGCCCGACCGCCGTCATCTGTGGCGGGGCATTCATGATCCGGAGATGACCCGCAAAGGGGTGACGATTACGGTTGGCAAACCGGCCCAAACGGACAACAGTCTGGCTGCGGTGGTGACGATCACCAATACCGGAACCGGCCACTATTTTCCCACCTACCTGACACCGAGGATTATCGTTACCGGCTATCAGCTTGACCCGGCTAAAGAGATGATTCCGGATACAACCCAGCAGACTGTTATCGGCCGTGAAGTAACCCTGAATCTGAGCCAGGAGATTTTTGATACCCGCATTCCTCCCGGTGAAAGCAGCCTTTTCAACTATGAGCAGCCGGTCTCGGAAAATGCGGAACGACTGATTATCCGCATACGCGTGGAGCCAGACTATTTCTACGAAAAATTTTTTCGTGTAATGCTGGAGAGAAACACAGCAGGAAAAGGCCGTAATTTGATCCAGCAGGCGTGGGACAATGCCCGCAGTACACCTTATACCTTGTTTGAAAAAGAGCTGATGCTGCGCTGATTCTCTTTGAGAAGAAGGATAGATCAACGAAATGCCGTTGATAGCTTTCTACCCATCTCTTTTTTTTCACTGGGAAGCAAACAGTTTTGTGGCGGGTAGCGCATAGCTATCCGTTTTGCAAGCTGGTCAAGCAGCCACATTCCCGGTAAGCTTTCCATCATGTTAATTACATTCACCAAAATGCACGGTCTGGGCAATGATTTCGTGGTTATTGACGCCATCAGTCAGACGCTCCGGTTGAGCCGTGAACAGGTGAAATTTATCGCAGATCGTCACTTTGGTATCGGTTGCAATCAACTGCTGCTGGTCGAGAAACCGAGGCAGCCTGATGTGGATTTTCGATACCGGATCTTCAATGCTGATGGTGATGAGGTGGAGCAGTGCGGCAACGGTGCGCGTTGCTTTGCCCGTTTTGTTCGTGACGGGGGGCTTAGTGACAAAAATGAGATTCGGGTAGAGACCAACAGCGGGATTATCATTTTGCGGGTGGGTTCCGATGGTCAGATAACCGTCAATATGGGTGTGCCTCGTTTTGAACCGAAACAGATCCCTTTCCAGGCCGGGGAACGCGCCAGTGAATATGTTCTGGAGGTGGGTGATGAACGCGTCACCGTGGGTGTTGTGTCAATTGGTAATCCCCATGCCGTGCTGCAGGTGACGGATCTGGACAGTGCACCCGTTGCTGAGTTGGGCGCGGCGATCGAGTCCCATCCGCGTTTTCCTCAGCATGCTAACGTGGGATTTATGCAGCTGGTAACGCAGGAGTTGATTCGTCTGCGCGTGTTTGAGCGCGGTGTGGGCGAGACGCTGGCCTGTGGTACCGGCGCATGTGCTGCAATGGTTGTAGCTCGCCAGCAGGGATTGATCAGTGATAGAGTAACGGTTGAACTTCCTGGCGGGCGGCTTGCTGTTTGCTGGGAGGGTGATGGGACTCCGGTAATCATGACGGGACCGGCCAACAAGGTATTTGAGGGGCAGATTGAACTATGAAAGGTGAACTGGAAAAACCTCGGGCAGATGAGCTGGATGAAAAGATGGTGGCGGACTATTTGCGCCATCATGCCGATTTTTTCGAGCGACACCAGGGGTTGCTGGTCGAGTTGCGGCTGCCCCATGAGGCCGGGGCGGCCGTCTCCCTTATTGAACGACAAGTGAAGTTGTTGCGAGAGCAAAGACAGCAGTTGAAAAACAAGCTGGGGACATTGATCCGTAATGCCCAGTACAATGAAGAGCTCAGTCAGCGTCTGCATGAGTTAACTCTGGTGTTGCTGAAAGCCGGTGATTTGAAACAACTACTTGAGGTGTTGAAAGCACAAATGCTGGATCGCTTCAATGCAGATGCCGTTGCAATTCGTCTGTTCCGGACTCCGCAAAATGATTATTCCGGTGTGGAGTTTGTCGGCCAGGATGAGTTGCCTGTTCGTCGTTTTGAACGGGTATTTGCTGCCGAAGAGCCGTTACGTGGCCGGTTATCTCCCGACCTGCTGGAGGAGTTGTTCGAAACCGCGGCTGCTGATATTGCTTCTGCCGCGCTGATCCCGCTGGGTGATAATGACAAACCGTTGGGGGTGCTTTCCCTGGGGAGTTATGATCCGGAGCGGTTTCATCAACAGGCTGGAGCGATGTTCTTACGCTCTCTCGGCGAAATTTTTGCTGGAGTGATTAAGCTGCACCTTCCCCATGAAGCTGATTGATTTCATTTCATGAAAAATGAAGACAGGGAAGAACCCGGGACTGGCTTGCCGCGAGCTTCACAGTTATGCTGAACGAATATATTGAATCTTTTCTCTTCTATCTGCGCACCGAACGCCGCTGCTCCCTCAACACACGGAAAAACTACCATCGGGATCTGAAACGGATCAAGGCGTTTTGTGAAGTACGTGGAATTTCAGACTGGCGCGCGCTGGATGTGCATGGCGTTCGCGCCTATGCCAGCAGCCGCTACCGGAACGGACTGAGTGCCCGAACCATTGCCCGAGAGCTCTCATCGCTACGGAGTTTTTTCCGGTTTTTATTGCGCGAAAACCGGGTGAAATTCAACCCGGCCGCGGAGGTAAGTGCTCCAAAAGTGGGCTGCAAACTACCGGATACCCTGGACGTGGATCAGGTGGCGCGGCTGCTTGAGATCACGGGAGACGATCCGCTGGCGACAAGGGATCTTGCCATGATGGAACTGCTCTACTCTTCCGGTCTGCGCCTTGCCGAGCTGACTGGCCTCGATCTGGCCGATCTGGATCTGCGTGAAGGTCTGGTGCGCGTGACCGGCAAAGGGGATAAAACCCGCGTTGTCCCGGTGGGGCGGATTGCCAGAAAGGCCATTCGGAACTGGTTGGCGTTGCGGGCGCAGAGTACTTCGGCCGATGAAACCGCCGTTTTTGTTGGCAAACAGGGGCGGCGTCTCGGGCATCGGGCGGTAGAGAAACGGTTGCAGCGCCGGGGAGTTCAGCAGGGTCTGTCCAGCCGGGTACACCCCCACATGTTGCGCCACTCCTTTGCCAGCCATCTGCTTGAATCCAGCGGCGATCTGCGGGCCGTGCAGGAGTTGCTGGGTCACGCCGATATCAGCACCACCCAGATCTATACTCATCTTGACTTTCAGCATCTTTCCAAGGTGTATGACGACACCCATCCACGCGCACGTAAAAAGAGCTAGTACTTCTTCAATAATATAAATTAGGATGTTAAACTAGCTCTTCAATAGACTTGTATAACCTGTTGAGGAGCTTGAAAATGAAAAAGCGCT
>JAJRUV010000061.1 GCA_024277595.1 Gammaproteobacteria bacterium
TACAGCCATATCCCGCAGTACCGGACACCGCTCATCAATGACTTCAATCAGCAGTATCTCAACCTCTGTATCAACTTCCACCGCCCCTGTTCCTTTCCGGAAACCCAAACTGGCAACAAGGGGAAACAACGCAAAATCTATCGCTATGAGAACATGATGACACCCTGTGACAAACTCAAATCCCTGCCCGATGCCGAAGGTTATTTAAAATCCGGCCTCAGCCTTGAAATACTCGGCTCTGTCGCTTTCCAGGTCAGCGACAACCCGGCGGCGGATCAGCTACAAAAGGCCCGTCAGAAACTCTTTAAAACCATCAATGAACGGACTCTGAAAACCGGCTGAATGACCCTTGCTCTCACCCTCTGTTCAGATTCATTTATGGATTGGAAAATACTCAGCCGATACAAAGTTCCGAATCAGGAAACAATTTCTTTTTTCTGTCCAGAATATAAAAACTAACGGGCCAGGGAGCATTCTCATCCGCATCAAAATCATGCTTCTCTACCTGTTGCCACTCACCCTGGTCAAATGCGGGAAACCAGGTATCACCCGCAAAGAAACCATGCACTTGCGTCAGATAAAGCCGGTCGGCCCGTGGCAACATCTGTTGATACAGGGCGGCACCCCCAATAATCATGATTTCATCCGCTGGCCCGGCCCCGGTGGCCGCCAGGGCATCTTCCAGTGAAAATACCACTTGCGCACCTTCGGCTTGATAGCCGCGATCACGGGTGATGATAATGTTATTGCGTTCCGGGAGAGGTTTGGCGCCAAAAGACTCGAAGGTTTTGCGTCCCATGACAATCGGTTTACCCAATGTATGGCGACGGAACCAGCGCATGTCCGCCGACAGTTTCCAGGGTAACTGGTTATTAATTCCTATTACGCGATCATCAGACATGGCCCAGATCAGCGATATCTTCATTTTTAGCTCACACTGCAACAGGAGCTTTTATGTGGGAGTGACACTGGTAATCCACCAGTTCAAAATCGTCGTAGCTGAACCTGAAAATATCACTCACCTGCGGATTGATTTTCATTGTTGGCAAGGGATAGGGCTTACGAGACAACTGCAGTTCAGCCTGTTCCAGATGGTTCAGGTAGAGATGAGCATCACCAAGGGTGTGTACAAAATCTCCCGGCTCCAGACCGGCAACCTGCGCCATCATCATGGTTAACAGAGCATATGATGCGATATTGAACGGAACACCGAGAAAAATATCCGCAGAGCGCTGATAGAGCTGGCAGGAAAGTTTTCCGTCCGCCACATAGAACTGGAAGAGCGCATGACAGGGCGGAAGCACCATCTCATTTATCTGCGCCACGTTCCAGGCGCTGACGATAATGCGACGGGAATCCGGATTGTTTTTGAGCTGCTCAACCACCTGGCTAATCTGGTCAACATGCGTGCCATCGGGGGTTGGCCAGGAACGCCACTGATAACCATATACCGGCCCCAGTTCTCCATTCCCGCTTGCCCACTCATCCCAGATGGTAACACCATTATCACGCAGATATTTGGTGTTGGTATCACCTCGCAAAAACCACAGTAGTTCGTGAATAATGGAACGCAGATGCAGTTTTTTGGTGGTAACAACCGGAAAACCCTCGGCAAGATCGTAGCGCATCTGGTAACCAAACACGCTGACAGTCCCCGTGCCGGTACGATCCCTTTTCTGCGTCCCGTTATCGAGCACATGGCGCACCAACTGCAGATATTGCCGCATACTATTTGGCTCTGGCTTTTTTTGCGGAGTTTTCACGTTTTTGATAGGCTAGCCAAAGCAAAACCATACCGGCGATTATCATTGGCAAGGAGAGAATCTGCCCCATGGTTAGCCAGCCAAACGCAAGATAACCAAGCTGCGGATCCGGCATGCGTACAAACTCCACCAGGAAACGAAACAGGCCATAGAAAAACAGAAACATTCCTGATATTGCGCGGATTGGGCGTGATTTTCCGGAAAACAACCACATGATTAAAAACAGAACCGCCCCTTCCAGAAACGACTCATACAACTGCGAAGGGTGACGCGGTAACGAGCCTGCTCCCGGAAAGACCATCGCCCACGGAACATCACTTACCTTGCCCCACAGCTCACCATTGATGAAATTTCCGATACGCACCACTCCCAACCCGATCGGGGCAACGGGTGCAAGAAAATCAGTAACTTCGAAAAAGGTCTTGTTGTAACGCCGACCAAACAGCCACATACCGATCAGAACACCGATCAGTCCACCATGAAATGACATTCCTCCCTGCCAGATCTGCACAATCCGCAACGGGTTTTCTATGTAGACGGCAAAATCATAGAACAGAATATAACCTATTCGTCCCCCCAGTATGACACCCAACGCCCCATAAAAAATCAGATCGCCCACCTGCTGTTCGGTCCAGCCGGAATGAGGCCGTTGCGCCTGCAGACGCCCCAGCCACCAGGCTGCGGCAAACCCGATTAGATAAGTCAGTCCGTACCAGTGAATTTTAAGTGGGCCTAGCTGCAGCGCAACCGGGTCAATTTCGGGATAAATCAACATTCGGCAAGTATATCAAATCAGCTGTGTCTTTGTCGTTCGGGTTGATTGACTTACCCGGCAACAAAAGCAGGAGAATCGCGGTAGCGATCAACAGGATTTTCAGGGCAGGACGGGATGCAGTCCGGTCACCAGATCCAGATAATCCTCGTGTTCCGGTTCGATAAATCCATGGCGGATAAGAAAGTCGATGATCACCAGGTTGCAGTTCTGCTTGAACTCCCGGGTCTCTTTCACCACCTCCATGACCTGCTCCACCGGCCAGAGATAGAACTCGTCCACCTCGCCATCCGTACAGCACGGCTGGAAATCCGCAGGCAGTTCCAGATCATAGCAGTAGAGGGTATCGGGCTTCAGCCCGCGCTCTGATTCAGCAATGTAGCTAACGGTGCCGACCGGGATGGCTCGGGAGACCAATTGTGGGGGAATCGCAGCCTCCTCCCGGCACTCTTTTGCCAGATTTTCCGCCAGACCAATGCCATGAGGCAGCCCCCCGGCAACCAGATGATCCAGTCGGCCTGGATAGATCATTCGATCCGCTGCCCGACGCCCGATCCACATATGATAGCTACTGCCCTTCCTGACATAGCCGTTGAGATGCTGACCGAAGGCACGGATCCCGAAACAGGGGGCGGCGGCCCGATCAATCAACAGTACTCCGTCATCCCTTGAGTGCGCGGTGGCCCCATACTGCTCACCGTGAAGAGGAGACAACACCCCCTGATCCGCGAGGGCTTGCAAAACCCCGGCTACTGCTGCGCTGCGCTCATCCATATCAGGGCTGGCTACCGCCAGTTCAATCCCGTCCGGCATCACCGCAAACACCTCGGGCCAGGCGGACAACAGGGAGGCAAATCCCGGTCTGATCTGCCCCACCACCACGCCATCCACCCGAAACGGAATAAACCCGGCCAGGTCGTGGCGGTTACAGCGCAACAGATGCTGGAGAAAACTCATGACGCTATCCTGGTTCAATGGCACGCAGATGCCGGCTTACTGCCAGCAGGGCTCCCAGCAGACCGAGAACAACACCGGCAAGCAGTAACAGCATCACCATCTCGAGAGTAGTAAAACCAAGCTGAAAGTCGCTGCCATACAGTCCGGCCAGGCGGCTGACCGGTTGCTGCAGCAGGGCCATAGAGATATTCACCAGTACCAGGGCAATCACTGCCCCGGCCAGGCCGTACCAGAAACCGGTATAGAGAAAAGGCCGACGGATAAACCCGTCAGTGGCGCCGATAAGTTTTGTGATAACGATCTCCTCACGGCGGTTTTCGATGTCCAGCCGAATCGTGTTACCGACAATCAGCAGTACCGCCAGGGCAAGTAGCACCGCGATGGTCAGGATCCCCCGCTGGATAATATCGATGATGGAATGCAGCCGTTTCACCCACTTCATATCGAGTTCGGCGATATCTACCTCCTGCAGCGTCTGCAGCTGCTCCAGCAGTGTCTGAATCGCGTCAGGCTGGTAGGAAAAATCGGGTTGAACCACAACGAGTCCAGGCAGCGGGTTGCTCTCCAGACTGTCCAGCACATCGCCAAAACCGGAAAATTCCCGGAACTCAGCCAGCGCTTGTTGCGGAGAAATATACTCTGCTGAATCTATTCCCTCTCTGGCAGCCAGCGTATCCGCCAGCGCCTCTCCTTGTCTGGTCTCAATGTTCTGTTTGAGAAACAGGGAGATCCGCGTGGTCTCCTGCCAGTGACCACCCAGCTGCCGGGCATGATCCACCAGCACATATAACCCGGCTGGCAGAGCCAGTGCGATGCCGATTACGGTGGCGGTTATCAACGCAGAGAGCGGCGCGCGGTTCAGCTGTCCCAGACTGGGAACGAGCACCTGCAGGTGACGCTCCAGATAACTGCCGGGTCCACGACGACGGCCCGCATCGCGGGAGGCGCCGCTGCGCTGGGGCTTGTTCACTGGTTTTCTGCCGCCAGACCTCATGAATCCGCCACCTCGCCACCATGCACCAGTCGTCCCTTCTCCAGGGTCAGCACCCGGTAGGGCAAGTGTGAAATCAACTCCAGGTCATGGGACGCAATCAAAACCGTCACACCCACCTGATTGAACAGCTCGAACAGCGCCATAATCTCCCGCGATAGTTCTGGATCCAGATTACCGGTAGGCTCATCAGCCAGCAACAACGGCGGTTTGTTGACCACGGCACGAGCGATTCCGATTCGTTGCTGCTCTCCCCCTGACAGGGTAACCGGATAACGCTTCTCCTTGTTCAGCAAATCCACCATATCCAGCGCAGCATGCACCCGCCGCACCACATCGCGGCGCTGCAGGCCGGTGATAATCAGTGGCAAGGCAACATTGTCGAATACGGTGCAGTCATGGAGCAGCCGGTAGTCCTGGAAAACCGTGCCGATGCTGCGGCGCAGATGGGGAATACCCCGCCGCCCCAGCCGGGCCAGATTTTGGCCATCAATCAGGATCTGGCCGCCACTTGCCCGTTCGATAAGCGTGATCAATTTAAGCAGGGAACTCTTGCCAGCGCCGGAGTGACCGGTAAGAAAGGCCATTTCACCCGGCTTCAGGTGGAAGCTGACTGTCGATAGCGCTTCCTGCCCTCCAGGGTAGCGTTTACTGACTTTGTCGAACAGAATCATCTGCAGCGTTCAACCGTCTATCGAACAGGGCATTCACAAATTCGCCAGCATCGAACACCCGCAGATCGTCGATCCCTTCACCGATACCGATAAAGCGGATCGGCACTCCCAACCGCTTGGCGATGGCAAACAGCACGCCGCCTTTCGCCGTGCCATCCAGCTTGGTAATGGTGATTCCGGTCAGACTCATCAGCTCGTGAAACTGCACCGCCTGGGAAAGCGCATTCTGGCCGGTTCCGGCATCCAGCACCAGCATCACCTCGTGGGGAGCCTCCGGATCAATCTTCTGCATCACCCGCTTGACCTTGGCCAGTTCATCCATCAATCCCTGCTGGGTGTGCAGACGACCAGCAGTATCTGCGATGAGCACATCAACGCCACGGGAACGGGCGGCCTGGAGCGCATCATGAATCACCGCCGCAGAGTCCGCCCCACTGTGCTGCGCCACCACTGGAATGTCATTGCGCTCACCCCACACCTGCAACTGTTCCACCGCAGCAGCACGAAAGGTATCACCTGCCGCCAGCATCACCCGACGATCCTGGTTCTGCAGCTGTTTAGCCAACTTGCCGATGGTGGTAGTCTTGCCGGCACCGTTGATTCCGACCATCAGAATCACGAAGGGGTGTTCGGACTCCGAAATCTCCAATGGCTGGCTGACCGGCTCAATAATGGCCAGCAACTCCTCGCGCAGGGCATCGATCAAGGTATCGGCGTCGGTCAGCTGCTTGCGTGATACCCGCTCGGTGAGTCGGCCAATGATCTTCCGGGTGGCGTCCACCCCCACATCGGCGAGCAACAGTCGCGTCTCCAACTCCTCCAGCAGCTCGTCATCGATAGCTTTTTTCCCAAGCAACAGACTGGAAAGCCCTTCGGTCAAACCGGATCGGGTACGTGACAGGCGCTCACGCAGGCGGCCGACAAACCCCGCTTTTTTGGGCGTCTCGCTCTGCTCGGAAGATTTTTTCTTAATGAAACCAAACATGATTTTTACAGTCTCACCCCGGGCTACGGTAATTTAATAAACAGGTTAGTATCACCTAACAGTTTATCTTATCATTATCCACTTCGGCTACGGAAACGGAAAGAACAACAATGTTGCAAACAAAACGAATATCCTCCCTGCTGCTTTTTTTCGCCTTGGCATTGATGGTTACATCCGCACTGGCTCAGGTGCATGAGTTCAAGCTGGATAACGGGTTAAAAATCCTGGTCAGGGAGGATCATCGCGCTCCGGTGGTAGTCTCCCAGATTTGGTACAAAGTGGGCGCCAGTTATGAACATGACGGCATCACCGGTGTATCCCACGTACTGGAACACATGATGTTCAAAGGCACCAAAAAACACGGTCCAGGGGAGTTTTCCCGAATCATTGCCGAGAACGGCGGGGAGGAGAATGCCTTTACCGGTCGCGACTATACCGCCTATTTCCAGCAATTGGAGAAGAGTCGGCTGGAGGTCAGCTTCGAAATGGAGGCAGATCGCATGCGCAACCTGCTGCTGCCAGCGGATGAGTTTGCCAAGGAGGTCAAGGTCGTGATGGAGGAGCGGCGGATGCGCACCGAGGACAAGCCGCAATCGCTGACCTACGAGCAACTCAATGCTGCCGCCTTTGTCAACAGCCCCTACCACCACCCCATTATCGGCTGGATGCAGGATCTGGAAAGCCTGCAGGCAGACGACCTCGTCCCGTGGTATCGACGCTGGTACGCACCCAACAACGCTACCCTGGTGGTGGTTGGTGATGTCGATCCCCGGCAGGTTTTTGAGCTGGCCAAAAAGCATTTCGGCTCCCTCAAGCCCAGCGAACTGAAGCAACCCAAACCACGAACGGAAAGCCAGCAGCGCGGAATCCGGCGGATCACCGTCCGCGCCCCGGCAGAACTCCCCTACCTGTTGATGGGATACAAGGCGCCGGTGCTGAAAACTGCCGCGGACGAGTGGGAACCCTACGCCCTCGAGGTGCTTGCCGGGGTTCTTGATGGTGGTGACAGCGCCCGCCTGACAAAAAATCTGGTACGCAAACAGCAGCTGGCCGCCAGTGCCGGGGCCGGATACAATCTTTACTCCATGCGCCAGGATCTGTTGCTGCTCGACGGCACACCGGCACAAGGACACAGCATCGCCGAACTGGAGAAAGCGCGGCGCAGTGAGATAGAACGACTGAAAAAAGAACCGGTCAGCGAACAGGAGCTGGCGCGCATCAAGGCTCAAGTGGTAGCGGGAAAAACCTACGAACAGGACTCCCCCTTCTACCAGGCGATGCAGATGGGCACCCTGGAAACCGTTGGTCTTGGCTGGCAGCGGATGGATGAATACACCGACAAAGTGCTCGCTATTACGGCCGAACAGTTGCAGGCTGTAGCCCGCAAATATCTCATCGATGATCATCTGACCATAGCAGAACTCGACCCGTTACCGCTCGAAAAGAATGCAAAAAACGACGATGGAGGCAAACAGCATGCGGCTCACTAAAACAATCGTCATCTGGATAGGGGCCATCCTGCTGCCCGTAACAACTGCTGTTGCCGGACCGGAGATTCAGCACTGGAAAACCGGTAACGGTGCTCGCGTCTACTTTGTTTCCGCTCCCCAACTGCCAATGGTGGATATTCGGGTAGTATTCGATGCCGGCAGCGCCCGTGATGAGGAACGGCAGGGACTCGCGGTCATGACCAACGGCCTGCTGGATGCAGGCGCGGGAGAGCTCAGCGAAGAGCAGATCGCCGAGCGTCTGGAAGGTCTGGGCGCCCGGCTCGGCAACGCCGCCCTGCGTGATATGGCACTGGTCAGCCTGCGCAGTCTGAGTGAGACAAAATACCTCGATCCAGCAGTGAATATTCTGGCTACTCTCATCAGCCAACCCCGCTTTCCCGACCCGATCTTTCAGCGAGAACGCAAGCGGATGCTGATTGGCCTGCAAGCGGAGCAGCAGTCACCAGCCAGCATTGCCAGCAAGGCGTTCTACCGCGCAATCTATGGTGACCACCCGTACGGCTCACCCGGCAACGGCACCATGAAAAGCCTGCAGATGTTGCAACGGAATGAACTGGAGAGATTCCATAAACAGTACTATGTAGCAGCAAATGTCGTGATTGCCCTGGTCGGTAACCTGTCGCGGAGCCAGGCGGAAATGCTGGCCGAACGGCTGGTGGCGAAACTTCCCACTGGCAAAGCCGCCGCTGATCTGCCAGTGGTAACGCCGCTGACCAAAGCTGCCGAGGAGACCATCCCGTTCCCCTCCAGCCAGACCCACATCCTGGTAGGACAACCGGGAATGACCCGCACCGATCCGGACTATCTGGCGCTCTATGTGGGCAACCATACTCTGGGGGGTAGCGGTTTTGGCTCGCGAATCATGGCTGAAATCCGGGAAAATCGGGGTCTGGCCTACAGTGCTTACAGCTTCTTCATGCCGATGCGCCACAAGGGTCCGTTCCAGATCGGCCTGCAAACCCGTAACGACAAGGCAACCGAGGCAAACCGGGTGTTGCAGGAGACATTACAACAATTCATCAAACTCGGCCCCACCGCAAGTGAACTGGAAGCGGCCAAAAAAAACATCACCGGTGGCTTCCCCCTGCGCATCGACAGCAACAAGGATATCCTTGAATATATCGCCATGATCGGCTTCTATGGCCTGCCGCTTGACTATCTTGATACCTTCAGCCAGCGGGTCGAGGCAGTGACCCTGAAAGAGATCCGCGCAGCGTTCCAGCGCCGGATTGATCCCGAAAAGATAGCGACCATCATGGTTGGTGGCGGTGAGTGAGTGGGCGTAACCAGATCCGGATCATCGCCGGAGAGTGGCGCGGCCGCAAGCTGGCCTTTTCGGATCGGCCCGGTTTACGGCCCACACCCGACCGCGTCCGCGAGACCCTGTTCAACTGGCTGCAACCGGTGATCCCCGGCGCCCGCTGCCTGGATCTGTTCGCCGGCAGCGGCGCCCTGGGTTGGGAGGCGCTTTCACGGGGCGCCGCCGGGGTAGTGATGGTGGACAACGACAGTGACGTGGTAAACAACCTGCGCAACACTGGCAAACAGGTTGCCGCTCAAGGGCTGGTTGTGATCCGGAATCAAGCTCTCGACTACCTGGCCGGGCCGGCAGAACCGTTCGACATCGTCTTCCTCGATCCCCCCTTCCACCGGAATCTGCTGAACGGCTGCATCCAGCAGCTGGAGGGCGGCGGCTGGCTGACTCCCCATGCCTGGATCTATATCGAATCCGAGACCCGTCTGCCGGAACCAGCCCTCCCCGCTGGATGGCAGATATCACGCAGCAACAGAGCCGGTCAGGTAAGCTATAATCTGGCGGAGCGCCATCTCCACCTGGCTTGACACAATTCCGGATTATGACAACAGCCATCTATCCAGGCACCTTTGACCCCATCACCAACGGGCACAGCGATCTCGTCCTGCGTGCGGCACGGATTTTTGATCATGTCATCGTTGCAGTGGCCGATAACAACAGCAAGCGTCCTGTCTTTTCGTTGCACGAGCGGATTGAACTGGCCCGTGAAGTACTCAGCGGACTGGACAATGTAGAGGTTTGCGGCTTCGATACCCTGTTGGTGGACTTTGCTCATACGCGCAAGGCGCAGGTTATCCTGCGCGGGCTGCGGGCGATATCGGATTTCGAGCATGAAATCCAGCTGGCGAGCATCAACCGCCGCCTCGCCCCGGATGTGGAGACCCTGTTTCTGACCCCGGCCGAACAGTACACCTACATATCCTCCAGCCTGATACGGGAAATCGCCTCTCTGGGTGGCGACATCTCCGGCTTTGTCCACGAGAAGGTGGGATATGCGCTACAGAAAAAAATGAGATATAATTGATCAGCTTGAATTGCAGGAGATATCCATGGCGCTAACCATTACCGACGAATGCATCAACTGTGATGTCTGTGAGCCCGAATGCCCCAACGAGGCCATCTACCAGGGCGATGAGATCTACGAGATAGATCCCGATAAATGCACGGAGTGCGTCGGACATTACGATACACCCCAGTGTGTGGATGTTTGCCCTGTGGACTGTATTATTCCCGATCCTGAGCATGAAGAGGATCAGGAAGCGCTTATGGGCAAATATAAAAAACTTACTGGCGGATAACAAGCCGTCTCATGATAAAAGCAAAAAGCTCCGCGAAGGAGCTTTTTGCTTTCAGAGGTACTCTCTCACCACCACGCTACTTTTGGCACTCAGAGCAAACACCGTAGATGTACAGACAGTGATCCGTAATCTTGTAACCAAATTTTTCAGCAATATCCTGCTGGCGCTTCTCGATGGTCTCATCAATAAACTCATCCACACGGCCACACTTGACACATAGCAAGTGATCATGATGATCCCCTTCACTCAATTCAAAGACCGCCTGCCCCCCTTCAAAATTGTGACGCTCCACCAGGCCCGCCGTTTCAAACTGGGTCAACACCCGGTACACCGTGGCCAAGCCGATCTCTTCATCAGCCTCCAGCAGCGCTTTGTAAACATCTTCGGCACTCATGTGACGCTGTGCGGGTTTACCCAGAATTTCGAGGATTTTCAGGCGGGGCAAGGTGACTTTCAGTCCCACCTTTTTCAGATTATGACTTTTCACGCCGGTCTCTCAGCGGTAATATGTGGAAACTTATTATATAGCGTAACTGCCAAATGCGAAAGATTATTATTAATATACTGCTTCTCTCTGCGCTGGTTACTGCCGGGTGCGGTATCCACCGCGTGGATATTCAGCAGGGAAACCTCATCAACCAGGAGATGGTGGATCAGTTGAAGCCCGGCATGGATCAACGGCAGGTACAACTAATTCTGGGCACGCCACTGATCCGCGATCCGTTCCACCACGACCGCTGGAACTATTATTACAGCCTGAAAAAAAAGGGTATGCCGTTCAAGCGCTACTCACTGCAGGTCTATTTCAAGGATGGGCGCCTGACGCACACAAGCGGGGATATCCATCCCGACAAAAAAAGTTGACCAGACGAGCAACCGTTCAGCCGCCACCTTTTTTCATCTTTTTTCCCTCGGCGGCACGGCGCTTGCGCACCTCTTTCGGATCGGCAGTCAACGGCCGGTAGATCTCCACCCGTTCGCCATCACACAGTACCCTGTCCTGCCTGGTCGGCCTAGAGAAAATACCGACTTTCGTTTCCGGCGTAAGTTCCAGGCCAGGAAACTTGCCCAGAATACCCGATTGCAGAATAGCCTGCTCTACCGTTGCCCCCTCTTCCACCTTAAGCGGAATGATCATCTGGCGTTCCGGCAGTGCATAAGCTACCTCCACCGCAATCATTTTGCCCTCAGTTTTTTCCATAGATCTCCACCGCCCGCTTGCAGAAGGCATCCACCATTGTGTTGGCGATCTGGCTGAATGCCGGTCCGGCCGCCAACCCCATCAGTCGACTGGAAAATTCAAACTCCAGGTCAAAAGAGACCTTACAGGCCCGTTCACCTAACGAATCAAACCGCCAAAATCCTTCCAGCAGGCGGAACGGACCTTCCACCAGGCGCATCTCAACCATCTTGTCCTGCTGCATCCTGTTGCGCGTGGTAAAGGTTTTATGAAACGCGCCCCGTGCCAGCTCCAGACGCGCCGTTACCTGGTCGCCGCTGCGCTCCAGCTCGGTTGCCGAACGGCACCACTCGAGAAATCCGGGGTATGAGGCAATATCATCAACCAGCGCATACATCTCGGCAGCACTGTAGGGGATCAGGGCATTTTTACTAATACAGGTCACGGGTATCAACCAAAATCAAGCAGTCCGATAACATTGAGAAATATAACAATCACCGCCAGCGGCGCAACATAACGGGTCAGAATATACCACAGTTGATAACCGGCCCCCTGCAATCCCAGCTCATCCCGGGTGACCTTGCGGCTCAGGGTCCAGGTAGCAAACAGGGCGATAAACAACCCACCCATCGGGAGGATAACATTTGCCGTAGCAAAATCCAGCAGGTCGAAAAAGGTCAGACCAAACAGCTTCTGCTCCGCCCACAGATTAAATGAAAACACCGTTCCCAACCCGACTACCCAGGTGGCCAACCCCGCCCAGACCGATGCCATCACCCGCGTCATACCGTGATTCTCCACCAACCAGGCCACTGCCGGTTCAATCAGGGAAATAGCCGAGGTCCAGGCGGCAAACACCAGCAGCACAAAAAACAGCGTACCGAAAAACACCCCGCCAGGCATGTTGCCGAACGCAATCGGCAAGGTCTGAAAGATCAACCCCGGTCCTGCCCCCGGCTCCAGACCGTGTGCAAACACAATGGGGAAGATAGCCATGCCGGCCATCAATGCCACCAGCGTGTCAGCCAGGGCAATGATGACCGAAGTCTGGGCAATCGATGCATCCTCCGGCAGATAGGAGCCATAGACCATAATCGCCCCCATACCCAGACTAAGGGTGAAAAAAGCGTGACCCATGGCAATCAGCACCGATGCCGGCGTCAACTTGCTGAAGTCCGGGGTAAACAGAAACGTGAGTCCCTCGCCAAAACTGCCGGTACTCATAGCGTAGCCCACCAACATTGCCAGCAGCAGAAACAAGGCGGGCATCAGAAACCGCACCGCTTTCTCCAGACCGCTCTGCACCCCGCGGGAGACCACAACCATGGTCATCACCACAAAAACGGTATGCCAGGCCAGCAAACGTTCCGGATCGGAGATCAATCCACTGAACATCGCCCCGATTTGCTCGCCACTGGCACCGCCGAACAGCCCCCCCGCTGCCCGAAACACATACGCCAGCGCCCAGCCCGCAATCACACTGTAATATGAGAGAATCAGAAACCCGGCCAGCACCCCGACCCAGCCCAGATATTGCCATGCCGGATGGTGGTGCCCCTCTCCGGCGAGCACCCGCATGGTATTGATCGGGCTGCGCCGCCCGCGTCGGCCGATGAGAATCTCCGCCATCATGATGGGGATGCCGATACAGGCAATGCAGATCAGATAGACAAGGACAAAGGCACCCCCACCATTCTCGCCGGCGATGTAGGGAAACTTCCAGATATTGCCCAGCCCCACAGCGGAACCCGTCGCTGCCAGGATAAAGGCCCAGCGTGATGACCATTGACCATGGAGAGAGATTCTTTTCACTACCATTACCACCCCGAGTTATTCTATATTGCTATTATTGTGCGGTAATTTCCAGGATGGCTCAACTCGCCGTTAGGGTATAATGATCACATGGCAAAGAAAAAAAGAAAGTCGGCCAACCCGGGGGCAACCATCGCCCTCAACAAAAAAGCACGCCATGACTACTTCATAACCGATCGTTTCGAAGCAGGTATCGTACTGGAAGGGTGGGAGGTCAAAAGCCTGCGCGCCGGACGTGTTCAGTTAAGCGACAGCTATGTGCTGATCAAGGACAACGAAGCTTGGCTGCTAGGAGCACTGATTACCCCGCTGCCGACCGCTTCGACCCACATTCATCCCGACCCTACCCGTACCCGCAAACTACTATTGAACCGCATCGAACTGGACAAACTCACCGGTGCTGTCGAACGCAAGGGATTCACGCTGGTACCGCTGGCAATGTACTGGAAGCACAGCCGGGCCAAGCTGGAGATCGGACTGGCCAAAGGCAAACAGGCTCACGACAAACGCGCCACCCAGAAAGACAGGGACTGGCAACGGCAGAAGCAGCGTCTGCTCAAGAGTGGCTAACCAGCCGTTCAAAAACGCAGACTTTCTCTTACATAACTAGAGGTTAGAGCAAACCAACCCCCATCGAGCTAATCTTGTCTGCCCGAAAAGGTTGGTTGCTTTGTCGTTACGTCTTGTATTACGTGAATTTACACAGTTCATGCTCGAATCTTCCGTTTTCTTCCCTGTCCGGGGGCTCGAATTTTTTGCATTTGCGGTTCCACCATTGTCTTACAGCCACATGCCGAAAAAGATACACGAGTCCTTTGCGGATTTGCCCTGCCGTTTTGGGTATTCTCTTTGTCTGTTGGAAACAATCTTAGAGACCGAACCTGAAACCAGGCTGAAAAAATTCAGAATCGCGGCGAACATGTTGTCCAGAAAGATGAAACCACTTCAACCATCCGTTGCAGGCCGATATCTGCCATTGCCAGTCGGTGCCGGCCACTCCCACTCCATTGCATATTGGCCATTTTTATCCTTTAATGTTAATTGGTTAATGATTATGGAAAATGATAACACCATGTTCAGAAAATCCTGCCAATTGCCCGAAAAAACTACCGCTTGAGCACTGCCAGCAACGCCCCAAGCACCTGTTGGGCTATTATTTTCAAGCGCACGCCTTCTGGTTGTGCTAATTATAAATCTTATTGACAATAATGTGCGATCTTGCTATATGCTTTGTTACGGCATGCAAAGTCAGAGCGCCTTCAATGTATATTGCCCGAGATGCAGAAAACCGGCTTCAGGACTTCGCCCGCGACTACCCGGTGGTCGTGGTCACCGGGCCACGCCAGTCGGGAAAATCCACACTGGTCCGGCATGCATTCCCGGAACACCGTTATGTCTCGCTCGAGGATCTCGATCAACGGGAATTCGCTGAAAGTGATCCA
This sequence comes from Gammaproteobacteria bacterium, assembly GCA_024277595.1. Taxonomy (GTDB): domain Bacteria; phylum Pseudomonadota; class Gammaproteobacteria; order Thiohalospirales; family Thiohalospiraceae; genus DRMK01. The sequence continues at coordinate 14,701 of JAJRUV010000061.1, forward strand.
CGGGGCTTTCTGAACCAGCTCACCGAAGGCGCCATTCTGGACGAAGCGCAACGCTGCCCTGCCCTGTTTTCTTATTTGCAGACACGCATTGATGAATATCAACAGCCTGGCGAATTTATTCTGACGGGATCTCAGCAATTTGGTCTGTTATCAGGCATCACGCAGAGTCTGGCAGGCAGAGCCGCATTGCTGACGCTATTACCCATGAGCTACGGCGAGTTACAGCGCGCAGGAAAAATCGGCGACAGCCTCGACCAGGTACTTTTCGCGGGCTCCTACCCACCCATATTTGACTGAGGACTGGAACCCCGTCCGTGGTATGGAAACTATGTGCGCACCTATCTCGAGCGTGATGTTCGTCAATTGATCAAGGTACAGGACTTGGGCACCTTTCAACGCTTTCTGAAATTATGCGTCGGCCGTACTGGACAACTACTCAACCTCTCCTCGCTCGCTAATGATGTCGGCATCACGCATAACACAGCCAAAGCTTGGGTATCTGTACTGGAAGCCAGTTACATCGTGTATCTGTTGCCACCGCATCACCAGAATTTCAACAAGCGCCTGATCAAGACACCCAAACTCTATTTTCTCGATACCGGTCTTGCAACCTGGCTGCTCGGCATTCAGGCACCAGAACAACTAAGCGCCCATGTGCAACGGGGCGCCTTGTTCGAAACCTGGGTCATCAGTGAATTGCTCGAGGCTCATTATAACACGGGTGAAACCTCGAATCTTTACTTCTGGCGTGATCGTTCGGGACACGAGGTGGATTTGCTGATTGACCATGGAACCCATCTGTCACCGCCGGAAATCAAATCCGGGAAAACCATCAACAAGGATTGCTTCAAGGAGCTGGTGTTCTGGAAAAATCTGGCAGGTGAAACCGGCGAAAAGGCGTGGCTGATTTATGGCGGTGACAGTCGGCAGATACGCTCCGATGTCACGGTACTGCCGTGGCATGAAATCAATTCGGAGAAGATTGTGATATGAAAACACCGAACATCAGTCGCAATGATCCCTGCCCTTGCGGCAGTGGAAAGAAATTCAAGCACTGCTGCCTGGGCAAGGAGAACCGCACAGCATCCAGCCACGGCGCGGCGGGCATGTCCGAAACCCTCCGCGAGGCACTCGAAGACCAGCAATTCAACTCACTGGAAGAGGCGCAGGCATTTCTGGATCAAATCACCCAACAGAAAAACCGTCGACCGCTGGATGAATTTCACGGTTTATCGCCCGAGCAGATGCACTGGATACTGAATTTTCCGTTCATATCACCGGAGCTGGTATGTTTTCCGGAGGTGCTCGATGCCGATCCGATCGCGCCGGTACTAACCCTGTTCGAGTTACTGACAGACGCAATCGGCGAGCAGGGCCTCAAACCGACCGCCAAGGGCAACCTGCCGCGCAACTTTTGCCGCGAGGCCACACTGACTTACCTGGGTGAGCAGAAATACCGGGAGAAAACCCGTTTTGGCGGCATCAATCGGGAGGAGGATTTCGATGATTTGCATGTCACCTGGCTGCGATCTACCCCAGACTGTTCCGGGCCTATGTCGAGCAGTTCAACTGGGCATACCGGGACGGCTATCCCGAGTTGCACTTCATGCAGAGCGCCTTCCTGTTCACGCTTTACCTGCTTGCCCGCTACGGCGACACCTGGCGGCCGCAAGTGTTTTATGAAGATGCCTTCTTGCACGCCTTTCCGATGCTGCTGGATGAAGTGCCACCGAGCCAGGTGTTCTCCCCCGAGGAGACAGTACGCCGCGCTTACACCTGGCGATCGCTGGTACATTTCGCGGGCTGTCTGGGACTGGCGGCAGTGGAGCCGGCTTCCGACGGGCGCCTGTGTCACGAGTACCGGGTGAAGGCCCTACCCTTGCTTGGCCAGATCGTTCAATTTCAACTCCCCAAGTGAAGACCCGTGGCAAAACAACGCAAACAGGACGATCCTCTGGCTGGCTTGCTCGAAACACTATCGAAAGCGAAGCTGGTTGATTTGCTCGTCCGCGTGGCTGCCTCACACCCCGCTGTCCGGCGTGAATGCCTCGACTATCTGAACAAACACGCCGCCCTGACACCCGGCCGAAAGAAACAGTCCGAGGGTGAAAAAGTGCTGGCCCTGTGGGCCGAACTCGCACCGGATCTGGACGAACTGGACACCGACATCTATGGCGGCGGCGATTATGACACCGACCTCCATGTTTCCAGCCTGTTGCAGGAGATCGCACAAGCGCTTTCACGGAAAACGATCGATGCAGGCTACCGGCAAAAACTGCTCGACAACGTCCTGCCCTATATCGAAAGTGGTAATGCCGGACTTGATAACGATCTCTACGATGTGGCCTATGCGGCCTGTTACACCGACGACGATTGGCGCACACTGGCGGAAGCCTTTGAGGCCATGGGTGGGGAGTGGAATATCGACCATGCCCGCCGCATTTATCGCCGACTCGGCGACCGGGAAAAATATCTCGAACTGCGCCAGCGTAAACTGGCCACCGGCGCCGACTATTTCGACCTGGCGGATTTTTACTGGAAGGCCGGTGAAAAGCAAAAGGCCATGGAGGTTGCGGAGGCAGGACTGCTCAAGGGAGGCCGCATGGATGAATTGCGCCAGTTCGTTGCCAAGCAGGTCAAATCCGCCGGCAATCGCGAACGCTACCTGGCGCTGCAATTCGATCAGGCGATCGATCCTCTGACCTGCGACAGGTACAAGGCATTTCGCAAACTGTGCACGGCCGCCGAATGGAAGCGTTACGAAGCAAAAATTCTCGCGCAGTTGGAAAACGCCTGGGAGACAGAGCAGCTTCGCATCCACATGCACCGTAAAGAATACGAGGAGGCAGTAGCCGTGCTGAGCCGGAGCCGCTATCCGCTCTACGCCTGGGACAGCGCCTATGAACCGAGGACCGCCAAACGCCTTGAGGTCAGGTATCCCGAGGCAATGTTGAAATACTATTTATCAGGTCTGGGCAACCTCAAGGCCAGCGCCCCGCGCAAGGACTACGCCCGCCAGGCACAGATGATGAGCAAGGTTCACCGCGTATTGGTTAATGTGCTGCGTGATCCGTCTCGCTGGCGTGACTTCGCCCTCAAAGTCAAGCAGGACAACATCAAGCGCCCGGCTTTTCAGGAAGAGTTCGCCAAAGCCGTGCCGGGTTGGCAACCATTGAAGTAACACAAGGACACGCTTTTCGGAAATGGGGGCAGGCAACGAATCAACCGTGTTCACCAGCATAATCACGCCACACCCGTTCGAGAAGAGGAATCTGAACGCCGTCAATACCAACCATGACTGCACCAATTCGCTTCCCATAGTATCGTCGCTTTTCTGCTCGAGCGCGCTTGAAAATACCATGAAAAATACCATGTTCAGGAATTCCTGAAAATCATCTGGAAAGGCAGTTTATTGAGCTCCGACCCCACCCGGTTCAACTGTCATCAGTGCATAACGGGTTGTTCTGCCACCTCCCGGCAGCCGGGTGATGATCCCCCTGGCAAGCAAATCGGCAAGATCGCGACTTGCCGTTCTGTTCGGGCACCTGGTGATTGCTTCATATTTTTGGTTCTTCGTGGATTAGTATGGAACCTCGGGTTCCATATTCAATCCGCCACAGTAAAAAAGAATGCTGTTTCCAAACCCATCAAAGGATCGATAGCCTCTGGCATTCGCCTTGATTGTCTGTATCCTTGAATTCAATCCCTCA
>JAJRUV010000062.1 GCA_024277595.1 Gammaproteobacteria bacterium
CCAACCCTTCGGGCGCTCCTGTGGTGTCCCGCTGCGGCGTTGCAGTGTTTGACAAGGGCGACAGCCATTGCCTGCACACTGTGCCTTGCTGCGAAACACCACAGGAACGCTGTATCCTGATTTATCACCTTGACGGAGCACTAGAATACTCAGTGAGTTGAAATGTTCTTCAGGGGCGGCCATGTATCGAATACACACTTCCTCGCCCGGGAACATCGTGACAAACTCGCGATACGCCCTTGGTAGTCCCGACCTGCTACCATACTCTGGACTTCCCGTTCATGATCTTTCGAAAACTGCATCCTGATATGTTGGGGTAAGTGGCTCTAACCGCCCACCCCCTTTTGGAATATAAACTGTTCGCCCTGCACATCCACTTCGATTACATCCCCGATGGTAAATTTGCCGGCCAGAATCTCCTGAGCCAACTGATTCTCTATCGACTGCTGCAGCGCACGCTTCAGCGGCCGCGCACCATAGACCGGGTCGAATCCAGCTTCACCCAGCTTGTCCAGCGCGGCATCGGTGATTTCGAGATCCATCTGCCGATCACGCAGACGGTGACGCAACTGCTCAACCTGAATTGCCGCGATGGAACGAATCTGCTCCTTGCCTAGCGGATGAAATACAACGACTTCATCGACGCGGTTGATGAATTCTGGCCGGAAGTGGTGCCCGACAATCTCCATCACTGCCGCCTTCATCGCCTGGTAGTTCTCTTCACCGGCCATCTCCTGGATCTGCTGGGATCCCAGATTGGAGGTCATCACGATCACAGCGTTACGGAAATCCACGGTACGTCCCTGACCATCAGTAAGACGACCATCATCCAGCACCTGAAGCAGCACGTTGAATACATCGGGATGGGCTTTTTCCACCTCATCCAGCAGAATCACCGAGTAGGGCTTGCGCCGTACTGCTTCGGTCAGATAACCACCTTCCTCGTAACCCACATAGCCGGGAGGAGCGCCGATAAGACGCGCCACGGAGTGTTTCTCCATGAACTCGGACATGTCGATACGCACCATGGCATCCTCGGTATCGAACAGGAACTCTGCCAGCGCCTTGGTCAGTTCTGTTTTGCCCACGCCGGTGGGACCGAGGAACAGGAACGAGCCATTGGGGCGGTTGGGTTCGGACAGCCCGGCGCGGGAACGGCGGATGGCATCGGCCACTGCCTTGACCGCCTCGTCCTGACCGACAATCCGGCTGTGCAGCGCCTCCTCCATCCGAAGCAGCTTGTCCCGCTCGCCCTCCAGCATCTTGGAAACGGGGATACCGGTCCATTTGGACACCACTTCGGCAATCTCTTCTTCGGTCACACTGTTGCGCAGCAGCCGGGTCTCCTGCTGCTCGGCCCGGGCGGCCACTTCAAGCTGTTTTTCCAACTCCGGGATGCGGCCATACTGCAGCTCGGACATGCGCGCCAGATCACCGGCGCGGTGCGCAGTTTCCAATTCAATACGCGCTCTATCCAGCTCTTCCTTGAACTGCTGGGTACCTTGCAAAGCAGCTTTTTCCGCCTTCCAGATCTCTTCCAGATCGCTGTACTCGCGATCCAGCTGTGAAATCTCTTCTTCCAGTTTCTCCAGGCGTCTGCGCGAGGCCTCATCGCTCTCTTTGCTGACCGCTTCACGCTCTATCTTGAGCTGAATCAGGCGGCGCTCCAGCTTATCCAACTGCTCCGGCTTGGAGTCAATCTCCATGCGCAGGCGACTACCGGCTTCATCAATCAGGTCAATCGCCTTGTCCGGCAACTGCCGATCGGTGATGTAACGATACGACAAGGTAGCTGCCGCAACAATGGCGGGATCGGTAATCTCCACACCATGATGTACCTCGTATTTCTCTTTCAGGCCGCGCAAGATGGCGATGGTATCCTCCACCGAGGGCTCTTCCACCAACACTTTCTGGAAACGGCGCTCAAGCGCAGCGTCTTTTTCTATATGCTGACGGTATTCATCAAGCGTAGTTGCACCCACACAGTGCAACTCGCCACGGGCCAGTGCTGGTTTGAGCATATTGCCCGCATCCATCGCACCCTCTGCCTTGCCCGCGCCCACCATGGTGTGGATCTCGTCGATGAACAGGATGATACGACCCTCCTGTTTGGACAGGTCGCTCAGCACCGCCTTGAGACGCTCTTCAAATTCGCCGCGGAATTTCGCCCCGGCCAGCAGGGAACCCATATCGAGGGAGAGGATTCGCTTGCCCTTCAACCCTTCCGGCACTTCACCATTGACAATGCGTTGCGCCAAACCCTCGACAATAGCTGTCTTGCCGACCCCGGCTTCTCCAATCAGCACCGGATTATTTTTGGTCCGGCGCTGCAATACCTGAACGGTGCGGCGAATCTCATCATCACGTCCGATTACGGGATCCAGCTTGCCCAGTTCGGCGCGCTCGGTCAGATCGATGGTATATTTCTCCAGCGCCTGACGCTGATCCTCTGCGTTGGGGTCATTGACCTGCTGGCCACCGCGCAACACTTCAATACTCTTTTCAACCGCTTCTTTATTTGCTCCGGCCTTACGTAGCATATCGCCCAGCTGACCTTTGTCCTCCGCCGCTACCAGGGCGAACAGTTCACTGGAGATATATTGATCCTTGCGCTTCTGGGCCAGTTTGTCGGTCAGATTGAGCATGCGCCCAAGGTTATTAGAGATGTGCACTTCACCTCCCGCACCTTCCACCGACGGCAATCTGTCCAGTGCTTCACCCAGCGCCGAACGTAATGCATTGATATTAACTCCTGCCTGGGCCAACAGATGACGTATAGTGCCACCCTCCTGATCCAGCAGGGCGGTCATCAGGTGCTGCGGCTCGATGAATTGGTGGTCACGCCCCAGCGCCAGACTCTGCGCATCGGCCAAGGCCATTTGGAATTTAGTGGTCAGTTTATCCATTCGCATTGCGGTGGGATCCTCTTTGGTTAAATGGTGTTAGCCATAACATGCGGCCGAAAATTGAATATTCAATACCACAACTCCCTCGGTAGTGAAAACATGAGAACATCTCCAATAATCAGGACAAGATCATTATAGAAGGAACTAAATTGCAACTCACGGTTCAGATCGCCAAAGCCAGGAGCAGAGGAGATTTGAGTGATTTCATGAGCCACTTCGGCAACATACCGGAACCGCGGATTGAGCGGTGCCGACGCCGCGAATTGCAGGGTATCCTGTTTCTGTCCATGAGCGCCATACTCTGTGGAGCCGAAGGTTGGGAAGAGATAGAGGATTTTGGCCATGCCCGGCTTGATTGGTTAAGGCATTCAGGTTTTTTCCACATAACCGGCAAAGGCTTTGCCCTTGTTCTTTGGCAAATAGCTGGGTAATCTGAATAGTTACCGGGATTTATCATCAGGATGACGCCTTTCACTCAGCTCATCCCGACACTGTTGTTCCAGCCGGACATTGAGTGCCGCCAGTTCCTTGAAGGTCGGTCGGGGGCTGAACCACCATTCCCGTACGTTGCCCACCGGGTTCTCTATCTGACCTTAAATGGCCGGTTGAACTTTCGTGCCTTGCCCGTTTGTACGGCATCCACCAGGGTGCGCGGATTGTCATCGACTATGCGCCGGGGCACCCCGCTTCGGTTTTGGCTGGTGGCTCCGCCGGTATTGCGGCGGTTCGGATGGCTTCAGGTAGTTGCGGTCGGTATTGCGTGACAGGTTCAGACTGCACGCAACGAGACGGATACTTTCGCCGCTGATTTCATGACGGCGACGAATCCTGGCAATTCTTTCCGGTCACAACACACCCCGGCTACTCCGACAAAAGGCCGGAGAATGACAGACTTCAGGGGGGGCAAAACCGGACGCTGTTTCCCCCCAATACCGGGGTCAGTTTCGCATGCTTCCTAACAGAAGTGAGCCATCAGCATCACCCGAAAAAATACGATAGAAGACGATATCCTTGATGCTCTATTTTGTTGAATCTGTTGTATTAACGGGTTTTTGAACAGGTAACATCACTTTATTCGTCTCGATTAAAGGTTAAAACCACCGCCTTTAGGCGGTCAGATTTATCTGCGATACTGGCCGCTGGCACTATTGAAGGTGGTAAGGTATGGAATATCGCTACGGTA
>JAJRUV010000063.1 GCA_024277595.1 Gammaproteobacteria bacterium
AGTCTGTCGGGTTTGGGTAATCGTAGCGAGCTGGTGGGAGATCGAGTCAAAATATTTCCGGTTTTGAGGCGAATAGTGGGGCTATTTAACGAAAAACCGGGGATATTTTGGCCGCTCTCCCATCAGTGCAGTAGATTATTCCCAAATCCGACAGACTCCTAGAATAACGTCTTTTCACGTTGAAAATACAATATATATACTGCGAATACTTATGCAACGATTAATATTGCTTAACCCGAGTTCAGGTTAATTAGGCTCTTCGAGTTTCATGATGGTTTTCATCTTCCCATCATGAACAGAACCTGACCCGGCTTCAGATTCATTTCATATTGGACAAGGATCTACCTGCACATCCCGACAGTTAGCGGTTATACTCCGGGAAATGAGCACTTGCCGGATACACACCATTGCAGTGGCACTATTGTTGCTGGGAACAGTCGGCCTGCTTTCCGGCTGTGGGCAGAAAGGGCTGCTCTACCTGCCGGATGAATCACAGCAACAGAAGTAACCGCTATGGACTATTTCAACTACCGGGATAACCGGCTGTTTGCCGAACAGGTCGACCTGACCGAGGTTGCCGCAACCTGGGGCACGCCCACTTATGTCTACTCCCGTGCAACACTGGAGCGCCACTGGCACGCTTTCGATCAGGCTCTGGCGGGGCGCGATCACCTGATCTGTTATGCAGTGAAGGCCAACTCCAATCTGGCCATTTTGAATCTGCTGGCACGACTGGGATCCGGCTTTGATATCGTCTCGCTGGGAGAGCTGGAACGAGTGCTGGAGGCGGGTGGAGACCCGGCCAAAGTGGTATTTTCCGGTGTTGGTAAACGGGTTGACGAGATCCACCGCGCGCTTCAGGTGGGAATTCACTGTTTCAATGTGGAATCAGAATCCGAGTTGCTGTGCATCGATGAACAGGCGGGCATGCTGGGAATACGCGCCCCGATTTCACTGCGCGTCAATCCCGATGTGGACGCCAACACTCACCCTTACATCTCCACCGGTCTCAAGGAGAACAAGTTTGGCGTCTGCGTTGACAGCGCATTGTGCCTGTATGAACAGGCCGCCGCGCTGGAGAATATTCAGATTCTGGGGGTGGCTTGTCATATCGGTTCCCAGCTGACAGCCACGGCACCCTTTGTCGATGCGCTGCAACGGGTGCTGGCGCTTATTGACCGCCTGGAACAACGGGGCATTACCGTGCAGCATCTGGATCTGGGTGGGGGGCTGGGGATCACCTATGATGACGAAACCCCGCCACAACCTGCCGAGTATGCGGCGGCCGTCATGGAGGCGTTGCAAGGCCGGGAGTTGCACCTGATTCTGGAGCCGGGGCGCGCCATCGTCGGCAATGCCGGCATCCTGCTCACCCGGGTGGAGTATCTCAAACACACCGTCCATAAAAACTTCGCCATCATTGATGCGGCAATGAATGATCTGATGCGCCCGGCACTCTATCATGCATGGCAGTACATCGTTCCGATCTGTCCCCGCAACAGTGAAGTCCATCGTTATGATCTGGTCGGCCCCATCTGCGAAACAGGCGATTTTCTCGGCAAGGATCGAGACCTTGCCCTCGAGGAGGGAGACCTGCTGGCGGTGCGTTCCAGCGGAGCCTATGGTTTCACTATGAGCTCAAACTACAACTCCCGCCCCCGCGCCGCTGAAATAATGGTAGATGGTGATAAGTTCTACAAGATTCGCAATCGGGAAAAAATCGCCGATCTCTATCGTGATGAACATCTGCTGCCTTGATAGCTGTTCACCATCTCGGCATTGTTCAACCTGGTTCTACTTTGTCATATTCCCGGCACCCCGGCTCAGGCAGGATTCTGTTACGGCCTGTCGTCAATGGCGGCGTTCAATAACCCGAACTACATGCTCTGGTGTGGGGTCAGTCCGCGGTTCACCTTCAGGAAAGGTGCGGATTTCAAAATTATTGAGGAGATGAAATCAGCGGTGTCCAAGATAATAATTAATCAGTCCGTTGGTGGATGAATCGTACCGATTCACCGCCCCCTTATCTTCCAGGTCCGGCAGAATCTGCCCGGCCACCTGCTTGCCAAACTCCACCCCCCACTGATCGAACGAGTCGATACGCCAGATGATCCCCTGTACGAAAATCTTGTGCTCATACAGGGCAATCAGGGAGCCCAGGGTACGCGGAGTCAGTTTGGGGATTATCAGTGTGTTGCTGGGGCGATTACCCGGCAATACCTTGTGAGGAATCAGCGCCTCCAGTTTGGCACCACTCATGCCGCTGGCCTCCAGCTCGGCACGCACCTCATCAGCATCCTTGCCCCACATCAAGGCGCGGGTCTGGCCGAAGAAGTTGGACAGCAGGATGCGATGATGATCCCCCAGCGAGTAGTAGCTCTCCACTGGTGCGATAAAGTCTGCGGGAACCAGCCGGGTGCCCTGGTGTAACAACTGGAAGTAGGCGTGTTGTCCATTGGTGCCCGGCTCTCCCCAGATAGTGGCACCAGTGGCGTAGTCGACCGGCTCACCGTCACGCTGTATGCGCTTGCCATTGCTCTCCATATCTGCCTGCTGCAGATAGGCGGTCAGCCGGTGCAGATACTGGTCATAAGGCAGAATGGCCTGGCTCTGGGCACCGAAAAAGTCGTTGTACCAAATCCCCAGTAGCGCCAGGGTGACCGGCAGGTTCTGCTCCAGCGGGGCAGTGCGGAAATGTTCGTCCATACCGTGAGCACCGGCCAGCAGCTCCTTGAACTGCTCCATGCCCAAGTAGAGTGCGATCGGCAGACCGATGGCGGACCACAATGAATACCGCCCTCCTACCCAGTCCCAGAAGCCGAATACATTCTCCGCCAGGATGCCAAACTCCTGTGCTGCCTTTACATTGGCGCTCACCGATACAAAGTGGTGAGCAATCGCAGCCTCATCCCCGACAGTGGCAAGAAACCACTGGCGGCTGCTCAGGGCGTTGGTCAATGTCTCCTGGGTGGAGAAGGATTTGGACGAGACGATAAACAGGGTGGTTTCGGGATCAACCCGGTTGAGGATCTCCTGCACATGGCTGCCATCAATGTTGGACATGAAGTGCATGGTCAGACCGCTGTCCCGACCGTAGGGCTTGAGCGCCTCGGTGACCATTACCGGACCCAGATCGGAACCGCCAATACCGATATTGACAACATCGGTTATCCGCTTGCCAGTATAGCCCTTCCACTCGCCGCTGCGAACCTTTGCCACAAAAGCACCGATACGCTCCAGCACCCCGTTGACCTCCGGCATCACATCCCTGCTATCCACCAGAATGGGCCGGTTGCTGCGGTTGCGCAGCGCCACATGCAGCACCGGACGATCCTCGGTAAAGTTTATTTTGTCACCACGGAACATCCGCTCCCGCCACCCCTCAACATCGGCACTGCGCGCCAGGGCATGCAACAGATTCATGGTCTCCCCGGTAATCCGGTTCTTGGAGTAATCCAGTAGAATATCGCTGGATGACAGGGTGAACTTGTCAAAGCGTTGCGGATCCTGTTCGAACAAGGTACGCATGTGGATATCGGCCATCGATTTGCTGTGCTTTTCCAGTGCCTGCCAGGCGGGAGATTCGGTTAATTTCATCGTGGTTACCACTCCATCCATAACATCTTATCCTCATCATAACCGGATATTTCACTGATTCATAAAATAGCCGGGTCATATATTTGACTCAATCCGGTTTCCATCACCATTGTTGACGGAGTATCAGCCAATTAATTGACTTCCAGAACGGTTTATCAGTCGAACAAAGACTCACGTCATTGTTGATTGCAAGTTACATGCCTCCCTGTACCAGCCAGTTTTTGTTAGAATCATTACTTTAAAACTTAGAAAATGCAGTTGACCGCTCTCATGTTATGTAAACCTGTTGGTTTTGAACCGCCTGTTCACTTGGTGGGTGAATCATGCTGCGGCGCTAACCGCACACTTGCAAGAGCACACCCTTCACATCGTTTAACTGCGGTTTCCAGGTTGAATTATCCGCACCTTAACCATTACCGGGAATATTTATGACGAACGATCAGGCGGACAAGGTACTGCGTTCCAGAGTTAAACTGTTCGGAACGCTGTTGGGCAACGTACTGCGCACCCAGGCAGGAGAGCATGTATTTGATGCCGTGGAGACTCTGCGCAAAGGGTACATCTCTTTGCGAAAAGAGGACAATCCACGCAAACGCAGACGCCTGGAAGCAATTGTTCGCAATCTGGACGCAGACACGCTGAGTCATGTGGTACGCGCATTCAGTATCTATTTCAGCCTCGCCAATATCGCGGAAGAGGCTTACCAGCATCGCCAGCGCCGACGCCGTATCCACAGTGGCGGCGAGCTGTGGAGCGGCTCCTTCGATACAGCGCTGCGCGAATTCAAGGCGGAGGGGGTTTCCGCTGAACAACTCCAGTCCATGCTCGACCAACTGCGCTATATGCCGGTGTTCACCTCCCACCCAACCGAATCCCGGCGCCGTATCGTGATGGAACGCCTGCGCAACATCTTTCTCACCAGTGAACGGCTGGACTACCGCCGCCTGAGCAAGGAGGAGAAACAGGAAATTACTGATTCGCTGGAAACCCAGATCCAGATTCTGTGGAGTACCGACGAGGTTCGGGTGCTAAAGCCCCAGGTACGTGACGAAATCAAAAACGGACTCTACTATTTTCATAAAAGCCTGTTCATGGCGGTGCCACAGACCTACCGCAACCTGGAAAAGGTCATCAAACGGATCTACGATAAACAGTGCAGCGATGCCAGTCCGGTGTGTGTCCCCAGTTTCCTTACCTTTGGCTCCTGGATTGGTGGTGATCGGGATGGCAACCCCTTCGTCAAACCGGATACCACGCGCATGGCGGTACGGATGCAGCACCAGCAGGTACTGCGTGAGCATCTGCGCCGGGTCATCGATCTGAATCTGCAACTCACCCACTCCAGCCGTCTGTGCCAACCCAGTCAACCGTTTCTGGATAGTCTGGCCCGGGATGAAGAGCAGTTTCCCGCCATATTCCAGAGACGCCCCAACCGTTTCAACCATGAGCCTTACCGGCGCAAGTTGTATGTTATGCGGCACCGGCTAAAAGACAGTCTGAAGCGAGTGGATGGCCTGATTTATACCGGTGATACAGTCCCCCACGAATATGCCTATACTGATGAGCAGGATTTTATCAGCGATCTGAAACTGATCCGCGACTCCCTGTACAGTCACGGTGATAGGCGCTGTGCCGATGCGGAACTGAAAGATCTGATCCGGCTGGCGGAAACCTTTGGCTTTTTCCTGATGCGGCTGGATATCCGCCAGGAATCCACCCGGCACAGCCTGGCAATAGCCGAGATTTTTTCTCATCAGACCGATGCTGTTGACTATATGGCGATGGATGAGAAACAGCGCCTTGCCCTGCTGAGTGAACGAGTGACTGAACCTGGCAAGCTAAAAATCGTACTGGAGCAGCTCAGCGAGGAGACCCGGGAGACATTGGATGTATTCTCTGTGATGGGGCAGTTGCGCCAGGAGATAAGCCCCAATGCCTTCGGGACCTATGTCATATCCATGACCCACCATGCCAGCCATATCATGGAGGTGATGCTGCTTGCCGCGTTGACCGGGCTGGCCGGGCGCAAGGATGGCAACTGGTTTTGCAATATTCACATCTCACCACTGTTTGAAACCATTGATGATCTTGAACGAATCGAGCCGGTGATGGATGAACTGCTGGACATCCCGGTTTACCGGAATCTGCTGACCGACTCCGGTAACTTCCAGGAGGTGATGCTGGGGTACTCCGACTCCTGCAAGGATGGTGGAATCGTTTCCTCATCATGGCAGCTGTATAACGCCCAGAAACAGGTCACCGATCTGTTACGTGAAAAGAGTATCACCTACCGGCTGTTCCACGGTCGGGGCGGCACCATTGGACGTGGCGGTGGCCCGACCCACGAAGCCATCCTCTCCCAGCCACCGGGAACGGTGCACGGACAGATCAAGTTCACTGAACAAGGTGAGGTGCTGTCATACAAATACAGCAATTATGAAACAGCAGTATATGAGCTAACCATGGGGGTCTCTGCGCTGCTGAAATCCAGTCGCAGTGTGATTCAACCGTGGCAACCGTTCTGTGAAGAGTACCTGCAAATCATGAACAGACTGTCGACAAGCGGTGAACAGAGTTATCGTCAGCTCACGGATCAAACCCCCGGGTTTCTCGACTATTTTTACGAAGCCACCCCACTCAACGAGATTGGCTTGCTTAATATCGGCTCACGGCCATCGCACCGTAAAAAGGGAGACCGTTCCAAATCGTCAGTTCGCGCCATTGCCTGGGTGTTCAGTTGGGCACAGTCACGCCATACCCTGCCCGCCTGGTTTGGTATTGGCACGGCACTGGAGTCCTGGCGTGACAATGATCCGGCCCAACTGGCAAAACTGCAACAGATGTATGAAGAGTGGCCTTTTTTCTGCGCCCTGATCAGCAATGCACAGATGGCCTTGTTTAAATCAGACATGGACATTGCCGAGCAGTATGCCCGGCTGTGCCAGGATCAGCAGACAGCCACAAGCATATTCCAGATCATCCATGATGAGTACCGGCGCACGGTCAGGCAGGTACTGGAGATTTCAGGGAACCGTTCCTTGCTGGAGGATAACTCACCACTGCAGCTTTCCCTGTTGCGGCGGGAACCCTATCTGGATCCATTGAACCACATCCAGATTACCCTGCTGCAGCGCTGCCACAACGAAGCACTCGGTGAAGCTGAGCGGGAAAAATGGCTGACACCCTTGTTGCGTTCCATCAATGCCATCGCCGCTGGCATGAGAAATACAGGTTAATATACCCAAACTACCTGGAGGTGCGGGATTTTTGAGTCCGTCTGAAGCCGCAAGGCAAGGCGCAGTTCGCAGAGAATGGCTCGCCCTTTTCAAGAACTGCAACGCAGTATTGCGGCTTCAGACGGACTCAAAAATCCCGCACCTCCAGGTAGTTTGGGTATAACACTTTCCGCGCTTCTGCTTTCGTGGAAAAATGTATTCGACAGAAGCGACCTAAAGGTATTAATCTTGTTGAACGATGTAATTTATCCACACAAAAAATGAACGAAAAACACAATAATTTGCCACCAGCAGATCACCGTATTCAAATACGGGATAATCGCTGCATCTGCTTGTAAGGGGGAATAAAATATGAAAACAATGATAACAGGTACCGCCGGCTTCATTGGCTCAGCTCTGGCCAAACGGTTGCTGGAACGCGGAGACGAGGTTATCGGCATCGATAATCTCAACGATTACTATGATGTTAATCTGAAACTGGCACGGCTGGAGCAGTTCAAGGATCATCCCGGCTATACCGACCTCCGCATCAACCTGGAAGATCGGGACGCCATCCTCGCCGCCTTTGCCAAACATCAGCCACAACGGGTTGTTAATCTGGCCGCGCAGGCGGGTGTACGTTACTCTCTCGAAAATCCGTATGCTTATATCGACACCAACATCGTCGGGTTTATCAACATACTGGAAGGATGCCGGCACAATCAAGTAGAACACCTGGTTTATGCATCCAGCAGTTCCGTCTATGGCGCCAATACCGATATGCCGTTCTCCGTGCATCAGAATGTTGATCATCCACTGAGCCTGTATGCGGCGAGCAAAAAAGCCAACGAGTTAATGGCTCATACTTACAGCCATCTATACGACATACCCACTACCGGCCTGCGTTTTTTTACCGTCTACGGCCCTTGGGGGCGACCGGATATGGCTCTGTTCATGTTTACCAAAAACATATTTGCCGGCGAACCCATTGAAGTATTCAACTACGGAAAGCACCGCCGTGATTTTACCTATGTGGACGACATTGTTGAAGGGGTTATACGTTCGCTGGACAAAATTGCAGAAGTCAATCCGGACTGGTCGGGTGACACTCCGGATCCCGCAACCAGCACAGCCCCCTGGCGAGTCTATAACATCGGCAACAGTAGTCCCGTCGAACTGCTACGTTATATCGAGGTTCTGGAAGAGTGTATCGGCAAGACAGTGGAGAAAAAACTGCTGCCCATGCAGCCGGGCGATGTCCCGGCAACCTGGGCAGACGTACAGGCACTGACCGATGATGTGGATTACAAACCCTCAACCCCGATCGAGCAAGGGGTGGCTCGCTTTGTCGAGTGGTATCGAGATTATTACAAAGTATAATCCTGTGTAACCTGGTCTTGTATACTCATTTGTTAGCAGTTGCGCTGAACAGTAACAATCCTGCTTTAAAAAGGCTTGCAGAGCTGACCGCAGCGGATTCCGTGACTGCTAAAGCAAACTGAAAAAAACAGGCATTATTGATGAGAGCGCCCACTGGAACCATGCAATCAGACATCCCTGTTATCGGTTTTGCCGCCTTCAGCGGCACTGGCAAAACCACGCTGCTGGAGCAGCTGCTACCCATCCTGACTCACAGCGGCGTGCGGATTGGTATGATTAAACATGCCCACCATCAGTTTGACATCGACACACCGGGAAAGGACAGCTACCGGCTGCGCAAGGCCGGTGCGACCCAGACCTTGATCGCCTCCAGCCAGCGCTGGGCATTGATGACGGAAAACCCCATCGAGGATCCTCCCCGGCTGGCCGATCTGACACCACATCTTGACCGGAAACACCTCGACCTGATCCTGGTAGAAGGGTTCAAACAGGCTCACTTTCCCAAAATCGAGCTTCACCGCCCCGGCTTGGGCCACCCGCTACTGTTTCCTGCCGACGGAGATATCATTGCCATTGCCAGTGACGCGCCTCTGGGGCTAGAGACCGATCTTCCCTGCTTTGACCTCAACCAGCCAGGGGAGATCGCCAATTTCATCCTGGTACACTATCTGGAACATAACGAATGACACACTCCCCTCTCCTCTCTCTCGATGATGCCCTGACGCGCATAAAAACCGCCGTTCAACCCATCGTCGGCAGGGAGCAAATTGTCCTTAATATGGCACTGGGACGCACCCTTGCCGAAGATATCCAGTCACCGATCGACGTTCCCGCCTATACCAACTCGGCAATGGATGGCTACACTGTTGTCGGTAGCGATCTGCCTGCGGAGAGCAAAATCACGCTGAAAGTGATCGGAACCTCCAGCGCCGGCCACCCGTTTGATGGCGAGGTGCAACCCGGTCAGACTGTCCGCATCATGACCGGCGCCATGCTGCCCCGGGGAGCGGATACGGTTGTCATGCAGGAGCAGGTGGAGCGGGACGGAGACAACGCACGTATTGGTCCTGGCCACAAACCCGGTCAGCATGTGCGGTATGCCGGAGAAGATCTCTCCATCGGCCAGCCAGTGCTCAAAACGGGGCGAAAACTTGTTCCGGCCGATCTGGGTTCGCTTGCCTCATTGGGGTTTGGTGAAACCAGCGTCAAACGACGCTTGCGGGTTGCCTTTTTCTCTACTGGCGATGAATTACGCTCCATTGGCCAACCACTGGCAGAAGGCGAAATCTACGACAGCAACCGCTACACGCTGCATGCCATGCTCACCCGACTGGGGGTAGATCTCATTGACATGGGCATCGTCCCCGACCAGCGGGGGGCGATCGAACAAGCCTTCCTCGACGCCGCAACCATCGCCGATACTGTGATCACATCCGGCGGAGCCTCAGTGGGCGAGGCGGACTATGTCAGCGAAACCCTGGCAAAGCTGGGCCAGGTGGATTTCTGGAAGATCGCCATTAAACCCGGCAAACCACTGGCCTTTGGCACCATCAATGACACCCTGTTCTTCGGCCTGCCGGGAAATCCGGTGTCCGCCATGGTCACCTTTTACCTGCTTGTCCAGCCAGCGCTACTGCTACAGATGGGGCAGGATGATATCACTCCGCTGCGCCTGCAGGTGCCATGCACCACCAATCTGAAAAAGCGGCCGGGGCGGACAGAGTTCCAGCGCGGCACACTGCTACGGAGCAAAGATGGAACACTCTCCGTCGCCAGCAGTGGCGCACAAGGTTCCCATGTGCTCAGTTCGATGAGCCGCGCCAACTGTTTTATCGTATTACCCGCTGAAAGTGCAGGCATCCGGGCAGGCGAACAGGTAGAGGTACAGCCTTTCGCCGGCCTTATCTGAAATGCGTTCAGTCCAACAGATGAGTCGGCAACAAGGATTGAGACCATTACCCTGCTCATGGCCAACCCTGGCGGCGCTGGCTCTGGTTGCGCTGCCCATTCAGGCTTTCGCCTATGCTGAACCACCCGCCACCCCACTGGATCTGACGGCGACCTGGTTCGGCATTGGAGCACTCATCGTCTTCATCATTTCCTACGTCCTGGTGATCAGCGAGGAGTTCCTCCATCTGCGCAAATCAAAGCCGGTGATCGTCGGCGCCGGCATCATCTGGTTACTCATCGGCATCGCCTACGCCGCTCATGGGGAGAGCAGAATCGTCCATGACGCCGCCAAACACATGCTGCTGGAATTTACCGAACTAATGCTGTTTCTGCTCGCGGCAATGACTTTCGTCAATACCATGGAGGAACGCGGAATCTTCAATGCCCTGCGTGCCAGGCTACTCTCCGCTGGATTCTCGTTACGAAGCATATTCTGGCTGACCGGCCTGCTCGCTTTCTGCATCTCTCCGGTGGCCGACAACCTCACCACCGCCCTGGTGATGGCGGCAGTCGTTATCGCCATCGGCAAAGGCAACCACTCCTTCGTTGTGGTCGCCTGCATCAATATCGTGGTTGCCGCCAATGCCGGCGGTGCCTTCAGCCCCTTCGGTGACATTACTACCCTGATGGTCTGGCAGGCCGGACGGATCCATTTTTCAGAGTTTTTCGCACTCCTTATCCCCTCCCTGACCAACTGGCTGGTTCCCGCCTTCCTGATGTCCCTTTCCGTCCCCAAAGAGAAGCCGGAACCGGCTGCCGAGACAGTATCCACCGAGGTGAAGTATGGCGGCTATATGGTGGTATTATTATTCTTGGCTACCATCACTCTGACCGTTGTCATGCACAGCTTCCTGCACCTGCCGCCGGCGATGGGGATGATGACCGGGATGGGGCTGCTGGCACTGTTCGGCTACCGTCTGCGCCGCCATGAACTCAATCGTATTGATGCCATGACTCCGGCGATGGAGAACCTGCGCCTGGATCCGGAAACTGAAAGAGAGCTGCTCAAATACTACAAACCCCGTCAACGCCCATTCGATATTTTTATCAGCATGAAACGGGCGGAGTGGGACACGCTGATGTTCTTCTACGGAGTAGTACTGGCCGTCGGGGGACTCGGCACCATTGGTTATCTGGCGCTGGCATCGCAACTGATGTACGTTGATCTCGGAGCAACTGGCGCCAATATTTTGGTGGGCATGCTGTCAGCCATCGTGGACAACATCCCGGTGATGTACGCGGTGCTCACCATGAACCCCGAAATGTCGCACGGCCAGTGGCTGCTGGTCACCCTCACTGCTGGCGTTGGAGGATCGCTGCTGTCCATCGGCTCTGCCGCCGGTGTCGCCCTGATGGGGCAGGCGCGTGGAATCTACACCTTCTTTGCCCATCTAAAATGGTCATGGGCCATTGCACTGGGTTATGTCGCCAGTATATGGGCGCATTTTCTGATCAACAGAGACCTGTTTCTCATAAAGTAAAATGGATGTGCGCTATCAGGGTGATAATAGCAACCACTCCTGTTAAAATCAGATTTTGTAATAACATCAAATCCCCCAGGAGTTATTTATGAATCGTATAGTTATCAGTTTGTTTATCGGCCTGCTCTGCCTCTCCCCACTGGCTGTGTCTGCCGCCGATCCGGAGCACAAGAGCGTAACGGAGCTTTATCAGGAAAAAGACAAACTCAAGGGACAGCAGGTACAGATGCAAGGAACGGTGGTAAAAGTCAACAACGGTGTAATGAACCGCAACTTTATCCACCTGCAAGATGGCAGTGGAAAAGAAGGAAACAATGATATTACCATTACCAGCGATCAGACCGCAGAGGTTGGTGATGAAGTAAGCGTGGTGGGAACCGTGGCTTTAGATGTTGATTTTGGCGCGGGCTATCTCTATCCGCTAATGGTGGAAAAAGCAACTATTACCAAGGTCAAGAAGTAAAAGCGGGAGCCTGTCTGATTTGGGAATCACAACAAGCATGCTACGCAATGAAAAGGCAGGGAAATCGCACCGCCATCCTACCAGTGCAGCAGATTTTCACCAAATCCGACAGGCTCTTGATTCAACTGGATTAACGGCAAAGCCCTGCTTCAACCAACCTGGAAATATCGTAACTATTCAGCTCACCCCTGAAATCTGCCATTCCTGCGTTAAAAAATGATCATTTACCCGTGTAAACTCACATTTTTCGCCTTGAACTGACAAATTTCAGGGGCAATCTGAGCAGTTACATACTCATTTTCAACTATGCTGAATAGCTCAAGTTTCGGTGTTCAAAATGGCAAAAAAACGGCTTCCGCTGTGTTACGACCGAGACTCCAGTCGCATATACCCAAACTGTGTTGGTTCAGCCATAATGAGACTTTTCGCATACCCGGTTAAGTAACTTTAGACGGAGGATTTTGAGCAATTCTCCTGATCTTCGCTGCCTCTCTGAGCTTCTCTTTTTGCCTCTCAATGCACCGGTTAACGTGCTCTTCACCCTTTAGATAATCAGCAGGAGTCAGATACTGCAATGCACTGTGCAGGCGATTTTCATTGTAGTCGATG
>JAJRUV010000064.1 GCA_024277595.1 Gammaproteobacteria bacterium
CAGAACCAGTTTACCAACGATGTCCGTGAGGTTACTGACAGTATCAGCCAGCTCAATGCCTGGTGCAGTCCCAAGGGGCGTGTGCTGGCCTGCTTCCGGCTGTTCATGATGAACGGATGCCACTACCTGCAGCTGCCTCATTCCCTGGTTCTTCCCATCCGGGAGCGGTTAGCCAAATATGTCATGATGTCCAAAATCACACTGGACGACAGCAGTGACAGATTCGCCACCATCGGGATCACAGGCCCGGAGGCGGAAGCACTGCTCAACGAACTGTTCACCGCGACACCTGCCCGGATCAACGATGTGATCCACAAGGAGAGTTGCACGCTAATCAAGGTGCCCGGCTCTGACCCCCGTTTTGTCGTTATTGGAGAACCCGCCCGGTTGATGCCTCTGTGGTCATCCTTGAGTACCGGGAACCCGCCCGTGGGCAGCAGCAACTGGAACCTGCTCGATATTCAGGCCGGTCTGCCCAGCGTTTATCCGGAAACTGTCGAGGCATTCGTTCCACAAATGCTCAACCTGCAAGCAGTGGGCGGACTCAGCTTCAACAAGGGGTGCTACCCCGGACAGGAGGTAGTTGCACGAATGCAGTACCTGGGCAAACTGAAGCGCCGCATGTACCGGGCCGTTGTGGACAGTGATACCCTTCTGAGGCCGGGAGATACACTACGCACCGCTGGAACCGAACACAGCACGGGGAAAATCGTCGATGCACAACCCGCGGCTTCTGGCGGCCAGGAACTGCTGGCGGTGATGGAGATCGCTGCCGTAGAAGCCAGCGAAAAAATCTGTCTGGAACAGAGTGATGATGGTATTCTCGACTTTTTGGAGTTACCCTACACAGTGCACCAGAAAGAGAAATGACACTCCTTTGTGTTTTTTACTCTGGAGACACACACCGGCATCTCCAGGGTAAAAATAATGGTAACTATTCAGCATGGTTGAAAATGAGTATGTAACTGTTCAGATTGCCCCTGAAATTCGTCAGTTCAAGGCGAAAAATGTAAGCTTACACGGGTAAATGATCATTTTTTAACGCAGAAATGACGGATTTCAGGGGTGAGCTGAATAGTTACAAAATAATTTCCTTGCTCTACCGGCAACTATCGCCGCAAGGTCTTCATAAACAGAATGATGGATTTCCTCTCTGTTTCTGAAAACTGCTCACCCCATGGCGGCATCCGTGGCGAGCGACCCATCGCAGCACCACCCTTGCTGATGATCTGCATCAGATACTCATCCGGTGCCCGGCTCAAGGTCAGGTTGAATGGCGGAGGATTTTTGATAATCTTCGCCATCTTGCCATCACCCTCCCCGCTTTCACCATGACAAAGGGAACAATAGTTTTTAAAAATTGCCCGACCAACCCGTTGGGATGGTTTGGTTCCTGCCTGAGTCTTGTCCACCATGACAATCGCTTTTTTCGGGTCATCGACAAGCAGCTTGGTAAACAGGGTAACAGACTCAACCTGAGTGTAGGTCAGCTCATCCCCCCAAGGTGGCATCTCGGCGCTCATGGTGCCCAGACTTCCTCCGTAAATTACTGACAATCTGAGTTCGTCCATCTCCTTGCCAAACTTGGGTTCATGGAGATTGGTGTCGGGATAATCCTTCAGAGACATCGGCAGCATACCGTCACCATACCCCTCCCTCCCGTGGCAAAGAACACAGCGCGACTGGAACACCTTGGCGCCATACTCCAGCGAGGGTTTGGCATCACTTTTTCGCTCTTCGGCAGCGACTGCAAGCTGGCTCAGGAGAAGAAGAAAAATCATCCCTCCTGTTTTGATTGAATTCATATTGATAAACACCTGTCTGAAAATCATTTAACGTTGATGGTTATCAACATGCTGGGATGAATTGCGCACTCCACTTCAACCTCACCAGACTTGTCAAAAGTGATGCTTTTGAACTCTCCCTTGGGATAGGAACCCAGATCAAATGTTTTAAGATCCGACAGACTGAAAACATTGTGAAAAAAACTATCCTGATTGGTGAATTTTACCGTATCTCCCGCCTTGATCGTCAGTTCCTCTACAGAAAATGCCTTGTTTTTCTGGATAACTTCATGCTCGGCGGCATTTGTCACACCAACGAATAACAGAGCACCCGCTGCAGTACTTAAAAAAAATTTAGTATAGTTCATTTTTTTTCCTCATAACTTAATCAGTAATATGTGCGGTTGGAAGTTGCCGACCATAAACAGTCGGCAACCAGGTACAATAACTTATTCGAGCGGCAATGTTGGCAGTGCAACAGGCTCATGCTTTGTCGTCAGGGCCTCCATAAAAGCCACCAGATCCTCCTTTTCCTGCCGGGTAAGATCCAGCTTTCTGATATTGGGTGACAGATGTTCTTTTACAATGCCGCCCATGGCATAGTGTTCAACGACATCCATCAGGGTTTTTGCCGAACCATCATGAAAATAGGGAGCGCTAAGAGAGACATCACGCAGTGTCGGCGTCTTGAATGCACCCTTCAGTATTCGGATCGGTTTATGAGCAAAACGACCTGGATCCGCATCCTCACCGGCAGATGAAGCCAGCCCCAGGTTATGGAAACCATCATCGGTAAAGTTTGGTGCACTGTGACAAATTGCACAGTTTCCCTTAGCCGGATCAGCAAAGAGTTTGAAACCCCGTACCTGCTGTACATTCATTGCGTTATCGTCACCTTCAACCCAGCGGTCAAAAGGAGAATTGTTGCTGATGATCGTGCGTTCATAACTGGCGATCGCCTTGGAAATTGACTCCTTACTAATTCTCTCATCCGGGTAAGCCTTGTCAAAAGCGGCTTTGTAACCCTTGTTGGTATTAAGAAATTTGAATATCTGATTAAAATCAGTGTTCATTTCAACACTGGCTTCCATCGGTCCGATGGCCTGATCTTCCAGATTTTTTTTCCGCCCGTCCCACATTTGAATCGAGTTGTAGGCAGTATTGACAACAGTGGGAGAAGCCCGCCCCAGCAGCATGCCGTCATGCCCTCTTGCAGTGGGCAAACCATCAGACCAACCAAACATCGGACTGTGACAGGAAGCACAGGACATGTTGCCGTTGCGACTCAAGCGTGGGTCAAAAAACAGCTGTTTACCCAACGCCACTCGCTCTGCGGTTGGCTTGTTACCCTTCGGATAAGGTGGCGCATCAGGTAGCAGCCAGTGCTGCAGGTTGGGATCACCCGCCTTGAGGGCTGTTTTACCTTCACCGCTCGGGGCAACCGTTGCACACGCTCCCAGCGTAACCAATGAGGCCAGCAAAATACCGCGGGCCAACCTGTCACCACTTCGTTTCATCAGATATTTCCTCTCTGTTTTGGGTTAATACAACTTGCAGCTACACTCTGAACTGTTTGATCATTCCCTGCATTTTGCTTGCTTCACCACTGAGATCACCGGAAAGCCCGTTCAGCTTGATTACCTGATTGCTGGACTCCTCCGCCATTTCAGACAGTGAACAGACAGCCTGGGTTATTCGTTGCATCGCCTCTTTTTGTGGCGCCATGATGGTTACAACCTGCTTCATCCCTTCGTGCATCTGCTGTGCCTGCTCGCTGTTCTTTGAAATATGTTGCGCCGCCTGCTGCAGCCGCTCAATATTGGAGCGCGAGTCATTGACCGTTCCTTCCAGGGATTCCACCGTTACGTTGACGCTACCTGACATGACCTGGATCAACCCCGAGATCTGATCCGTGGCTTCACTGGTACGTTTGGCAAGCTCCCGAACCTCATCGGCCACCACAGCAAATCCTCTGCCCTGCTCACCCGCTCGCGCAGCCTCAATGGCCGCATTCAGGGCCAGCAAATTGGTCTGCTCGGAGATGCCACGAATGGTGTTGGTAATCTGGGTGATTTTACCTGCCGCATCAGCCAGTTCCTGAGTGACGCTGACGGTCTGTTCCATATCGGTCTGAAAGCGCTGAAAATCATTTACCGCAGTTACAATTTCGGTTGCGGAAGCTTTCGCCGTATCCGATGCGCAGCGACACTCATCCGCTGCCTCATCGAGCTGCTCCATCGCATCGTTGGTGGCCGACAATGCGATACCGGATTCTTCCTGGATCTGCTTGACGTTATCATGAATATGCAGGGTTGCATCATGAATCAATCCCGCAGCATCGGTGAGTTCCTCACTCTCCTTGGTCAGCATGGTGGAACTCCCCATGATGCCGCGGATAATGCCGTGTAACTTGCCAACGGTCTTGGAGATAGCATTGACCGTGCGCCCCATCTCATCCTTGCCTCCCGCCTCCAGGGAAATGGTCAAATCTCCATTTGCAACGGACGCCATGCTCTTTTCTATCATTACCAGCGGCCGGGTTATTTTCGCCGCTACAAACAAACTGACCAGGATACCCGTCACGATGCTCGCCAGCACAAAACCACCCAGCATCAGGATAATGCGTTTACCCTGTTGTTTGCTTTGCGCCAGGCTAGCGGTCAGTTTACCCCGCTCTCCATCAACCAGTTGCTGCGAAAGCGTTTCAACTTCATTCAGCAGCGGTTCAATCTCCTTGAGCTTGCCCAGCCCCGCCGCATCTTTGTTCTTTTTTCCAGCACGGATAATACCGAGCTGTTGCGGCTTCAGTTTTTCCAGCAGCTCGGCAAAGCGTTTAACATCCGAATCTCCTGGCAAGGCATTCTGCAGGTGCTGAAGATCTTCATCCAGGTGTGAAGAAGCACGAATACTGGCAATCGCCCCTTTGCGGATATCCAGACGCTCATCAGCAGCCAGCAGTCTGCCGATTGCCGCGTTCATCTCGACAATGGAAACACGGACACGAGATGCTGCCGTCACCCTTTCCTGACTCTCCGCCACCATAGTTTCCGTAGCTTTGTTCTGGTTGTAGATGAAACCCGCTCCCAGCAAACCCACACTGATGATACCGGCAATCAACAGACCGGATAACGAGAGTATTTTTGCCCGCAAGGATGAGTTGTTAATGAGTTCACCCAGACCAGTTGTCATGTTTCCGCCCCACAATATTTTTTCTCAACATCCTGATTTAGCGGTCAGCCACGGGTTTTCTTTAGAAAGTATTAACATTTTTATCTGAATGAATGAACGAAATTCTGAGCCGTTTTTCGTGCTGACAAGGCCCGGTAAGGCGTAAGATACCCAAACCACCTGGAAGTGCGAGAGCGACCAACACGCCACCAGCGCGGAAAAAGGCCGGAATCTCGCCACAAACGATGATTGTTACCCCCCCTTGTTCGGAAACAGACAAAAACCCCTCTCCGCCACAACGGAAGAAAACCGATTTCCCCAGAAATGACAATTAATTTTTATATTATAAAATAAATACATTCCAATCAGAAGACAATAAAAATCAGGGAAAAGATGAAATAAAGACAGGGTTGATCAGCTTGAACCCCTTCTTTGCTTTAGGTTTTGAAGTAAAGTAACCAATTGAATAGATTAATATTTAATAAAACTCATTAAAACATTACCAATACCTGATATACTAACCGCCACCTTGCCGCTCATCAACATAGATCCATTTCGTTGACATAGATCAATGCACAATTTCCCCGGGTTTGAAATCATATATCCACAATTGTTAGTGGGGATTTACCTCTGATGAACCAGCACCTGCCGATAGTGGCAAGCCTGAAGCTGCTGCCAGACGCCTTTCATACGGACGTTATAACCCGCGTGATAAACCATCTGATGCGCGGTCAGGATATCGCGGAACGGCTTGATTACCTGGAAGGAAAACGCATCTGCCTGTCGGTGAGTGATACAGGAAATCACTTTCATATTCGTGTTGGCAAGCGGCGCCTGCTCAGATGCTCCAGTCATGCTCCATGGGACGTACGTATCAGTGGCAAACTGAAAGATTTCTGGCGACTGGCAAACCGTAGTGAGGATCCGGACACCCTGTTCTTCAACCGGGTTCTGGAGCTGGAAGGTGATACAGATGCCGCGCTGTATCTCAAAAATCTGCTGGATGCGGTAGAATTTGATTTTGACCAGCACCTGCAAGCGGTAGCAGGATCCCGGCTGGCACCGCATGTGCGTAGCGTTATTGAACGCAGCACCCTCCTGCAACGCGCACAAAAGTTGGTACAAACCTGATTAAACCCGGACGTCAAAAACCCTGTTTTAACGTCTGAACATAGTTTCCTGGCAGTTCTCCTGCTATTGCGGCACACGGACGTGCTGCGTTTTTTTAGCGCGCGGCCATTCCCGGCTCACCAAACCAGTAACCGTTGCAATACTCCTTGCCAGCGACAACATTCAGCTGCTCCTGCGCATCTTCCGGTCGGACGTCTCTCTGTATCACATCATGAAAAGCACCAATCACCTGCTCCATATGCTGTGACTGGGGCGACAGACGCACCACATCGACACCCAGTTCATCGAGCGCCGGCAATTCTGTCAACAGGTTGCACACCAGCCCGGACTGTGTCTGGATACCATTCAAAGTCAGGAAATTCTCTCCCTCCTGGGTACCGAGCGACAAACCGTCCGCGTAATCACCGCAACACAGGCGGCAGTCATCCTTCGGAAGGTTGCGGTTACGGGCAGTAAAACAGCGGGCGGAAAAGGCCAATGGCATCCGGCCATAGACAAATACCTCAGTTTGCAGGCCATCCGGTCGTTTCTGCTGCATCTGCATCAGCGTATCCCGGGACAACTCCATCGGCATAACCCAGCGCTGAGCACCCAGATCGGACAGCAGCTCCAGGGTGGCCTGGTTATAGGTATTGATATGCGGTCCGGCGATAAACGGGCCTCCCGCCTCAGTCACCGCATAAACCGCCGCCATGTCATTGGCTTCGACCGGATAGCGGCCGTTGGCGACGATGTGGCGCATGGTGCGCAGCTCTGATTCCGACTCCATCAAGGTCAAGGTGGAGAGCACCACTTCCTTCCCGGCCGACACTAGTCGTTCGGCCAGCAGCTGCCAGTCACCCAGAGTGAGGATGCGACGTTTCGAGCAGACTGTTTCACCCAGGTAAACGATATCCACCGGCAAAGCGGCAACCCGGGCATAAAAAGCCATAATCTCTTCCCGGGACCACAGATAAAGTAACGGCCCTACCGCAAGTTTCATGCTATTCGCTATTCCTGTAAGTTTGTTCTTTACCAAGCCTGACGGCAAACATTATTGCCAAGCTCTGTCCAGTGCGCCCAAGGTATGGGTGCTGCCCTCCGCAACCCGGTCAAGCTGTACCACCCAATCAGGACGGGGCGTATAGTTTTCCGGATCGGCGAGACAGGCATCCAGCGCCTGACGCAGTACACGGGTAACCTGTTTGACATAGGCCGGGCTGCGCTGCCGCCCTTCCACCTTGACCGCTACCACGCCGGCTTTCAGCAGATCCGGCAGACGATCCAGCAGGCTCAGGCTGGTCGGCTCCTCGATAGCGTAGTCCACCTGCCCGTTGACCTCGAAGCGCCCCTTGCACAGAACAGGATAACCGGCACTCTCACCTGGCTTGTACGAATCGATCAGTACGCCATTGAGTCGGGAACGACGCCCGTTGGCATCCTCTTCCCAGCGCACCGCCTTGGCTGGCGAACAGGCGCCACAGGTATTGGGAGATTCGCCGGTCACATAGGAAGAGAGCGCACAACGCCCTTCGACCATGACACACAGGCTGCCAAAACCAAACACTTCGACCTCCACATCGGTATTGGCTATCAGGCGAGTGACCTGGGAAAAGGAGAGCACCCGGGGCAGAACCACCCGTTGAATACCAAACTGCTGCTGATAGAAGTTGATCGCATCGTAACTGGTGGCTGATCCCTGTACCGAAAGATGCAGCCGCAGCCCGGGATGGGTGGTTGCGGCATAACGCAACAATCCGGGATCGGCCATGATAATGGCATCAACGCCGAGGGTAGCCGCCAGATCCACCGCCTGAGTCCACTGCGCCCAGTTTTCCGGCTGGGGAAAGGTATTGAGCGCCAACAGTACCTTGGCGCCCCGTTCGTGCGCATACTGAATGCCCTTGGTTGCACTGCCCGCGTCAAAATTCAAACCCGGGAAATTACGGGCATTGGTCGCATCCCGGAACCCCATGTAGACTGCATCGGCGCCATTGTCCACCGCCGCTTTCAATGCGGGCAGACTGCCGGCAGGACATACCAGTTCAACTTTTTTCTCACTTGCCATCAGTTACCAACCCTTCTCTGTTTGCCGGTTACACCCTGCCGGGTTCCGCGCCGCGCCAGTTCATTCTCGATCCCGTTCAATACCCGCCACTTCCAGGAGCACCAGTGTGGAGCCAGCAGCAACGGCGCTCTGGCTGTGCCGGTGAGACGATGATAGACAATCTCCGCGGGCGTCATCTCTACCAGATCCGCTGCCAGGGCAATATATTCTTCAAAGCGCCACGGCAGATACTCCCCCCGGCGCCATTCAGCCGCCAGCCGGGTACCCTTCACCACATGCAGCGGATGCAGCTTGAGACCATCCACGCCTTCATCCAGCACCCGCTGCAATGTGGTTCGCACATGAAAAGACTCCTCACCGGGCAATCCAGCGATAAGATGGGTGCAGACCGGCAACCCGCGTCTCCGCGCCGCGTGCAGTGTCTGGCGGTATTCGGCATAACCGTGACCTCGGTTAACCCGCCTCAGTGTTTTATCAAAACCGGATTGCAAACCCAGCTCCAGCCACACCTCATAGCCTTTATCACGATACGCCGCCAGCAGATCCAGCACAGCAACCGGGACACAGTCGGGGCGCGTACCGATAGACAACCCAATTACGCCAGGCTGCGCCAGCGCGGTATCATAGTGGCCTTTCAATCGCTCAACATCAGCATAGGTGTTGGTATAGGCCTGAAAATAGGCCAGAAAACGCCGCGCCCCGGTACGCCTGGCAATAACATCACGCCCCGCAGCTATCTGCTGCGGCACCGAGGCAATACTCTGGTCATTGGGGCTGAAGGAGCGATTGTTACAAAAAGCGCATCCACCCCTGCCAACCGTCCCATCCCGGTTGGGACAGGTAAAACCGGCATCAATCGACACCTTGTGCACCCGCTCCCCATATCGGAACAACAACATCTGACCAAAGGTATTGACGTAATCCGAAAGTGCCATGAGGAGTTGTTAACCTACCACATCCAGTACCCGGCGGCGAAAAGCAACCCCAATCTCATCGGCAATACCCTGACATGCGGTGATATCCACACCGGGAAGACCATCAATAGCTGTCATAACCACCTCGGGAACATGCTCCTTGACACAGCGGGAAAACGCCAGCATAGCGGAAAAAGCCTGCGGATGCCGCGGTCGGCAATGACGATTGTAGATCAACTCGTCATGTGCATTCATTGATATAGACACGGCATCCACCAGTCCGGCAAATTCCGGAGTCACATCCCTGTCATGAATCAGGTTTGCCAAACCATCCGTATTGACACGAATACGCACTCCCTCACTACATAGTCGCTCCGCCACCGCCAATAGCACATCGAGCCGCCGGGTTGGCTCCCCCAGCCCGCAAAAAACAATCTCATTGTACTGCGATAAATCACCGGCAGCCGCAACGATATCATCTGCAGAAGGCTCGTCATACAGTCGCAGCCCATATTGCTGCACACCCCAACGGCCATTGAATTTGGGGCAGAATGCGCAGCGCAGCGTACAACGGCTGGTGATATTCAGATAGCAATTGCCATGCAAACCATAGGGAATGGTAGAGGCACATGATTTAGTCTGCTCTGCCATCTGCCTCACCCTGCCAAAAGCGTAAGATTCTATATAGCAGGTCGTTTTTTTCATTGATTTCGATCAGCCGTTGTCAAATAATGAAACATCATTCCAGGATCATGGTTTAATAATGTCTGATGCGGGAACCGATATGTTTACCCGTATTTTCACCTCATTCATTGTCATCATAACCACCGCCTTAATCGCTTCCACGACTGTATTTTTCAATGAACGCTGAACCCAATTGCCCGATTCTCTACTCCGTTCAACCCAAAATTCCTGCGGCCCATCTATTTGAAATTACCTGCACGGTGCAAAATCCAGCCGCCGGGGGACAAACATTTTGCCTGCCGGCCTGGATCCCCGGCAGCTACATGATTCGCGACTTTGCCAAAAACATCGTGCAGATAGAGGCCTGGGCCGGCAACCAGGCGGTGACGATGACCAAACTGGACAAACAGAGCTGGCGGTGCAGCCCCTGCAACGGCCCGCTGACCCTGCGCTACGAAGTGTACGCCTGGGACCTGTCGGTACGCGCTGCGCACCTGGATCAGCTGCATGGTTTCTTCAATGGCACCAGCCTGTTTCTGCTTCCCCGGGGCAAGGAGTCCGCCCCCTGCATCGTCGATATTCGCCCCCCGGAAAAATCCACCATTCGCGGCAACTGGCGAGTAGCCACCACCCTGCCCCGCAAAACTGCTGCCCCGTTTCAGTTCGGCAGCTACCATGCACAAAACCATGACGAACTGATCGATCACCCGGTAGAGATGGGCGACTTTACCTTGGCCACATTTAAAGCAAGCGGCATCCCGCACGACATCGTCATCACCGGACGCCATCACGCCGACATGGAGCGTCTGTGCCAAGATCTGCAGCAGATCTGCCAGCACCATATCGATTTTTTCGGTGAACTACCGGCAATGGAGCACTACCTGTTTCTGGTCATGGTAACTGGCGATGGTTATGGCGGTCTGGAACATCGCAGCTCCACCGCCCTGCTCTGCAGCCGCAACGATCTGCCACAGCGCGGAATAGACGAAATCGATGCAGGCTACCGCGGTTTTCTCGGCCTGTGCAGCCATGAGTATTTCCATCTGTGGAACATCAAACGCATCAAGCCCGTGGTTTTCTCTCCTTACAATCTAAACCGGGAGAACTACACCCGCCAGCTATGGGCGTTCGAAGGCATCACCTCCTACTACGATGATCTCGCCCTGTTGCGCTGTGATCTGATCTCCGCATCCAGCTATCTGGAACTGCTTGGCCAGACCATCACCCGCCTGCTGCGCGGCAGCGGCCGCTTCAAACAGTCAGTTGCCGAATCCAGCTTCGACGCCTGGACCAAATTCTACCACCAGGATGAAAACGCCCCTAACGCCATTGTCAGTTATTACACCAAAGGCGCACTCATCGCCCTGGCGCTGGATCTCACCATCCGCCTGCACAGCAATAACAGCAAGTCCCTTGATGACGTAATGAAAACCTTGTGGAAGTGTTACGGAAAAACAGCGCAAGGGGTTCCGGAAGGCGCTATCGAAAAACTGGCCGCAGCCACCGCAGGTATCGATCTGGATGATTTTTTCAACAGCTATCTCTACGGCACCGAAGACCTGCCACTGGATCAACTACTGCCCCGGTTTGGCATAGAGTACACCCTGCGCCCCGCCGATTCCGACAGCGACAAGGGCGGAAACCCCTCCCAACGCAGCAAGCCCCGTATCGTACTGGGTACAAAAATCAGCAGCCAGAACGGAGCCGCCTGCATCAGCAGCGTATTTGACAACGGGGCCGCTCAACGAGCCGGTCTCGCCACGGGTGATCTGATCTGCGCCATCGACAACCTGCGCGTCACTCACGCCAACCTCGAACAACAGCTAAACAACTATTCCGCTGGAGACACACTCACCCTGCACGCCTTCCGCCGTGACGAATTAATAACTTTCGAGGTAACATTGCAGAACGCTCCGGCAGACAGCTGTGTGCTGACGCTGTCAGAAAATGCAGATGCCTCCGTACTACGCCGGCGCTCGGCATGGTTAGGATAGGTCACTCTCCTGCCATGTTTGGCTTGCGTTCCGGATTAAAATTGAACTATCGTGGGCAAATGGCCAATACAGAAAGCCCCGAAAAAGCGGACAGCGCCAGCAGAAAAAACAGCGTCTCCGCCACCGAAACTGCTTGAACACCATTGTGGACAGTACACCCTACCAGATTTTAAAGAAAAATAAATGGCATACCTGTATTTAACTATAGCAATCATTGCAGAAGTTGTGGCGACAAGTGCATTGAAAGCATCAGCAGAGTTTTCAAAGCTATACCCAAGCCTGTTGGTTGTTACGGGATATTGCGTTGCATTTTATTTCATGACCCTTGTTCTCAGAACCATACCAATAGGCATTACATATGCTGTTTGGTCAGGAATCGGTATCATTCTGATCGCCATCGTTGGTGCATTGCTATACAAACAAATCCCGGATATTCCTGCGATCATAGGCATGGGATTGATTATTTCCGGTGTGGTGGTTATTCATGTTTTTTCTAAAACGGTTAATCATTAAATCCAGCAAGACCCATCCAGTAGATAGCAAAAAGCATCACGCCTTTTGCCTGGGCAATAGCTGCACCGCTTTTTTCTGGCACTGATGGGCAATGATATCACAGCGATCATTCTGGCCGGAGGCCAGGCAACCCGCATGGGCGGTGAAGATAAAGGACTGATCCTGCTTGATGGGCGGCCGATGCTGGCTCATGTGCTGAAGCAGATAACCCCGCAGGTGGATCATATCGTTATCAACGCCAATCGTAACCAACAGCGGTATGAAACCTTTGGCTGGCCGGTCATCAGCGACCTTGAAAGCAATTTTCGTGGCCCTTTGGCCGGTATCGCCTCTGTCATGCAAACCGTAGCGAGCAACTGTTTTGTCTGCATACCATGCGATGCCCCCCTGCTCCCTTCTCATCTGGTTGAACAACTACACAGCGCCATACAGGACAGCAGCGCAAACAGCAGCGTGGCCCATAGCGGCGAATCCATTCAGCCGGTATTTGCACTGTTCAAGAAGAGTGCAGAACCGGCGCTCCGTCGTTTTGTTCAGGCCGGGGAGAGCAAAGTCCGCCTCTGGCACCATCAGAACAGCAGTGTCGTGGTGGATTTTTCCGACACACCGGAAGCCTTTCTCAACATCAATACCCCTGAACAGCTGCATATGATTGCACAGCAGTTAACCAAAAACCGTCGACAATAGTATAAAATGTCCCACTGTTACCCCGTATAGAACCCAATCACCATGTCCACCCTCAACAGAAAGCGTCATCAAACCGTACCGGTAAAGGTTGCCCATATTCTCGTCGGCGGCGAAGCCCCCGTAGTGGTGCAGTCGATGACCAATACCGATACCGCCGACAGTGAAGCCACCGTCCGACAGATCGCCCGGTTGACCGAGGCCGGTTCAGAGCTGGTGCGCATTACGGTCAACAATGCGGCGGCGGCAAGCCAGGTGGCCGGCATCCGAAAGCAGCTTGACCACATGGGTGTTGACACCCCGCTGGTGGGTGATTTTCATTTCAACGGTCACAAGCTGTTGACCGATTATCCGGAGTGCGCCGCAGCGCTGGCAAAATACCGCATCAATCCTGGCAACGTGGGGCGCGGCCAAAGGGGTGATGAACAGTTTGCCGCCATGATCAAAATCGCCTGCAAATATGACAAACCGGTACGCATCGGGGTCAACTGGGGCAGCCTGGATCAGGAGATGTTGAGCCGCCTGATGGATCAGAACGCCCGACTCATCGAGCCGAAACAACCGACGGAAATTATGCACGAAGCACTGATTCAGTCCGCGCTGGAGAGCGCCGCCAAGGCTGAGCAGTTGAGTCTGGCTCATGACAAGATCATCCTCTCCTGCAAGATGAGCGGCGTACAGGACCTAATCAGCATCTACCGCGAACTGGCCAGCCGCTGCGACTATCCCCTGCACCTAGGGCTGACCGAGGCAGGAATGGGTTCCAAGGGTATCGTCGCCTCGACAGCAGCGCTAGCCATCCTGCTGCAAGAAGGGATCGGCGACACCATTCGCATCTCCCTCACCCCGAAGCCCGGGGGCTGTCGCACCAAAGAGGTAACCGTCGCCCAGGAGATCCTGCAGAGCCTGGGGCTGCGCGCCTTTACCCCGATGGTTGTTGCCTGCCCCGGCTGCGGCCGCACCACCAGCACCTTCTTTCAACAACTGGCCGGTGATATCCAGCAGCATATTCACAAACAGATGCCCATTTGGCGCACCCGCTACCCCGGCGTTGAGAAGATGAATGTGGCGGTGATGGGCTGTGTGGTCAACGGGCCGGGAGAGAGCAAGCACGCCGATATCGGCATCAGCCTGCCGGGTACTGGTGAGACACCGGTGGCTCCGGTTTATATCAACGGGGAGAAAAGCATCACGCTGAAGGGGGACTCCATTGCCACCGAGTTTCAACAAATGGTAGATGACTATGTACAATCTCATTACGGCAACAAATCTGTTCGAGGCTGTTAACAAAATTACCTGAGTGAGCAAGATTCCGAGTGATTTTTCGTGCTGACAAGGCTTCTTCATGGTCATTCTATTGCGACGAACCGCATTGTACTGGACGTGCGAGGGTGACCAACGCCACCAGCGCGGAAAATGGCCAGAATCTCGCTACGAACGACGATTGTTAACCCCTCTGCTACCGACAGTGGGAACATTCAGATGCTCTGTTTGTCTCCTTCATGGTGAATAGTTTCCTTTGTAGTATAATTGTCCGTTACAAGGATAATCCCAGCAGCACCCCGCTGATTTTTCGTTTTCCGGAGTTTGTGTATGACACTATCCAGTACCAGTACGGTAGTTGATTTTGAAGAGATAGAACGTTACGAATCGGGCTTGCAATCCTTTCTGGATGGCAGCATGGATGCTGATCGCTTTATGGCCTTCCGCCTGCAGCATGGCATCTACGGACAGCGCCAGCCGGGGCTGCATATGGTTCGTATCAAGCTCCCCGGCGGACAGCTTGCCCCACCACAGCTTGCCGCCATCGCGGATATAGTGGAATATCATTCACAACACGACAAGGCCGAAATAACCACCCGCCAGGATATTCAACTGCATTTTGTACCGGTTGCCGAAACCGGCAAGGTGATGCGCAAGCTGGGAGAAGCGGGACTGACCACCCGCGAAGCCTGCGGGAACACAGTACGCAACATCACCAAATGCCACCTGGCCGGAACCTGCCCCAAAGAGCATGTGGATGTTGAACCCTTCGTGCAGGCCGCGTTGCGCCGCTTTCTGCGTAATCCGCTCACCCAGGCCATGCCACGCAAATTCAAATTCAGTTTCTCTGGCTGTGAACAGGATTGTGCCCAGGGGATGATCAATGATATCGGCGTTATCGCTACCAGAAACGGGAACCGCGCCGGTTTCAAGGTTGTTGCCGGAGGCGGACTGGGGCACAAGCCGCGCCATGCCATTGTGCTAGAAGAGTTTCTCGAAGAGAGCGAACTGCTGCCAACAATAGAGGCAGTGATCGCACTGCATAATCGCTATTCTGATCGAAAACGCCGCGCCAGGTCACGGCTCAAATTTCTGGTTGAGCGATTCGGAGAAGAGGGCTTTCTGGGGAAATACCGGGAAGAGCTGTCCCGCACCCGTGCCGCATTTGAGAACGAAACCATCCCAACCGGCAACTGGTCACAACCGGGTAGTGGCAACATCCCGGCGCCGGAAGTCAATCTGAGAACGGTACTGGAGCAGAAACAAGCCGGTCGTTTCGTTTTTCCCGTCAGCGTGCCACTGGGCGAACTGAGCATCGCGCAGTTGCGCGGTATCGCACAGTTTGCCGCTGAGTTGGGCATCAAGGACATCCGCTGCGCTCAGGAACAGAACCTGTTGCTAACCGGCGTCAGCAACAACAGCATCAAAGAGTTTCGCGCCCTGCTGACAACGATTGATCTGAGTGAGCCAGAGTCGGGAGACAATATCGTATCCTGCCCGGGCACCTCAACCTGCCGTCTTGGCATTACCGCATCCAAACAGGCCGTGCCCAAACTGAATGGTGGCAGCCACGATCTGCGGCTGCGCGTCAGTGGTTGTCACAACGGCTGTGCCCAGCCGGAAACCGGTGATATCGGCATCTATGGCGAGGGAAAACGTATCCAGGGGCGTTTGATCCCCCACTACCAGATCTATTTTGGCGGTAGCGGCTGCGGTGATGGCGCGCTGGGTATCAAAGGGCCGACCGTACCTGCCATGTTGATTGGAACCGCCGTACGGCGAATGCATCAGACCTATGATCGTGAACGCAACCAAAATGATAACTTCTTCACTTGGAGCCGGAGAAACGGTGCAGACTTTTTTGCCAATCTGCTAAGTGATCTGAAAGAGATCACCACCGATGATCTGGATTTTCTGGCGCGGGATCATGGCGAAAATGAACAGTTCCGCGTTGAGCAGTTCGGTGGCGGCGAATGTGCCGGAGCAGATCAGGGCATTGTTGCCTCCAACTTTGCCGAGGCGGCCCACGAGCGCAACTACCGTATCGCCTTTGTAATGCAACGAAAATATGATGAAGCCATCGAGTGTGCCGAGCAGATGCTGCGCCTGCTGGGCAGGTCGCTGCAATTTCTTGCCAACCAGTCACAGTCCGATGCACTGACGGAGATCGCTGCCCGGTTGCAGAGAGATTCGCCAGAGACAGCAAAGCCGGGCGAAGAATTGACCCAAATCATCAGAAAACTGGAGGCGCTAAAGGGCGACTCATTCGATGAGTCCGGTTTCAACCAACTGACCGAACAGATGGATAACTGGATGTGGAAGGCAGCCGAGGTTTGCCAGAAACTGGATCCGCAACTGGATCTGACGGCGACATTGCCAACGCCTATCGGCCATAAATAATCGTTTCTGTCATCTTTTCCGGGTGGTGCGCGCCACCCGGCTTATATATCCCTCGCTAATCCAACGAGGATTCCGCATCGCCATTCAAAATACCCCGGAAAAAATTTTTACCTAATAAATCACCGTACTGCCTTCTCCAGTTTGTTAAAAAACATTAAAGAACCAAATTTATTTACCGATATCAAAGAACATACGCAGCAGAACATTGGTACCACACAACCGGAGTATGACAGACAATGAAAAACAACCCCATTAAAGCCCTGCCCTCTTTGGGTCAAAGCATTTGGTATGACAACATCCAGCGCAGCATGCTGCGTTCCGGTGAGTTAAACCGGTTGATTGAGGAAGATGATCTGCGCGGCATCACCACCAACCCTGCCATTTTCCAAAAGGCCATTGCTGAAAGCAATGACTATGATGATTCACTGGCTCATTTATGCCGTGAGTTTCCCGGTCAATCCTATGAACAACAATTTGTCTCTCTGGCGATTGAAGACATTCAGGAAACAGCTGATATCCTGCGTCCTGTTTATGACCGCACCCAGGGTGAGGACGGCATGGTCAGCATTGAGGTTTCCCCTCTTCTCGCTTATGACACCGATGGCAGCATCGCAGAAGGGAAGGAGCTGTTTGCACGCATTGGCCGCCCAAATGTAATGATTAAAATCCCGGCCACCAAGGCGGGCATTCCTGCCATTGAGGAACTAATCGCTTCTGGAATCAATGTCAACGCCACGCTGCTGTTCTCCGTAGCACGTTATGAGGAAGTTGCCGAGGCCTATATCAGAGGCATCAGAAAACGCCATGAAAACGGCGCAGATATCAGTAGAATCGCCTCTGTGGCCAGCTTCTTTGTCAGCCGCGTTGATGCCGCTGCTGACAAAGCATTGGCGGAGCGGTCAGCCGGAGCAAACAGCCAGGAACAAGCCAAACTCGACTCACTAGCCGGCAAGATAGCCATTGCCAACGCCAAAATCGCCTATCTGCGTTATCAAAAACTGTTTTCCGAAACCGGTTTTGGCGAGCTGCACAAGGCCGGAGCACTGAAACAACGCCTGCTTTGGGCCAGCACCGGGTCAAAAAACCCTCAATACAGCGATGTGCTTTATGTTGAATCACTGATTGGGCCAAATACGGTCAATACCGTCCCGCCAGCCACCTACAAGGCATTCAAAGATCATGGGAGGGCAGAGGCTACCCTGCTGAATGAAATCGATTGTGCAGAAGAGATACTTAACCAGGTAGCCGAATTTGACATTGATATAGCAGCCATCACCAAACGCCTGGAAGAAGAAGGCGTTGCCGCTTTCGCCAAAGCGTATAACGAACTGCTTGCAACAATCGGCGAGAAAAGTGTCCTGCTAACCCGTAACAAGGCGTCCTGATGCTGGCATCCGGTTCCGCTGTAACGGGGCCGAACAGCACTGACGTAACAACGATTCAGCTACTTGCCTGCGGATAAATATCATCCGCAGATTTTCCTCCCCCTCCTTTCAGGAGACCGCTCCAGGGATGGAGCAGGTAAATCGATACAGAGGGATAAGAAAAGAATCGTGGTAGTCAAAGGGTTATAAGAAAAAAGCAATGACTCTGCTCATCCGCCAATAACCTCCTCGGTTTTAACAATCGTCAGAGCCAGAGATCAGGCCATCATTGAATCATTAACCGGATTACAGAGAACATAAGGCGTACCAGAATCGCCTGAAAAATGCACAATTTATTCGTCTCGATTAAAGGTTAAAACCACCGCCTTTAGGCGGTCAGATTTATCTGCGATACTGGCCGCTGGCACTATTGAAGGTGGTAAGGTATGGAATATCGCTACGGTAGTCACACGGTTTACAAGATTCAGTATC
>JAJRUV010000065.1 GCA_024277595.1 Gammaproteobacteria bacterium
CCCTTCGGGCGCTCCTGTGGTGTCCCGCTGCGGCGTTGCAGTGTTTGACAAGGGCGACAGCCATTGCCTGCACACTGCGCCTTGCTGCGAAACACCACAGGAACGCTGTATCCTGATTTATCACCTTGACGGAGTACTAGGCTGTTGAAAAAGCCTCGGGCGAGTGCGAGACAAGGCGGAATCCGGCGAAAAAGCGCAGTTTACACGGAGTAAATGAGCATTTTGAGCCGGATTGTGCCGCATGAGGGTTTTTCAACAGCCTGTTAAAAAAATATCGGGAACTTCCCGAGCAAAACACTCCGTACCGGGAAATAATAACCTCACGGGTGCAACAGACAGGATCGGGCAGATGAGACAAGCGAAGCACCATTCATTGTTCGCTATAGAATAGCGGATAGTGCTTCGCTTATCTGCCTGCTTGCCAATATCAATAATTAGCATTATAGTCAGTCGGTTACGTAAAATGGATGCAAAGCAATGCCGGAAGGTCCGGAAATTCGGCGAGCAGCGGAACAGGTAGCCACTGCCATCAAGGGAAAAAAGGTGGAACAGCTGTTTTTCGCCTTTGATCACCTCAGACATTTTGAGCAACTATTGACAGGAAGCATCGTCTGCACTGTAGACACGTTCGGCAAAGCCATGCTGACCCGGTTCAGCAACGGCCTGAATATCTACACCCATAATCAGCTTTACGGTCGCTGGTATTGCTGCAAGGCAGGTGAACGTCCATGCATCAAGCGGCAATTGCGGTTGGCAATTGAGAACAGCGACCATGCCGCCCTGCTTTACAGCGCCTCGGATATTTCTGTTCTGAGGGATGATGAGATTGGCGCCCATCCATTCATAAACAAACTGGGGCCGGATATTCTTGCTCCGGAAACAGATGTGCCAATGATCATCGACCGACTGCAGGGAAAGCGCTTTTGCGGCCGACGGCTCGGCAACTTGCTTACCGATCAGTCCTTTGTCGCCGGACTGGGCAACTATCTGCGCTGCGAAATTCTTTTTATCAACGGGCTCTCCCCTGCCCGGCAACCGGGGCAGCTCGACAGCCGCCAAACAGAACGGCTTGCCGCCTCCATTCTGGCTCTGCCGCGACAATCGTATGAAACCGGGGGCATAACCAACGACTTTCGCCATGCCAAACAGATGATTCAGGATGGCGCAACGTTTGAGGAAGCCCGGTTCCGGGTATTCCGCCGGAAAAACAAACCTTGTTATTGCTGTGGAACAACCATTGTGCGTACTATCCAGGGAGGACAACCCACCTACCTGTGCCCGAACTGCCAGCACGATTCACACTGAATCACCGCTATTTTTTCATCTCCTCCAGTATTTCAACCGCACTGTCCACCAGACGGGGACATATTTTATCAAACAACTTTTCCTCACAAGCCTGCCGATACCCGTCTGGCGTACCGATATCACACTCCAGCAACTCACGGCAAACCACTGAGCCATTGTCTTCTTCAAAGCGGTTGAGTAACTCTCTCACCAGATAGTAGGTTTCCTCTTTTGCCGCGACGTCATTCACCGAAACCGGGCCTTTCTTCAGGCCGATGACCAGAATAGCGCCGGTAACCGCACCGCAGGTATGCGCCGTCCGGCCCATCCCGCCACCCAGACCCGTTGCAAGTTTCAACGCCAGCTCGCGCTCCAGCCCCTCCTCCTCCCCATAGACCGACAAGATAGCCTGGGAGCAAAGAAACCCGTCGCAAAAACTGGAAACCGCTTCTTCATTTTTAGTCATCAAAACAACCCTCTCTTGTTGGCCGGGAGGCTGCCGGTTTTTGGGGGGGGGTACAGCGAGGGAGTGGAATATCTGGAGCCGCTCTCCCGCTTCCACAGACAATTCACCCAGAGTCCAACAACCTCTCGAGAGATCAAGCAGCATCGAACAGAGCCGCCACACGGGCAGCATCAGGCTTCAACACTACCCCCTTCTCCGTAACTATAGCATCGATTAACTCCGCCGGTGTCACGTCAAAAGAGGGGTTCCAGGCTGCGGCGCCTTCCGCAGCGACGGGTTGGCCCGCCAGCGAGAGCACCTCGATCGCCGGCCGCTGCTCTATCGGAATTGCCTTGCCATCCGGGGTTGAGCGATCAATCGTCGACAGCGGCGCCACCACCATCAACTTTACCCCGTGGTAACGGGCATTTACAGCAGCGCTATAGGTGCCGATCTTGTTTGCAGCATCACCGTTGGCGGCAATACGATCAGCGCCAACGATAACCCAGTCAATCTTGCCCCGGCTCATCAACCAGGCGGCGGCGCCATCGGCCAGTAATGTGACGGGGATCTGATCCTGTACCAGTTCCCAGGCGGTAAGGCGCGCCCCCTGCAACCAGGGGCGGGTCTCGTCTGCAAATACTCCCTCGACCCGGCCAACGGCAAAAGCGCTGCGAATCACTCCCAGCGCCGTGCCATAGCCGCCTGTAGCCAGTGAGCCGGTATTGCAATGGGTCAGCACCGAACATGGCCGCTCGATCAACGCAGCACCTAGTTCTCCCATGCGACGATTGGCCTGAATATCCTCTTCATGGAGAAGTTTCGCCTCCTGCAACAGTATCGGCTCCGGATCGCCCTGCACATCCTCCATGACCCGTTTCATACGCTCCAGCGCCCAGCACAAATTGACCGCTGTCGGGCGGGCTGCGGCAAGCAGGGCAAGCTCGGTTTCAATCGCCTGCCGCCACGCAGAAGGCCCGGTTGCATAAACGCCACGAGCAGCCAGCACCACGCCATACGCAGCCGTCACTCCGATAGCAGGTGCCCCGCGCACCACCATGTCACGGATGGCATCGGCAACCGCGGCGGTCTTTTCAAAGGCAAGAAACTTCTGTTGATGCGGCAGCAGGCGCTGATCCAGCAGATACAGCTTGTCATTCCGCCACATTACAGCGCGAATATCATCATGATGGCTATTCATCGGGATTATTGATTTCTGGCAAGAAAATGGCGGAGGGTCAGGGATTCGAACCCTGGATGGGCGTGAACCCATGCCGGTTTTCAAGACCGGTGCTTTCAACCGCTCAGCCAACCCTCCAATGCGATGCACAAGGCTACCTAAACAGGAGCAAAAATGCCAGCACTCCCGCGACGATATTGTTAACCCGGCAGCAAGCAACTTGAAATCCGGCCGGATCTGCCGATATTCAGGAAGATATTGAATAAATGTGATCACATGTGCAGCATACGCCCTTGCTATTTGCTTTCGTTTCAGTATGCTTGAACCAAACACAGTGAAGATTGTCTTATCTAGCTGTGATTCCGTAACTAGGAGGAATAGATGATAACCAACCAATCCGTAGCCACAACCCGTCGCGAAGGGGTTCTGGCGTCCAACAAACTGATCCGCAATACTTATATGCTGTTGTCCATGACGCTGCTGTTCAGCGCATTGACAGCGGGGGTGTCCGTAGTAATGAATCTGCCTCCCATGGGGATTCTCGTTACGCTGGGTGGATTTTTCGGGCTGCTGTTTTTAACCACAAAGTTCAGTAACAGCGCGTTGGGGCTGGTCTTCGTCTTCGCCCTGACGGGATTTATGGGTCTGACGCTCGGCCCTCTCATCAACGCCTACCTCGGTCTGCCAAACGGCGGCCAGCTGGTCGCAACGGCAATGGCAGGTACTGCAGTTATTTTCCTTGCCCTATCCGCCTATGCGATAACGACCCGCAAGGATTTCAGCTTCATGGGCGGCTTCCTGATGGTGGGGATTCTGGTGGCATTTCTGGCTGGTCTGGCAGCCTTCTTCTTCTCGATGCCGGGGTTGTCGCTGGCGGTTTCCGCCATGTTTGTACTGCTGATGTCGGGGCTGATTCTGTACCAAACCAGCGCGATAGTAAATGGCGGGGAGACTAATTATATTCTGGCAACTATCACCTTGTTTGTTTCCATCTTCAATCTGTTTACCAGTCTGCTTCATCTGCTGGGGGCGTTTGGTGGTGATGAGTAACCAGGTACACGCCAGTATTGCCTAGACAAGCACCAATCAACGCATGGAACAATAACCCCGCGCAAGCGGGGTTTTTTTGATGGTATTGATACGACAACCCTCACGTCTGCAACTGTTTGTTATACTTGAAAGCTAAATCCTGATTTATCACCTTGGCGGAGCACCAGATTTATTCCTGTGAAACCTGTTATTCATCTCACAGGTCGGCAAGAAAAACTGCTTAACCTGCCTGAAATGGCAAAAATATGATTATATCCAACGGGTTACAGGGGGCAATGCTTTTTCTGACAGTAGTGGCTGCACTCGTTTTTATCCCACAGCCAGTAGTGGCGGCAACCCTCACCATCATTCTCGTCAACAAAATAACCGATGAGCCGGTAGAGGATGCCACCGTGGTGCTTGGCCGCGACTCCGCTCAACATGACACCACCAATGCACAGGGAAAGGTGTTGTTCAAGGGGGTCAAATACCCTGTCCAGCTCAAGATTCTGGCGCCGGGTTATGCTGCCGTCAGGTTTCCGCTCAATCCCAAAAAAAACAGCGTGAAGATTCTGCTTACCCCACTGGTTGTTGAAAGCGAGGGGCTGGAAGTGGTTGCTGACTACATTCCGGAAAAAGCATCAAAAATCACCCTGACAAACGAAGAGATAACCAGCGCCCCCGGAAGCCAGGGTGACGCATTGAAGGTCATCCAGTCCCTGCCGGGAGTGGTTCCCGTCAACGGAAACAGTGGGATGATATACATCCGTGGCAGCAGCCCGGAAGACAATGGGGTGTGGATCAACACCCTGCCGGTTGGATACCTTTATCATTGGGGAGGGTTACGCTCAACCCTTAATCCGGCTCTGGTTAAGGATTTCAACCTGTTTCTCGGGGGATATTCAGTAGAATATATGGATCGGCTGGGGGGCATGCTGGATATCCGCCTGCGACCGCCAAAAAAAGACCGGTTTCACCAGCGCTACAATATCGGCACCTTTGAATCATCGTTTCTCATTGAAGGGCCGATTGGCCCGGCCAACGGCAG
Source organism: Gammaproteobacteria bacterium (assembly GCA_024277595.1). Classification (GTDB taxonomy): domain Bacteria; phylum Pseudomonadota; class Gammaproteobacteria; order Thiohalospirales; family Thiohalospiraceae; genus DRMK01. The sequence goes on from JAJRUV010000065.1 coordinate 4,987, forward strand.
CGACAGTTTTTATCTCGCGGCACGGCGCAGCTATATCGACTTGCTCACATCACCTGACGGCTTCAATTCCGCGCTTGGAAATGCGGATGATAACGATGACCAGGTGATCACTGTTCCCCGTTTCTACGATGCCCAGGCTCTGTGGCGTCACGAGCTTTCCAGCGGCACGATAGACGTACAGTATTTCTCGGCAGGTGACGAACTCAAACTGGATAACAAGACTGCGGCAAGCTCCGATCCTGAACTGGTCGGCGAGCTGAGTCAGGACAGTTCTTACCAAACCCTGGGACTCACCTGGCAGCAGCAGTGGGGAACCCGCTGGAGCAGCCATCTGGCACTGTCGCAAGGGGAACAACGTGACAATATATCCCTCGGGACAGATACAGATACCGGTCTTCCCTTTTTTGCCAACAGCACGATACGCACAACACGCCTGCAACCGGAACTCTCCTGGCAGGGCGGAGGCAAAAAAACCATTACCGGCGGGATGGAACTCACTTATGTCGAAGCACCCGTTGATCTCTATATTTCGGTTCCACCCGCAGAGGACGAACCGTTCTATGACTTTACCGGATCGAAAAAATACCGGGAGTCCTCGACCCTGTATGCCAACACCCGCGCCCTGTTCATCAAGCAGCGCAATAGCTGGAACTCCCGTTTCAACACCACCCTGGGACTGCGTTACAGCCAGCTGGAAGGTACGGCGGAGGTCGGCATGTCAGGACTGGCGCCCCGTATAGGTTCCGAATACCGGCTCAACGACAAGATTCTGTTCACCGCAAGCTGGGGGCGTTATTTTCAGATGCCCAGTGGTGAAAAACTGATAGAAGGGTTCGGTACGCCGAAACTCCGCTTTACCGAGGCGGAGCATCGCATTCTCGGGATCCAGTACCAGGCGACTTCACTATGGTCCGTGCAGATGGAAGCCTACCACAAGCCAATGAAACATCTTGTCATCAGAGTACCGGATGCGGAACCAGGGAAAAACTATGCGAACAAAAGCACCGGAGAAGCCTACGGATTTGATCTGTTGATCAAACGCCAGCAGCAGGGGCGGAAAATGGGTTGGCTGAGTTATTCCCGGGGGGAATCGACCCGCACCAACCGGCTGACGGGCGAAAAATACCCCTCATCCGGTGACCAGACACACACCCTGACCCTGGTCTGGAAGCAGCCGATGCCCGGATTGGCCGACAAATGGAACTGGGGTATCAAGCTCCAGGCCTCCTCCGGCAAACCCTATACCCCGGTAACCGGCCGCACTCAAGAAGCACTAGCGGACGGAAAACAGCGCTGGCAGCCTGTTTATGGAAAACTGAACAGCGCACGGCTTCCCTCCTATTTCAGTCTTGACTTGCGCGTCGATCGTAACATACCGATAAATAACTGGACGCTGAACCTCTATCTTGAACTGCAGAATATTACCCGGCATGAAAACGTCATTCGCTACGATTTTGGCAACAGTTATCAAAATTACAACCGCCCCAAAAAGGTTACCGGACTGCCGTTCATGCCTTTCTTCGGGATAACCGCAACGTTCTAAGCAAAGAGTAACCGATTTTATGAACAGTTACCTTGTCAGCGGGAAAAACAGGGGTTATATATGATAGATGGTTCTTTAACCTTGATGGAGCGTGGCGGCCCCATCATGTGGATCATATTTTTGACTGCATGGATAGCCTTTATCATGCTGGCAGAACGCGCAATACAGATACAGCTCTGGATAAAACAGGCACTGCATGATCAGCAGGGTCTGGAAAATGATCCCTCTTATCAACCACGGAGTCCCAAAAGGCGCAAAGGCAGCCCAATCGGCATTCTGTTGCACCGGCTAAACTGGAAAGAGATCCATACCCGCTCCGATCTGGCCAGGCAGCTGAATATCCAGTTGACAGAACTCATGCCCAAACTGGAGGGGACACTGCCGACCATCGCCATCATCGGCTCACTGCTGCCCATGTTGGGCCTGCTGGGAACAGTAATCGGAATGATCGAGGTATTCGAGGTCATCGCCAGACACGGAACCGGTGATCCCATGCAGATGGCTCACGGTATCTCGCAAGCCCTGCTGACTACCGCCAGCGGACTGATTTGCGCCATTCCGGTGATCTTTATCCATCATCTGCTGGTGCGACGGCTGGGATTTCTGATGGCAGTCACAGAACAGAGTATGCTGATGCTATACAATCGGCATGGTTAGCTTGTTGCCGCGAGCAATTGTGGCGTTTGTCCCGGGCTGTTCCTGTCCGGTAGACGAGCAGGCGGAACAGTAAGGAATTCAGGATGATCGAGTTACACGAACCCTCGCCCATCAAACTCCCGGAGTTACAGGCGGGAAAACCCGAAATCACCATGGCGCCACTGATAGATGTGGTGTTTCTGCTGTTGATATTTTTTATGGTAACCACCATTTTTCCTGACAATCAAGGTCTGATAATCGAGCGGCCCAGCTCCACCACTGCAGAGTCACTGCCCGACAAGCAACTGCATTTTATCGTCGATGAACACGGTACAATTTTCCACCGGAACAACAGAATAACCGCTGCCAGTGCAACAAAACTGGTACAGCAACGGCTGGCTGACGCGCCCGACAGCAGCGTGTTACTGGAGGTGGATCGCCGTGCGGCAACCGAAGCTCTCATCCGGATTATGGATGCCTGCAAACAGGGGGGAGCACAGCAGATAGGTATCGTAACCGACATGGCTGCCCCCCCAAGCGCTGCTGGTTCCAGGTAATTGGAGCAGCGAGAAAATGCTGAGTTTTACCTCCATAAAATATCTGGTAAATCTGGATAGTGACAAGAAAGAGGCGGTGGAACCACCGACATTTGGCTCTATCCGCCAGAGTAAAAAACAATCACCCACGCGGATAACTCTTTTTCAAACCCTGTTGGCTTTCTTTCAACCCCTGTTAAAAAAACAGGGATTGACGAAATTCGACGCATCATGGCCCATCGCCATCCTGGCGGGATCCGCCATAAGCCTGCCCCTGTTTGCAGTTCTGATCGGGCTGGGAGAAAAAGAGCTTCTGTTGACACCGCCTTCCCCGACCAGGCTTACCATCGGCTTTGCACCGGAAAAAGTGCCGGCAGCACCCGTCATCCTTCAGGGAAAACCGGATACAGCCAGGCAACAATCGGAAACACCGAAAAAAAATCCGGTCAAAACAGCGCCGCAACCCAAGCCGGTTATTAAACAACCCGTTATCAAAAAGCAAGCGCCCAGAGCAGAAACCGGAAAGACCGTGACACTGAAACAACCGCAAGCAGCGCCTGTTGACACAGGACAAAAACAAAAAATACGGCAAAGACAACAAAGGGCACAGAACCAGCGCAAGCGGTTAGCGGAGCCGGTTCCGGTTTACAGGCTTACCGAATTACCTCGTTTTATCCATAAAGAAAAACCGGTCTATCCCGCGTCCCTGCGCCACCAGGGCAGAGAAGCAACGGTGAAGCTGGAAGTGTATATAGATGCAAAGGGTAAACCCCGTAACATCAAACTGCTGCAATCAGCCGGTACTGATTTCGATCAAGCCGCTATCAATGCCATCCGCGCTTCAACCTTCGCCCCCGGCAACGTCAATGGCAAGCCGGTTTCTGTCCAGATGCGGATGCCGATCAAATTCAAGCTGCGCTAAAGCCGGGAGGCTGCAGCTGGCGGGAGAGCAATCACGAATTTGCGCCGCATAGCGGATGCAAGCAACGATTAACCCAAGTTTCGGTATTCAAAATGGCAAAAAAACAGCTTCCACTGTGTTATGACCGAGACTCCAGTCGCATATACCCAAACTACCTGGAAGTGCGGGATTTTTGAGTCTGACTGAAATCGCAAGGCAAGGCGAAATTTGCAGAGAATGGCTCGCCCTTTTCAAAAATTGCAACGCGGTATTGTGGTTTCAGACGGACTCAAAAAACTGCATGTCCAGGTGGTTTGAGTATAGTAAATGCATCCAGCTGAAGGCTGCGGATAAAAAACCCGTGGGGGCGCTTTATCAGCTCAGGCTTTGGTGTTCAGACCTGGATTCCCGCCTTCGCGGGAATGACAGAGAGTGCGCCGGGATAGTAGAGGGACTAGGAGTCTATCAATCATATAATTTAGGATAAAGACGCTTCAGCTTGATGCGGGCGTCCTCGGTAGTAAAGCGCCAGTCTGCAGGCCACGTCTTCTGGTTGCGATCCTCCACCCAGGCTGCTATTTCTGTTGTGA
>JAJRUV010000066.1 GCA_024277595.1 Gammaproteobacteria bacterium
AGACAGTCACAACAGAAATAGCAGCCTGGGTGGAGGATCGCAACCAGAAGACGTGGCCTGCAGACTGGCGCTTTACTACCGAGGACGCCCGCATCAAGCTGAAGCGTCTTTATCCTAAATTATCTGATTGATAGGCTACTAGGCTCAACTAACACTAACAGGGGCTTGTTTCAGCAACGTGTGCGCCGTTTGTGCCAACCGCCGCCCCAGCGCCAAGCACAGCCGCTGCTCCTCCTCACTCAGCGGCAGATCACTATCGACCCCTGCCAGGTGGCTGGCGCCATAGGGTGTGCCGCCACTGCGGGTATGCAGCAGATCGGTCTCGCTGTAGGGCAGACCGACAATCAGCATTCCGTGGTGGAGCAGCGGCAGCATCATCGATAGCAGCGTACTCTCCTGACCACCGTGCATACTGGAGGTGGAGGTGAACACCGCACCCGGTTTACCCGCCAGCGCCCCCGACAACCACAGCGGGGCGGTGCCATCCAAAAAGTATTTCATTGCCGCCGCCATGTTGCCAAAACGGGTAGGACTACCCAGCGCTAACCCGGCACACTCCTGTAGATCCTGCTGCTGAACGTAGGGCGAACCCGACTCGGGTATATCGTCCGCGATCACCTCGCACTCTGTGGAAACCGGAGCCACCGTTCGCAGACGGGCCTGCATCCCCGATATCTCCCCGACCCCGCGGGCAATATAGCGGGCCATCTCGGTGGTCGCACCACGGTGGCTGTAATAAAGCACCAGAATCTCAGCCATAACTATTCTCCTCAGCAAATTGTCGACCGATTCATTCTGTTAACCCGCCAACAATATATGCTGGGTTAATAACATCAGGCAGAGCCGTTCACCTTGACACCCCCCGGGGGCAATGTTAGCTTGCAGCGCACAGGCAGACACTCTTTTTCGTTGATTTTTCTATAATTATACTAAACTCCAAGGGTAAATAAAAAAACAACAGGCGGACTATGTGAGATGCTAAAAGCACTAATTGCATTTGGGAAAAATTATCTCGTAATCATACTGCTGCTGATCAATGCAGGTTGCGCCAGCATACTGCCAGTGCAAGAGATGAGTGATGCGCGGCAAGCGGTACAGGCGGCCCGTGAGGCCAATGCCAAGCACTATGCACCGACCAGTCTTGATGAAGCCGAGCGCCTGCTGGAGCAAGCAACACAGCTGCTCGAGATGAAAAATTACCACAGGGCCAGACAAAGCGCCCTGGCCGCCAAGGAGATGGCGCTAAAAGCACGTCATGCGTCATCAACAAAGCAACTTGATGAAAAACAACCGGAGAACTGAACCCGGCCTGTTGCTGGTTTGTCGCAAGAGTTAACAATGAAGAAACTGGAAATCACTTTCGAGAATTTGCTGTGGAATAGCCGCTTTGTGGTACTGATTGCGGTAATTTCCAGTCTGTTTATTGCGTTTACCGTATTCTATATTGCTACTATCGATGCGTTCTATACTATATACCATGCGCTGGAGTATGCCCAGCCTGGCCTGGAGGGGGCAGAACGGAGCGCCCTTCGCGCCTCAATCATCACCCATGTAGTTGAAATCGTGGATGGCTATCTGCTGGCAACAGTGCTACTGATTTTTGCTTTGGGCCTGTATGAGCTTTTCATCAGCAAGATCGATATGGCAAAGGATTCGGAAACCTCTTCCAACGTGTTACTGATCAACAACCTGGATGACCTGAAAAACCGGCTGTCCAAGGTTATCCTGATGATCCTGATTGTACGTTTCTTTGAATATGCTATCAGCATGAAATTTTCTACTGCGCTGGATCTGTTGATGCTTGCCGGCGGCATTGCGCTGATTGGGCTGGCTCTCTATCTGTCTCATGCAGCCGATGGCAACAAGCACTAATAAGCGGAGAATCCTTTGACGAAAGTAATGATGTTTCTGTCGGCCATGTTGCTTCTCTGCAGCCAGGCCGGTGCAACCAATGATTTCAGCCTCCCGGGTATCGATGGCAAGACCTATCGGCTATCCGATTACCGCGGCAAATGGGTGGTGGTGAACTACTGGGCAACCTGGTGCCCTCCCTGCCGCGCCGAAATCCCTGATCTGATCGAGTTTCATGACCGAAACAAAGACGGCAAAGCCGTTGTACTGGGGGTGGCATACGAACAAATCAGCACCGAACGGCTGCAAAAATTTGCCACTAAATATGCCATCAACTACCCGATTCTGAAGGTTGACCCTGGATCAGCTAATGTACTCGGTCCGATTCCGGGCCTGCCCACCACTTACCTGGTCTCCCCCACAGGCGAAATAGTGGCACAACAGGCAGGGCTAATCACTGGCAAGGCGATAGAAAAGTTTATCCGTAACTACAACAAGTAACATGGCGGCATCATCTCTCCGCTGTATCGTCAAAGGGCGGGTGCAGGGAGTTTTTTTCCGCGCCACCACCCGGGCAAAGGCAATTGAGCTGGGGCTGCGCGGCAGCGTGCGCAACCGGCCGGATGGCACTGTGGAGGTAGTTGCCTGCGGAAAACCAGCGCAGTTGCAAGCCTTGCAGGAGTGGCTGTGGCAGGGGCCGGCAACAGCGCAGGTCAACGATGTTCAGTGCACCAGATCGAAGGAAGACACCCAGCGGTTTCTCTCTGACTACAGCGGCGATATGACATTTTAAGTCTGTAACCCCTGCGGCAGCTTGAACACCACCTTTTCCGGACGGGTAATAAAATTTTCAACCGACTCTGCCCCCCACTCTTTCAATTGTACAATCACCTCCTGAACCAGTACTTCCGGTGCCGAAGCACCCGCAGTAAGACCGATACGGTTTTTCCCATCCAGCCACTGCCGCTGGATCTCCCCCGCATTGTCAATCAGGTAAGCCGAGGCAGCATTGCGTTGCGCCACTTCCCACAACCGGTTGGAATTGGAGCTGTTGGGAGAACCGACCACCAGCACCAGATCACAGCGGTGAGCCAGATCCTTGACCGCATCCTGCCGGTTCTGGGTAGCGTAGCAGATATCATCCTTTTTCGGTTGCAAGATGTTAGGAAAACGCGCTCGCAACACCTCGATCACCTCGTTCGTATCGTCCAGAGAAAGCGTAGTCTGGGTAACCAACGCCAGATTGTCGGGATTGAGCACTTGCAAGCGCTCAACATCATCTGGAACCTCCACCAGATAAATGCCACCGGTCGAGCTGTCATACTGCCCCATGGTACCTTCCACCTCGGGATGACCTGCATGACCAATCAGAACGCACTCACGCCCCTCTCTGGCATAGCGTTCAACTTCGAGATGTACCCGGGTAACCAGCGGGCAGGTGGCATCGAATACCTTAAGACTGCGGCGCCGGGCCTCGTTCTGCACTGCCTTGGAAACACCGTGGGCACTGAAAATCACGATGGCATCATCCGGCACCTCATCCAGATCCTGAACAAACCGCGCTCCCTTGGCGCGCAATCCCTCCACCACAAAGCGGTTGTGCACTACCTCATGGCGAACGTAGATGGGAGCACCAAACCGTTCGAGGGTACGCTCCACAATTTCGATGGCGCGATCGACCCCGGCACAGAATCCGCGTGGATTGGCTAACAGAATATTCATGACCAGGTTTTTACCTCATAATAGCGGGCCGTTACCCAATTTTGGAGCAGTTTAATGAGTGATCTGTCTCGTGCACAAGTAGAATCCGCTATCAACGAATATATCGATCCCTGGCTGGAAACCGATCTGCTCTCCGCAAAGTGCATCAAGGATATCAGCATCTCCGCCGGAGAGGTAAAAATTAAAGTTGTGCTCGGTTTCCCTGCTGCCGGTTATCAGCAGGAGCTGGATCAGCAACTGCGGCAACGAATCACCACCATCGGAGGTGTTTCCAACCTGGTCATCGATATCACCACCCACATCATCCGCCATGCGGTACAGAAGGGAGTGGAACCACTCAAAGGGGTAAAAAACGTGATTGCCGTCGCATCCGGGAAAGGCGGGGTCGGAAAATCCACCACCGCTGTCAACCTGGCGCTTGCCCTGCGGACCGAAGGCGCAGCAGTGGGGATTATGGATGCAGACATCTACGGTCCCAGCCTGCCGCGTATGATGGGTGCTTCGGGAAAGCCGGAGTCAAAGGACGGCAAGTCAATGGAACCGATTGTCAGTCATGGCCTGCAGACCATCTCCATCGGCTATCTGGTCGATGACGAAACCCCGATGATCTGGCGCGGCCCGATGGTGACCAGTGCACTGCAGCAGCTCATCAATGACACCCACTGGCAAGATCTCGACTACCTGATTATCGATCTGCCACCCGGCACCGGTGACGTTCAACTCACCCTGGCACAAAAGGTGCCAGTCAGCGGAGCCGTCATCATCACCACACCACAGGATATCGCCCTGCTGGATGCACGCAAGGGGCTAAAGATGTTCGAGAAAGTCAGCGTGCCGGTACTCGGCGTGGTTGAAAATATGAGCACCCATATCTGCACAGAGTGCGGCCATGAGGAACCGATCTTTGGTGAAGGGGGCGGCAAACAGATGGCGGAACAACACGGTGTCACGCTACTGGGATCGCTGCCACTGGATATCAACATCCGTGAACAGATGGACAGCGGCAACCCCACCCTGGCTGCCGATCCCGATAGCCACCTGAGCACCGTCTATCGTGACATGGCGCGCCATACTGCGGCACAACTCTCGCTGCGGCCCAGGGACTTCAGTCACAAATTTCCCAATATTGTGGTAGAAAAACAGTGATTAACCCGATATCTATCGCTGCCGGGTTAATAACAAGGAAAACAAGCAGATGAGCATCAAATCCGATCACTGGATCCGCCGCATGGCGCAACAACACAACATGATTGAACCGTTCATACCACGTCAGGTGCGGGATACCGATGCCGGCCGGGTGATCTCCTATGGCACCTCCAGCTATGGCTACGATATCCGCTGCGCCAACGAGTTCAAGATCTTCACCAACATCAACTCAGCCATCGTGGACCCGAAAGAGTTTGACGCTGGCAGTTTCGTGGATTTCAAGGGGGATGTCTGCATCATCCCGCCCAACTCCTTTGCTCTGGCACGCACGGTGGAGTATTTCCGTATTCCCCGCAGTGTGTTGACTATCTGCCTGGGGAAATCCACCTACGCCCGCTGCGGCATCATTGTCAACGTCACCCCGCTGGAGCCGGAGTGGGAAGGCCATATCACCCTGGAGTTCTCCAACACCACGCCACTGCCCGCGAAGATCTACGCCAATGAAGGGGTGGCGCAAGTGTTGTTTTTCGAGTCCGACGAGGTATGCGAAACTTCGTACAAGGACCGCGGTGGCAAGTATCAGGGGCAAACCGGGGTTACGTTACCAACATCGTAACGCCCGGAACTTCCGCTAAAAAAACGGCACGGATTAATCCGAAAATACAAGGTAAAAAAACCTCGTGCCGATAATCTCCTCCCTGAAATCAGCACCGTAGTTTCCGGTGGCTACTTCAGCGCTTAAACGGAACGCCACCATCGCCAGCGCGCGGTATCGAAAACCGGCATCTCCCCGAAACACCGATGCCACACCGTCGGCGTTCGGATGAGTCTGTTTGAACTGCCGGAGTATATCCAAGTCCGTAGAGCGTCTCCACGCACAGAAAAATCCCCTGCTCAGTGAAGTGTGCGTCAATCTCTGCCAGATGCTCCTCGCGAAAACGTGACAAATCATCTGCGGAGAGTTGATTCAACAGGCCACGATAGCCAGCATTCCACAAGAGAGACCACCACTGGTCACGGGTTTTTACTCAACAACCACCAGCTAAAGCTGGTGGGTTAGTCTTATGGACTGAAAGTCCGGATACGGGTCGAAAGACCCGTTTAGTCTTCAGTTCTGAAATTATCATCAACCTGTGGCTCAAAGTGATGCTCCAAATAT
>JAJRUV010000067.1 GCA_024277595.1 Gammaproteobacteria bacterium
CCAAGCTACTGGATTCCGGCTAAAATCATGTCGGAATGGCGCGATTTTTAGTTGTGTGTCAGTTTTTAGATGAAATATTGCTTAACCCGAGTTCAGGTTAATTAAGTATTATGTCCCCAGAACCCTGTGTCCCCAGAACCCTCCCCAGAACCCGCTCGGCAAGAACTTGATTTTATAAGTCATCAAGATCCACTTCTATCGCTTGCTCTTTTTCTCCGGCCCTATCTCTCACAATTTGAGCCAACTCAGAATCTTCCAGCTTATCCATTAACCATTCATCGGAACGTGTCAACCCAATCTGAACCAGCTCTTTTCCGGTTAACGTACATTTGCCCTTTTCAGGGTTGGAAAATTCACCCCGGATTCCGGGGTATGCTCAGGGCCGGATCAAACTTTCTTGAAGAAAAAGGCTTGTACCCGAGGAATTTTATGCCCCTGCCCGGATCGGATCTCCAAAGTCTCACTAACCCCCGGAGATCCCCATATCATTCATCGAACACTTCAATCCGCTGGAAGATGGCCGTACCGACATCAATATTCGCCATGAGCTGCTGGATGTGGTTTTTCTTGCGGTAACGGCGATGTTATCCGGGGCGGAGGGGTGGAAGGACATCCAGCGTTTTGGGGAAGCGAAGCTGGAGTGGTTGCGCCAGCACCGGGCGTTTGCGGAAGGAATCCCCCGGCGCTACACGATTACCAGGATAATCAGCGTGATACGCCCGGAGAGCCTGTTGGAGTGTTTTGTCGGGTGGGTCTCGGGGAAACACAGCGGCAAGCGTCAGATTGCGATTGATGGCAAGACACTCAGGCAATTTATTTCACTCCTTTTCCGGTCAAGAAGGGGACATACTTCTTGTCCGTGCCCTGGATATGACTAGCCAGCCAATTCTTCAGAAACTGCAACAACTCTTCGAGGACAGCCTCATCATTGGCGGTAACGCGACCCTGGAACTCCATAATGCGGGCGACGAGTTTTTTATGTTTAACCTGGTGTGGCCCCAGATCGGGATAGCCATGCATTGCCAGCAGGCCCTCTTCATAGGTGAAATGGGTCTTGGTGTATTCCACCAGTCCCTGCAGGATACGCCCCAGCATTTTATGGTCGCTGTTTTGGCCTGCCTCATAATAGAGTTCGTTCACAATATCGACCAGCAGCTTGTGTTGGCGATCAATTTCGGCGATACCGACCATTAGTGACTCATCCCAGTGAAACAGTAGATTATTTTCCAGCGCGGACTTTTTGTCCTGCAGCGCTTTTTTATTTATTTGGAAGCGATCCAGCAGCATGCGCACCTCTGCCGCCATGGCGGCAACCCGGGTACTCTCGGAGCCAGCATGCTGGGCGTCATGATTTATCTTATCCACTGCCTGAGAGATGCGGTTGATATTGCCGTTGATATCTTCAGCCACAACGCTTTGTTGTTCGACTGCCGTCGCAATCAGTTCGTTCATTTCGGTAATGGATGTGATGGCGGTGGCAATATCATCCAGCACTGAGCAGGTTCCGCTGGCCTGGGCCACGCTCTGCTCGGCGCGCTCTCCGCTGGAGAGCATAACCTGAGCGGTTTGCCGGGTATCACGCTGCAGATCCTCAATCATGTTCTGGATTTCCAGGGTGGATTCCTGGGTGCGTCTGGCCAGAGAGCGCACTTCATCGGCTACCACGGCAAAACCGCGCCCTTGCTCTCCGGCGCGGGCTGCTTCAATGGCCGCATTCAGCGCCAGCAGGTTGGTTTGTTCCGCAATATCACGAATGATATCCAGAATGCCATTGATATTGCTGCTATGGCCTTCCAGCCGCCCGATAGCATCGACCGCTTGCTGGACATCGCCAGCCAGTGCATTGATGGAGTTGACGGACTCTTCCACGACCTTTTGCCCATTGAGAATGGAACTGTCCGCCTGTCTGGCTGCGAGAGCTGCTTGAGATGAGTTGCGTGCGACCTCCTGCACGGTGGCAGTCATTTCCGTCATTGCCGCAGCGGCTTGTTCGATACTATCAGCCTGGATTGCGACGTTGTCTCCTGATTTTTTGTTAAGGTGTGCCAGCTTGCCGGATGTCTCGGTCAGTACGCCAACGGTGGTGAGTACTGAGCTGATGGCTTGTCCAACACCATCAGAAATATTGTTGATGGACGATGCGATCTCCGTCATTTCGTCACGACCCTCCAGTGCCAGGCGCGCACTCATGTCACCTTCAGCCATTTTTTGGCTTGCCTCTCGTAACTGCCTGATGTTTTGGCAGATTGCTGCGTAAATAGCAAGAAACAGATAGGATAACAGCAGCAGGGTGCCAATCAGAAGGGCGGCATTCAGGTATTCCACTGTTTTGTCCGTATTGTCAGCACTCAAAAGCTCATAACCAAAGACCAGTAGAGGTGCCGCGCTGACCATGAACAGCAGTATAAATTTGGTGCGGAAGCGGAGCTGGTTCATCAGATGAACAGCAGGCATTAGTAAAAAATTCATGGTGATATTTCCCTCTATTTTTCTGTGTGTTGTTGGTTATATCGCTGGTTAACCAAACTCATCTCCTATCCGCAAGTCGGATATGAAAACAAGTTGTGTTTGAACTCTAACGGCGAGCCTTAAAGAACCTTTAGAAAATATTAATATAGCGGTATTAATGGTGGGGTTATTCCGAAAGACAAGCGTAATTTTGGGAGTTTCGACAGCGGACGCTGTGAGGCATGTTAAGGGGGAAAAGTGGCTGAGGGGAGGTGACATCTGGAAAATTGATTGTGGGTAAATACGGTCGCCTGGAAAAGGCGCCCAGGTCTGTTGAGTAGTACTGAAACCCTGCATCTGCATCGGCTCACCTCCGCCGAAGCTCGGGTTCATTCTGGTTGCTTGTTATTGTGCTCCGTTGATGCGGCTGTACACCAGATTTGCTTTAGCTCCGGTGAAATGGCTATTGTTTCTCAGCCCTGTGTTTCAATCCGGATCAGGAGACAAGGGGATCGAGCGAATAGGATTCATTGTGTAATCCCTGTTGCCCATAACGCAGTCCACCCCCCATTTCGCCCCATTCCGGTAGTACGAAACGTCTGGCAGGCTGGCCATCCAGGTCAAAGTGGTGTTCGGCGGGGCGATGGGTGTGTCCATGAATCAGCTGCAGTGCGTTATTGGAGCGCAACACCTCTTCCACGGCCTGTTGATTGACATCCATAATCTCGGTGCCTTTTTCTCCGGTAGCTGCCTGGCTCTCCTGCCGTAGCTTCCGGGCAAGCTCGAGTCTTTCCACCATTGATTTGCGGAACAGCGCTTGTCGCCATTCCGGGTTATGCACCATGGCGCGAAACTGCTGATAGGCGATATCGTCAGTACACAGCAGATCCCCATGCATCAGCAGTGTGGGGATTCCATCGAGGTTGATAACGGTGGGATCTTTAAGCAGTTGTGCACCGGTGAGGGATTGAAATTTGTCGCCGAGAAGAAAATCACGGTTACCGCGTATGATATAGAGAGAAGTCCCACTGTCCGTCAGTTTTCGCAGTGCTTCAAGGTAGGGCTGGTATGCCGGCAGGATGGCGTCATCTCCCAGCCATAGTTCAAACAGATCGCCCAGAATGTACAAGGCATCGGTTGCGGATGCCTGTGTTTGCAGAAAATCAATAAATAGCCGACCTGTGTCATCAAGCTGCTCGGGATTGAGGTGCAGATCTGAGATAAACAGGATCTCTTTATTCATCATCCTGGAAATCGCAGTTGGACGAGGTGAAGTGTGCGATTTGCCTCGTAGCGCAGCTTACCCAATAGGTGAACAAGAAAATCGAAGCCATCAGCTCGCATAACAGGAACTTGGCCTTGGAATGGAGCGGTCAACTGCGGTTTCCAGGCTCATTCGTCGACAGTGATTTTTTCGATAATGACATCTTCAACGGGTACATCCTGATGTCCACCGGAACTGCTGGTTTCGACCTGCTTGATTTCGTTTACCACATCCGTACCATCAGTTACTTTGCCGAACACGCAGTAACCCCAGCCCTGGGTGTCTTTTGCGGTGTGATCCAGGAAGCCATTGTCGGAAATATTAATAAAAAATTGAGCGGTGGCAGAGTGGGGGTCGTTGGTGCGAGCCATTGCAATGGTTCCGCTAAGGTTACCAAGGCCATTATCGGCTTCATTCTTGATCGGCTCTCGAGTCGCCTTCTGGATCATGCCGGGTTCCATTCCTCCACCCTGGATCATGAATCCGCTGATAACGCGATGAAAAATGGTGCCGTCATAGAAGCCCTCAGCAGCGTATTGCAGGAAGTTTGTCACTGTCTCAGGCGCTTTTTCTGCGTCCAGTTCCAGGGTAATAACGCCGTGGTTTGTGTGTATTTTCACCATTGTGGAAGAGTCCTGTTAGTTGGAGGATTGCAAGGAGATCTTTTCGATCACTATCGGTTCGACCGGAACATCCCGGGGGAAAGGGCCGTTGGCACCTGTCCGTGTTTTGCGGATTTTATCGACCACATCCATACCTTCGACGACCTTCCCAAATACGGTATAGCCCCAGCCATTCCGGGTAGGTCGAGTATGATCGAGAGGTTTATTGTCAGCCACATTGATAAAAAACTGCGCTGTCGCGGAGTGGGGATTGCCGGTGCGTGCCATGGCAAGGGTGCCGCGCTTGTTTTTGAGGCCATTGTCGGCTTCATTTTTGATCGGGGCGTAGGTTTGTTTCTGTTCACAGTCTGGTGTAAACCCGCCACCCTGGATCATAAAGCCCTTGATAACACGGTGAAAAATCGTATTGTTGTAAAACCCTTTCTGCACATAACGCATAAAATTTTCCACTGTGCCGGGGGCATGTTTACGGTCGAGTTGCACCACGATGTCACCCAGACTGGTCTGAATGGTTATCCGGGGATGTGGGTCGGCGGCGCTCTGCGCAGCGGTAACCGGCAATAGCAGGAATAACAGCAGGGATATTATCTTTAAAAAATGGCTCACAACGGCTCTCCGGGCAAATTTCTGAATCGACCATATAATATCAGGTTGATGTCGTTTAGGGGATACCTGTTCGTGATAGTCATATCGGGTATACTCCCTTTTTTGCGAACAACACGGAGAGGAAGCTATGCGCCTATTGCTAACAACGGTTCTTGTCACTTTTAGCCTGACTGCCTTTAGTAATACAGTGATTGAAAGTAAGGATGATGGCGGGGCGGTCAGCAAAATCAGTATTGATGGGGACTGGGCCCGTTTTGATAATACTGAAGGGGGTAAAGATGGCTATATGCTGGTAAATTCCAGGGCGCAAAAATATTATATGGTTGTTCCTGCGGAGCATGCAATTATTGAGTTTTCCGCTGATAAGGATAAAAAAAACAAGGTTAAACAAAAAATTGAAGTCGATCTCAAAGATCTTGGAGATGGTCCAAGGGTTGCCGGTTTTGCTACCCGCAAGTATGAGTTGACCGCAAACGGTCAACCGTGTGGTTCTGTTCTCATGTCGCAACAGGCTGCAAAGATTGACGACATCGGCAAGCTGCTTTCCGCAATGGGTGGTCTCAACCCGGAGGCTTTTATGCCGGAGGAGATGCTGCCGGGTGTTCAACGCATGACGGATCCCTGTGATCTGGCTGAAATGCACCTTGAGGACAAAGATCTCATTAAGCCAGGGTTTCCGATGAAATCTCTGAATCCCAAGGGTAAAATCGAGAATGAGGTAATTTCTATTGATGACAACGCCAAGTTGAAACCGGAATTGTTTGATTTGCCAAAAGATTATACCCGAACCACCGTAAAACAGATGATGGAAGGCATGCGCAAGGAGATGGCGGGCGAGATGGACAAGCTCAATGAGATGATGAAGGATATGTCTCCCGAAGAGCGCACGAAAATGGAACAGATGATGAAGCAGTTTGGTGCTCCTCCACCGTAATCTGTTGTTTCAGTTCAGAGGGGTTTACTCAATTGCACTCCAGCGCCGTCAAAACCCGTTTTGCGCCGAGTCCAACCGGTCATATCCACCTTGGAAATGCTCGCACGGCCCTGTTTAATCTACTGCTGGCGGGTCATCATGACGGGGTGTTCCTGTTGCGGTTTGAAGATACCGATGCCGAACGCAGCCGTGAAGCGTTTATCCACGCTATTCAGGTCGATCTGCGCTGGCTGGAGTTGAATTGGCAGGAAGGTGAAGGGGAGGGTGGCCCGCATGGGCCTTACCGTCAGTCCCGGCGGGTCAAAATTTACCAGAAACACTATGTCCGGCTGGAGCAGGTCGGGCTGGTTTATCCCTGTTTCTGCACCCCGCAGGAGCTGGCTGTTTCCCGCAAGGCACTGCTCAATGCAGGCCAGCCTCCCCGCTACAGTGGAAAATGTGCCCGCCTGAGCGAGGATGAACAACAAAAGCGGCTGGAGCAGGGTATTCGTCCTGCGTTGCGCTTTCGGGTGCCCGGGGGGCGCAGCGTCGAGTTCGATGACCTGGTGCGGGGATTGCAGTGTTTCAAAACCGATGAGATTGGTGATTTCATCATCCGCCGCGCCGATGGCACACCGGCATTTTTTTTCACCAACGCGGTCGATGATGCGTTGATGACGGTAACTCATGTGGTACGCGGGGAGGACCACCTGACCAATACGCCACGGCAGCTCCTGCTGCTGGATGCGCTCGATCTCCCCCGTCCGCAGTATGCCCATATCTCCATGATCACCGGCAGCGACAGCAGTCCGCTGTCCAAACGGCATGGCAGCCTGAGTGTTGCCTCGTTGCGCGAAGCAGGATTTCTCTCCGGTGCAATCATCAATTTTCTGGCACGCATGGGCCACTACTATGGTCATGATGAGTATCTCGATCTGCAGCAGTTGGCGGAACAGTTTGATAGCGGAAGGTTATCCCGTGCTCCGGCGGCGTACGATGATGCGCGGCTGCTGTACTGGCAGCGTGAGGCGGTCAATCACGCGGATAGCGCCGAACTGTGGAGCTGGGCGGGAGCCGGTGTGCATGCCATTGTGCCGGAGAGCGAGGCAGACACCTTTATCGATGCCGTGCGTGACAACGTGCAGATGCCGGATGACGTACTGAATTGGGCACGGATTATCTATACGGACGAGCTGGAACTCGACCGTGACGAGCTGGCAATCGTGCAGGGAGCCGATGGTGATTTTTTTCAGGATGCACTGGAGGCATTGGTGCTGCACGGAACTGATTTCAAGGCACTGGCAGGTGAAGTGAAACGGCGTAGTGGTACGAAAGGAAAGGCGCTGTTTCAGCCGCTGCGGGTTGCCCTGACCGGCCAGCAGCATGGTCCCGAAATGGGACGGATAGTGCCGTTGATCGGCGTCGAGCGCGCACGCCGCCGTTTTGAGAAGTGGGTCAGCACTCGCTGAATCCAGGCCGATATTGCCGGAAATATAGAACAAAACCACAACATATCGACAGACCCGACTGCCTGATCGAAAAATCCAGGATAAACATCAACTACAATCATGCTGCATATTCACAATAGTCTCAGCAAAAAAAAGGAGGCATTCAAGCCAATCGATCCTGCCAACGTCCGCATGTATGTCTGCGGCATGACGGTATATGATTATTGCCATATCGGTCATGCGCGTGTGCTGGTGGTGTTCGACATGGTCTATCGCTACTTGCGTCATATCTATGGTGACAAACAGGTAACCTACGTCCGTAATATCACTGATATCGATGATAAAATTATCAAGCGGGCGCAGGAAAAGGGTGAACCCTATACGGGACTGACCCGCTGTTTTATCGATGCCATGCATGAAGATGCACAGGCGTTGGGGGTGCAACCGCCGGAGGAAGAGCCCCGCGCCACCTCGTCGATGGAGCAGATTATCGACATGATTCGCATCCTGGTGGAGAAAGGCCATGCTTATGCGGCCGACAACGGTGATGTCTATTATGATATCAGCCGCTTTTCATCTTACGGTCAGCTTTCCGGTAAACGGCTCGATGAGTTGCGTGCCGGGGAGCGGGTGACGGTAGATGAGGCAAAAGATGATCCGCTGGACTTCGTGCTGTGGAAGGCAGCCAAACCGGGTGAACCCCATTGGGCTTCCCCTTGGGGCAAGGGACGTCCCGGCTGGCATATTGAGTGTTCTGCCATGTCCACCCACTGCCTGGGAAATCATTTCGATATTCATGGCGGTGGTCTGGATCTGCAGTTTCCCCATCATGAGAACGAGATAGCGCAGAGTGAGGCGGCTACCGGCTGCAAGTTTGTCAACTACTGGATACACAACGGTTTTGTGCGAGTGGACAATGAAAAAATGTCCAAATCCCTGGGCAATTTTTTTACCATTCGTGAGGTATTGAAACAGTATAACCCCGAAGTGGTGCGCTATTTCATTCTGGCCAGTCACTACCGTAGTCCGCTCAATTACTCTGATCAGCACCTGGATGGCGCGAAAGCGGCTTTGACCACTCTCTACACTGCTTTGCGAGATCTGCCGTTGTCAGAAGAGAAGAAACAAGATGAATCAGGCCAGACGGCACAACGATTCTACGCTGCGCTGGATGATGATTTCAATACCCCGGAAGCCTTGGCGGTGCTGTTTGAACTGGCGCGGGAGATTAATTGCTTGCAAAGTGCCGGCAGCTGGGTAGATGCAGTAAAACAGGGGCTACTGTTACGACAGCTAGCCAGTCTGCTCGGCCTGTTACAGAACTCCCCACAACAATTTCTCCAGCATGGAACAGGTGGAGAGGATGGGGATGGCCTCACGGATGAACAGATTGAACAACGGATAGCGGCACGGAATCATGCCAGGGAAACAAAACAGTGGGCTGAAGCTGATCGTTTTCGGGATGAGTTGAAAGCGAAAGGAGTTATTCTGGAAGATAGCTCGGGAAAGACCACCTGGCGAAGGGAATAGGCCTTTTTGTAACTGCACCTTATACCCAAACCACCTGGAAATGCAGTTTTTTGAGTCTGACTGAAACCGCAATGCCGCGTTGCAGTTCTTGAAAAGGGCGAGCCATCCTCTGCGAACTGCGCCTTGTCTTGCGGTTTCAGTCAGACTCAAAAAACTGCATTTCCAGGTGGTTTGGGTATATAACGCATCGTGCCTCGTTTTACGATTTGAATTGACGGGGGTCACCTATTAGCCCCGCAGGTTGGGAAAAGGAGTGATAGCGGCGTGCTCAACGGGATGTTCGGGAATGTTGGGCACGCTCTACGCTTTGCCCAACTTTCCTGGCTGTATTTCTACGTTGATTGTAACTATTCAGCATGGTTGAAAATGAGTATGTGTAACTGTTCAGATTGCCCCTGAAATTCGTCAATTCAAGGCGAAAAATGAGAGTTTATACGGATACGGATAAATGATCACTTTTTAACGCAGAAATGGCGGATTTTAGGGGTGAGCTGAATAGTTACCGTTGATTATTGCTATTCCCTGACCAGTTCAATCACGCCGTTGATTTCAATCTGAACCGTCTGCTCCCCGGCCTCCAGCGCCGGGGCCGCCGCCATTTTTGACTCCATCGTATCCATGGTCCGCATCATCGGCATGGGACGCCCCCGCAAGCCGGATGATGAGATACTCAGTGATACGATACGAAAATCATTGGCGTCAAACTGTCGCGCAACCAGTCCGGCTTTCTGCTTGAAGCGTGTTATCGCCGTTTCGGTCAACCCGTCCTCCACCTGACGGCGTTTATCGGCAGAGAGCTGATAGCCAATATGCTGGATGGCCAGCTTTTCCTGCAGTTCGCCAAGCAAGCTGCTCAACAGGGCGGCATTTTTGCTTTCCAGGCGGATTGACTGTCGCACCCGCCAGGTGCCGGTCAGTTTTCCATCCTGATAAACGGGGTGAGTCTGATAGTCCAGCGTCTGTACTTTAACATCCGGCTCCTGCTTGACGCGTGCTACGCCCCAGCTAATCATTTGGTTGACTTTGTCAGCGACCTCGCTGGTATTTCGCCCTTGCCGCCGGGAATAGAGGATGGCTGTCAGGGTATCATTGTCCGCCTTATCGCTAGCGGTCACACTCAGACTGATGCGATCGTAGGTCAACTGATCGTCAGCAACCCCTGGCAACGGTACGCAGCCCAGTAAAAACAGCAACAGAAACAATTTTGTTTTTTGCATAACATAACTCCCTGAACAGGGGATAATTGTACCATGGTCATCCCGATAGGCGCCAAACCGCAGGGGTGCAGGGTGGACAAGCGAAGCGCTCATCCTCTGATCGTTGTTCGCCGCAGGATGGTTGCATGACGTTATGGACGGTCATGTGTGGGGAAATAAAAACCTGCGCTGTGGTGACGCAGGTTTGGTGGTTGTTTACGGAGTGGCGTAAAATGTCTGCGGGAGCTGATGGAAATGGTGAAGCGGGGAAGCAAGGCGGTTCTGGTCTTCTGCGCGCAGCGGGGAGATGTTTACGCAGCTCGACCGGCTGATTATATCGATCTGGACTATGGTTGTCTGTTGCGAGAAACAGTCGTGTGCAAGGTGTGGGGTATTGCCTGCCAAACATTTCACTGCAGGAGATACGCTTGGTTCCCTCCTTGGGAGCCTGTCGGATATAGAGGTAACCGGGAGAGCAGGTGCTACAAACCATTTGTTCCCAAAGTCAGATTTTCTTTGAGATAAGCCAGTAGGTGATTCCAAGGGCAAATACCACTGCCGCTGTTGCAAACACGAATGGTGGTGTTATTTTTTCGAAATCAAAAATAATCACCTTGCGGGAAATCGCCATCAAGGCGGTGGCAACCACCAGCCGAACCGGAATTACATCGGACTTCAGATACATCGAGATATTGATGAATATTTCGATGGCAATCAGTACGGCAAGGAAAGCGCCAAAGGTAGCAAGAATGTCGTTGATGCTCAGTAGCAGAAACGGCGGAGCAGTGATGCGCTGATAAAGAACGTAGATAACATCGCCGATACCCCAAACGATCACCGCCACCATCAACACCGCCAGTATTTTTACCGCAAAACGGATAATCTGATGCAGAAATTCAATAAAGGGATCTTCATGCTCTTCAGTCAGATCATGACCCGGTTCGATGAGATGATTTTTTTTGTTATTCATGATCCTGGAGACCGTATCAATCAGCAACCAGCCTCCTGCCCAAAACGTGGGCCTTGAGGCCGCTTTTTTGCGGCAGATTCATCTGTTCTTTGTTGATCAGACCCACCCAGAGCACTCCCACCGGCCTTGCACCGAACAGGGCAGCCATTTTTTTCAGTGCGCCCAGCGTGCCGGTAAAATAGCGGGCCATCCATGCCGGGGCACCGCTGGAGGAGACCAGTATCGCCCGTTTGTTCCGGGTGGGTTTTCTTATTTTCGGCGCATGGCTTTCCCATGGCCACCAGGCGAAACCGACACAGCGCTCCAGAAATTTCCGGGTAAGGGCGTTGACGTTGCCAAAGTTCACCGGGGCGCCGATTACCAGGTAGTCTGCCCGTTCGATTTCGGTCAGCAGGCCATCCAGATCATCATCCAGAATGCACTTTCCCCGCATTTCACCCGGCTCCTGCATACAGGTGCGGCAATTGGTGCAAAACTCGATGTGTTGATCCAGAAGATAGATCTTTTTTGTTTCTACTCCCTGCTGTTCCGCAGCCCGCAATATCTCACTGACAGCTGAATCAACGATGCCTTCCTTGCGGTAACTTCCAACGATGCCTATCACTTTCTCTCGGCCGGTCATTGCCTGTCCACCTTGCGCTTTCGCAGCAACTATGATCAATCACAAAAAAGCAGAATACCCTCTGTTAACCTTTAGTTTGTTCCCGAAGGAAGTCAAGAAAAGGACAGCGACAAATGTCACCTGCTCCTCTCTTTCTCAATGGCATGACTCTGCCGCCAACCGCTGTTTTTGCGCCAGCGGCAACCGTTTTATCTCTCTCTCCCGCCGCAGTGCGCTCCCGTGATTTTCAACCAGCTCCTGATAGATCAAGCGAACCGGGAGTCGGCCCCGGGTATATTTAGCGCCCTTTCCGGTGTTGTGTTGGTTGATTCGAAAATTGACATCTTTAGCGATGCCAGTGTAGAGCGTACCATCGGAGCAGCTGACGATATAGACATGCCATTCGCTCATGGTTATCTACCCAAAACCAGCATTGTGACGGGAGATGGTGAGAAAAACCACCGATATCAAGCAGAGAAAACGAGGTGGTCTAATGGTTTTGTACAACCCGGTAAACATAGTACGGCAAAATTACCCTGGTATGTGAGGGACTGCGGATCCTGAACGCACGCGAAAGTGTTCGGCTGGGGGGCGGCGAACCACTACTGGAGTCCGTATCCCGCCATCACTCCAACGTGGAATGATCCTGGTTGACACTTCGGTGTGGATCGATCACCTGCGCAAAGGGGATGCTGAACTGACAAATCATCTGAACAGTGACCAGGTGCTGATGCACCCTTTCGTACTTGGTGAGCTGGCCTGCGGCAACTTGCATAACCGGCAAGAAATCCTCACGCTGCTAAAAAATCTCCTGCGGTCAACAGTCGCCAGCAACGATGAAGTGCTGTTTTTTATTCAGAATCATACCCTGATGGGTAGAGGTATCGGCTATATTGATGCCCATCTAACAGGCTGTTGAAAAACCCTCATGCGGCACGATCCGGCGTTGGAATCCGGCTCAAAATGCTCATTTACTCCGTGTAAACTGTGCTTTTTCGCCGGATTCCGCCTTGTCTCGCACTCGCCCGAGGCTTTTTC
>JAJRUV010000068.1 GCA_024277595.1 Gammaproteobacteria bacterium
GACCGCTGACTCTTTAAACTCTGATGTATAGTGGTTCTGTTTCTTCTGATTACTCATCGGTACACACTCTCTGATTAACCCCCAAGATTACTTGAGGTTGTGTGTCCGGGATAGTCTAGCCACTTCAGAGTGAGTGGTTAATGGTTTGCTGATAGCATTGTAAATCAAATGATTTGACCACTACCGATACCTGTTCGCCCCGGACAATACGAGCGTTATGGTAACGGAGACTTTGGATGGGAAATGGACGACCAAATCGAAACAGGAGAGCATTGACGAGGACGTGTAGTCATTGAGGTAATCATGCCGCAGTTGTGACGAGGAACGAAGTCATACGGAGCCGTGACGGACGCAGGACAGTCGGGAATGAAACCTTCAATACCCTGAAAAACCACGGCTATCCTATGCTTGAACAACTGGTCGACACCATATTCTTCACCTTGCAGAAAAAACCCGTACCAGCAAAAACACCATGGTCGATGCTTCCAATTGCATGAGGCAGACTGACCTGCCCTCCTCTCTTTTTTGCACCAAAAAGATACCCTCCCCCTCTTCTCTTTTTTTATTCGCACAATTCTGGTGCATCCTCTGTTTGTTCATAAGAGACGATGCTTTCCAAAAAAAAATAATTTTATAAAAATCAGCCGGATAGGGTTGTCAGGTTGACCGTGTGAAACATGGATTGAGATTTGCAATTATGATCGAGATTAGAGATTAGCTCGGTTGGTCTTTCTGGTTTGGAACAAAGTAACTATCCAGCATAGTTGAAAATGAGTATGTAACTGTTCAGATTGCCCCTGAAATTCGTCAGTTCAAGGCGAAAAGTGTGAGTTTGCACGGGTAAATGAGCATTTTTTAACGCATAAATGGCGGATTTCAGAGGTGAGCTGAATAGTTATAGAGAGCTGCATAAGTAATCGCAGCCATTTCAAGCCAAAGAACGAGGAAAACTGCATAAATTTAACCACGCTATGTGAATATTTATGCAACCCTCTATACGGAACAAATTAAATAATCGCGCAAGGAGAAACACAGTGAATACAAGAGAACTAACGAAGGGGATGGTGAGATCGATTGGGTGGTTCCTGCTATCACTATTCGCAATGTTTATTTCGGCTGGTGCGGCAGCGGATGACGCACAGCAACCACAACAAAGGATAGCAACGTCTGCCGAACAACCAACTGCCAATGAAAAAACCTCACCATCAAAAGCTGTTTCAAATAGTCAGCCGACCAGCGCCTCACCGGTAGAAGCTGAGGAAGAAAAACCTGTCGAGATATTGGAGGGGTTCAAGAATCTCAGCCGGGAGAGCGCCGAGTGTGTTTCCTGCCATCGGGAAAAAACTCCAGGCATCTATGAGATGTGGGGCGACTCTAAACACTACGCCGCCAATGTAGGTTGCTATGAGTGCCACAAGGCGGATCCCTCCGACAAGGATGCCATCAAGCACAAGGATCATATCATCTCTATTATCGTATCCCCCAAGGATTGTGGCAGCTGTCATGAAAGAGCCACAGCCGAATTTGATGCCAGTCACCATGCTACTGCCGGAAACATTCTCGGTTCGCTGGACAACGTGCTGGCAGAGGTGGTTTCGGGCGCACCGCTGCTGCACGGAACTTCGCCGGTGGTGACCATGGGTTGTGCCGGCTGTCATGGTTCTATTGTGCGAGTCGAGTCAGATGGTTCTCTCAATCCCTCCACCTGGCCCAATACAGGTGTTGGCCGCATTAATCCGGATGGGTCCAAGGGTGCCTGCTCCGCTTGTCATCTGCGCCATAACTTTGATGTGGCGCAGGCCCGTCAGCCGGAGAACTGTGGCCGTTGCCATCTGGGACCGGATCATCCGCAGAAGGAGATTTATGAAGAGTCCATCCATGGCATTAACTACCGGGCACACAAGGACAAGATGAATCTGGACTCCGACAAGTGGATCGTGGGTGAGGACTATAGCGCCGCCCCCACCTGCGCCACCTGTCACATGTCCGCTACCAAGGATCTGCCGATCACCCATGATATTGGCGGACGTATCTCCTGGAATCTTCGCGCACCCATCTCCACCAAAATCGACGCCAAGGCGATCAAGGAGGGTAAGAAAGTCAAACCCTGGCTGGAGCGGCGCAAGGATATGAAAAACGTCTGTACCTCCTGTCATGGCCGCAATATGATCGACAACTTCTATATGCAACTGGATTCTGCGGTAGAACTTTATAACGAGAAATACGCCAAGCCAGGCCAGAAGCTGATGAAGCTGATGAAGGCGGAAGGGTTACTCACCGACACCAAGTTCGATGACGAGCTGGAGTGGACCTGGTTCCATCTCTGGCATCATGAGGGCCGCCGGGCGCGTCATGGCGCGGCCATGCAAGCACCCGACTATGTTCAATGGGAGGGTTTTTATGAGATGGCACATCGCTTCTATATGGAGATGGTGCCCCAGATCAAGGAGATTATCGAGAAGGCAGAAAAAGAGGGTAACCATGAGTCCGCCAAAAAGGTGAAGGCGGCCCTGGATGAGGTGCTTAACTCCGAAATGCACCGCTGGTTCCTGGGCAAAGAGCCGCCTAAATCATGGTCGCCTGAGGATGATGACAATCATGGCTTTAATCTCAAGCCGAAAAGGTGATTAAACCAGCTTGAATCGTGCCGGTGTCCGGGTGGGTGATTTATTGTGTTCTGCTATCTGAATCACTGTATTGTTCACCACAAAACTCATAAAGACGAATCCGGTTCTTGGTGAGATTTGTGGCGGGCTGCCAGCTGTTCCAGTGGATATGTGATGTATAGACAGTTTTCTCTCTTCTTGCTCCTTTGCCTTCCCATTGGCGTTAACGCCGAGGAGCTGAGCGATGATGCCTGCCTGGAGTGTCACGGTGTTGCAGGTTTTGCCGTGCCTGTTGGTGAAACGGGCAGCAGCCCGATGCGTTCTCTCGATATCAATACGGACGCACTGCGGGGTAGTGTTCATGGACAACTATCTTGCGTAGAGTGTCATGCCGACATAACCAAGCTGCCACATGAAAAAGAGGAGTTGCAGGCAGTTGATTGCGTTACCTGCCACAGCCGTCTGGCGGACGGGGAGCTATCCGGCAAACGGCGCGGACATCGGGTTCGGGGGGAGGCCGGTAGCCGTGAGAAGACCATCGTCAACAATGAGCGTTACAAAAGCTCAATTCACAATGATATTACGGTTGAAAACAATGCCAATTGTAACAGCTGTCACACTGCTCACTACGTCTATCGTTCGGATGATCCGCGTTCAACCACCTACCCTGGCAACTCACCGAAGATGTGTGGCAACTGTCATGTACAGGAGCTGCAGGAGTATCGCTTTTCGATACATGGCGCCAACCTGAAACGTCCCTGGCGTGGAGACAGCGCCACGTGCAGTGATTGTCATACCTCTCACCGGATTACCGGTGAAAAACTGACTGCACACCGGATTGTGACTGAGTCCTGTGGTAACTGCCACCCGTTGGAGGTGGAAGCTTATCTCTCCACTACCCACGGCGCGCTGGCCTGGCTGGGCAACACCGATACTGCAAAGTGCGCCAACTGTCACCAGCCTCATGCTACGCACTCCATCGATGATCCCGCCTCCCTGATCAGCATTGAAAACAAGCTGACCACCTGCCGGGAGTGTCATGAGGATGCCACTGAAAACTATATCAAGTATCGCGTGCACGGCAATACTCATGACTACGAGAAATATCCCTATATGTGGCTGACTGCCCGCATTATGGTGGGAATTGTGCTATTTGTGCTGGTGTTTTTCTACGCTCATTCGATGTTGTGGTTCTACCGGGAGCTTCACACCCGGGTGATTGAATGGCGGATTGTGGATTCGAAACGATATCCGTTCCGGGTAAAACGAGAGCACAAGAAGAGTGACAAGCATTTCCGCCGCTTCTCGTGGCAGTGGCGGCTCAATCACTGGGCGGTGGCGCTCTCGGTGATGACCCTGGTGTTTACCGGGATGTCGGTCATGTATGCCAATGCATCGTGGGCAGTGTGGGTGGTCGAAGTGGCTGGCGGTCACGGCCTGTTCACCACCATTCACCGGTTTGCCGCCGTGGTATTCCTGGGGGCGATCATCGGTCATGCGGTGGCGGTAGTCTATAATATTCGGCGCAACCCCGACTTCGACTGGTTCGGCCCCAATTCACTGCTTCCACGCAAGAAGGACTGGCATGAGATGGTCGGGCAGTTCAAATGGTTCTTCGGCAAGGGGGAGCAGCCCCGTTTTGACCGCTGGACCTATTGGGAGAAATTCGACTACTGGGCGGTCTACTGGGGAGCGCTGGTTATCGGTATATCCGGCATGATGTTATGGTTCTCCGACACAATTGGAAACCTGCTACCGGGCTGGGTATTGAATGTAGCTACCATCGCCCATGGGGTAGAGGCATTTCTGGCAGTGATGACGCTGTTTGTAGTTCATTTCTTCAACAACCATATTCGCCCTGGCAAGTTCCCGCTGGATATTGTCATGTTCAGCGGCAGTTGGGATCTTGAGGAGTTCAAGGAAGAACGTCCGGAGGAGTACCGTCGGCTGGTGGAGAGCGGTGAACTGGAGAAACACCTGGTTTCACCCCCTACCCCGGCCCGGTCACGGCTTTACCATATACTGGGATTCACACTGCTGGGGATCGGCTTGATTCTACTCATTCTGGTTATCCGGGGATTCATTCACGGGGGCTTGGTATAGATACCGGCAGATGCGGTTATCGATTTGACGAGTCAAAACCCGGTAAAGCCGAGATCTTATTAGGAAAATGCGTCAATAACTGGCTCTTCTCCGGTCGTGTGAGTGAAAATCAGCCTGAAATGTAGAACATCGAGTCCATATCCGGAAGCGAATACTGCCTGATTACAAGCTTAAAATACTCACTATCCTTAATCCCTCTTGCACGCTTACGAATCATGCCAATGGCAATATTTCCTGCCTCAA
>JAJRUV010000069.1 GCA_024277595.1 Gammaproteobacteria bacterium
CAAAAGACGCCCAACGCCGTATATCAAACCGCTACAGGTGGCGGAGCAGTGATAGTAGATAAATTCGGCGGCACGGAGGAGGAACCCCCCGTTCCGCTACGCTCCACGGGGGGGGGCCTCCTCCACAAGACCAAGATCAAAAGCAAAGACAAACCCGGGGCAGCGCCGTTCAGCTGCTAATGAAGTCGAATGTACAACGTAAACCCAGTGGATTTTTGTCTTGACTCCAGGATCCACTATAAACTGACAAATTTCAGGGGCAATCTGAACAGTTACATACTCATTTTCAACTATGCTGAATAGTTACTCAATTTAATACATTACACTGGATTCAGAGCGCAACACTCCTTATCCAGCACTGTTAGAGTGGATAACAAAGCGCATTTTACGCCACCAGCCGGGGGGGATATCCTGTGTTTTTTGTAACCATCCACAACTCTCAAATGGATCCGGATCCGAAGCGGAATTCATATTGATGATACGAATTTTCCGTGGATTTTTATTCAATGAACGGTAAATCTGCTCCTGTGCTTTCTTCATGATATTCCCAGTAAAGGGGTTAAAAAAGAAGAAAACCGTAACATCGTCGGGAACGGAAAATGTTGTCACATCAGTAGCCACAATATTTACTTTTTTGCACTTGAATTTTCCGCTTGCCCTCCGGATATTGTTTTCGGCAATCGAAACCAGCTCCGGCACTAGCTCAACCCCAATCACCTCGCGAAACGGATGAGTTGCAGCAACGGTAACAACTCGGCCCTTACCTGACCCATAGTCCAGAAAGACCTCTTTATCCGTTTCTATCCCCAACAAGGCAAGAACCCGATCCAGACAATCATAACAAACCGGTTCGTAAACACTATTATCAGGAGAGCTGTCATTGGCTGCACCCCATCCCTGGTAACCAGCAGTTTCTATTCCCAAACTCCATTCACGATAACGCTCATACAGGTGGTACCGAACCCAGCTAACAGTATGCCCCGGGCCATTTTCGAGCAACACCTGGATCCCTTTCCGGAAGCCATTCCATAATTTTTTGCTCATCTGAGACTATCCCTTCATAAACAAAGCCCAACTACCTATCTCTCTACCACAACCCAAAGCATCAACATGACTGTTTGAAGCCAGCTAAACAACCGGGGTACTCTCTATCACTACGCTATCAAGATAATCAGCTAACCGGTTGGTCTGATATTTCCGGCTAAATTCCAAAATATCAGTTTTTTCTAGCGGGATTGATATCGAGCTCTGATGCCGCTCAATCCGAGCCTGTAGCCAGTCGCAAAGACTGTCAATGTCATTGCCGACAAAATGATTCCGGGGGAAATAGCGGGTAACAATATCGGCTGTTTCCCCCTCAGGAGAGATTGCCAGAATTTCCTTGCGCATCGCCAGGTATTCAAACAGTTTGGCGGGTACCACACGTTCAGCTCCATCAACATTGCTCAGCAGCAGGCAGAGCACATCGGCCGAACGCATAAGGGAAAGCGCTTCTTTGTGATCGCAATAATCCCGAATATCCAACTGGCAACCTGTGTGCCGGAGTTGCTCCAGCAAAGCCAGTTGAGCAGACATTTTTCTACCGACAAATACCAGTTCAAGTTTTACCACCAGATCCGGGCGATATTCTGAAAGCTGCTTGACGGCCTTTACCAGCGGTTCAACGGTAGTCAGATTCCAGAGAGTTCCTGTATAAACAATCCGCAGCACATCACCATAGTGTTTCGCCACGCCAGTTTCAGGGGCGATGCCAAAGTCAGCTTCATCAAATCCATTGTAAACACAGATTCCAGGTAACTTCACTCCGTATTCTCCGGCACGCTTAATAATACGCCGGATACTTGCCTCGGTAGTAGCGATCACTCCATCCGCAGAACGCAAAATTCTACGCTGCATTCGCTGCTGGACAAACAGTGAGAACCGATCACGTTTGCTGTTTTCCAGGTAGACACTGCTGAGATCCCACTCATCCCGGTAATCCAGGACAAGCGGCAGTCCGGTTTTCCATTTAAGCCAGCTACCCAGCAACAGACTTGAGTACGGAGGAGCTGTGGCAAAAATAATGTCATGCGGGTTGGCACGCAACACCTGCAGCGCCTTTCTGGCCGCAGCAGGAAACCATAGAATTTGTGGATCCGGTTGAAGCACTGCTCCTGCCACACCGCGCAGTACTTTCTTTGCTCCCTGAATAAAAGATACGCTCTCCCTCTTCCCCATCTCTGCTGAAGCAGGGGGCGCTACACCATCCGTTCTGGCAAGCCTGGCTTTATACTGATAACCCGGCTCCAGCGTGCGTGCCTTCTGCAGCACGGTATCTTCGGGAATATCATCGAGCAGGGTCTCATCAAACACCGGGACCGACGGATTTTCAACGGTCAATACCGTAACGTCCCAGCCAAAGCCGCGAAGATATTTGATGAACTTGACCGGGCGCTGCACACCGGCACCACCGACCGGAGGGAAAAGATAACAAACAAACAGCGCTCTTCGTCTGACGCGCTGCTCCGTACGATTTTTATCAGGAGGAGGCATCGTTACAGCCAATCTGAAAGCCGGACATAACGGATCCGGTCAGCATGACAACTGTTACTCACAACTGCCTCAACAATATGACCTGCCCACGGATGATTGTCATGCAACAGAACAATATCACCTGCACAGGGATGATAAGCTGCTCCCCACGCTGCCGCTTGCTGCTGCGACTGCATCAGGTAATCACGCGGATCGGTATTCCACAGGGCTATAGTCATCCGCTGCTTCCACAAACCCAACTGTTTCCCCACTGACAAGACTCCCTTTGGCGGGCGCACCAGAGTGCAGGGCTGGTTGCCAAGATCCTCAAGAAAAGCCTGCGTTCTGCGGATTTCATCAAGAAACTGCTTCGTTGATGTTTTGCAAGGTTCTGAATGTGAGTAGGAGTGATTACCCAACGAATGACCTGCTGCGACAATCCGGCGAACAATATCGCGATGGCGGGCGGCCTTTTCTCCGATAACAAAAAAAGTTGCCGGTACATGGTGCTTATCAAGCAGGTCGAGGAGCCTCGGTGTAGTATCGGGATCAGGTCCATCATCAAAGGTCAATGCCACTTCGTGGCGGCACCGGGGAGTCTTTCCCTCCCCCGGTGAACGGGGACCATGAGTCAAAAACATCCGCCGGGGAACGACTGCCCTGCAGGTGGACTTGATTATCTGGCGAACAAAACTCATGGATAATTCCTTGCGGATAAAACGATACCCGGCATAGCAGGCAAAAACGGCACCGTTTTTATCCTGTTTTCTCCGGAGGTCATACTATGAACCGGAGATGGTAGCCGGACAATAGCCAAATGTAAAAAGAAAACCAACCTTAGACGACCAGAAAAAAGAACATTCAAGCCCATCGCTATTCCTGCAGCATCAACACACCTTCGGTACAGGGAAAAAAACAGGCAATTATACTGACTGTCCGGTTTAAATGCACATTACTATGGATTATAATCGGCACTCGCAATAAGTGCTTCAGGCCGAATGGGCTTTTTTAAGTTCGGGATTTGTTTTTTACCCCCCCCCGCACTTTTATGCTTCAAAAACCACCGACTGTCGCGCCAGGCCAACAAGAAAAAGAGATAGCCTCAGCAGCTAAAATCCATGGGTTCAAATTATAGATGCTTGCCTCTCTCCGGAATCTGGCAGGTGTTTGAGGGCAGATCAACGCTTGCCCTTCAGCGAAAAAACTGGCCGCCGATATTCACATCCAGATCCACTAACAAAAAAATCGATTGGAGAACAGACTATTAATGGCACCTTTTCAGTGCAAAAGCCGATTTTGGCATCTTGAGAATGCGAGTTGGGTAATCCTTGCAGATTTCGACAATAGCAAACCAACACCCGGCACTAATTGCAGGAACATAGATGTACGCCGTTGATGTAATTGAGTCAGAGAAGGAGCTGCTCGCTGTCCGGGATGAGTGGAAAAATCTTCTTCGTGAGGCACCAACGCACGAGTTTCATCAAAATCCAGATAATATTCATTTGCTTATTAAAAACGTCTATACAGATACCCGGATACGGATATTTTTAGTGAGACAAAACGGGGTCTTGTCCTGTATTGCTCCTTTCTCCCTGATGCAGGGCGAGTTTAAGCTGAGCCTTGGAATCATCAACCTGTGGACATTTCAGATACACCAGTACAAACTTTACGGCACTTGCCTGATTTTTTCCGGGCAGACAAACCAGCAGGAATGCCTGAGAGCGCTTGCCAGCGCACTGCGAGACAGGTGGAGAGAGCATGATCTTATCTATATGGAAAGCCTGGCATACAGCTCCCCATTATATACTCTGAAAGCACCACTCCCGGGGTATAGAATATATCCCTTCAGCGCCAAAAAAAACGTAGTGCGAGGACTCCATACCAGTAATGATTTTTCCGAGTATCTAGCCACCTTCCGCAAAAAAAAACGCTACAACCTCAATCGCAGCGTACGAATTCTTGGCGATGCCGTTGGTGGAAACTACTGCGTGGAAAAAATAACCTGCCCCGAGCAGGTGGAAGCCTTCATGAACGCAGTTGATTATATCTATGAACGCTGCTGGCAGAACAAGACCTATGGATCACACCAGCACAACACTACGGAAAACATCGCTTATCACCAGTCCCTCGCCCGGCTGGGATGGCTGCGTTCCTATCTATTGAGATGCTCCGGCAAACCAGCGGCCTACATCATTGGCTATCAGTATGAAAGCCGCTATTATTACGAATATATCGGCTATGACCAGCAGTGGAATCACCTGAGTCCGGGTACTGTGCTGACATACCTCATGATTGAAGATCTGCACAAGTCAGACCGCCCGGAGATACTTGATTTTGGATACGGAGAAAACACCTACAAACAGATATTCGGTAACTACAGCTATGATGCCAACAATACAGCCGTATTGAGAACCCGTTCCAAGATACACCTCGTTATGCTGGCACAGCTTGCTCTTTCGCGGCTGTACATTGTCATATCTGAATTACTGGCCAAAGCCGGCCTGGATAAAAAAGCGAGAAAATTACTGAAAAAACAGTAACCCAAGGGGTTTTTAGCTCGATATACGGGCACGCTGGCGTGCCCGCCATTTCCAGCGGAGATAAGCGGTTAACCAGGGCTGCCCCCACTCTTGTGACGGCCTCCCTTCTGTGTTGACGCTGGGCAATGTTCCATTGAACACACCCTGAAAAGCCGCTGCCAAGTGATCAAGGTTATCCAGCAGCATCCGTTGCTGAATAACAATATGCGACTCGTTCACTTCATCAAAATCTGCCCTGAGATACGTATGGACAGGACCTGTATCGATGCCTTCATCAATTTCCAGCAGGGTTCCGCCAACGTTTTCAAGGTCATTGTTCGCCAGAGCCCAAAAACAGCCATGAGCATTACGGTACTGCGGACAGATACCCGGGTGAATAACAAATGTTCCAACCTTTGCAGTCGAGAAGATCTGTGGTTTGAGAATATGTTTGCATGCTGCGTAGATAATATCTGGCTGCCGTGATTCCAGAAACTGCTTTGCCTCATTTGAGTTAGGGGAATAAGTACGTAAAACCGGAATATTCTCCCGCAAAGGTGAAAACCGTTGTTTCAATTGTGACAACTGCCCCTTGGCCCAAGCTGTATCCCGGCGGGCAAGAAACAGCGTATAATACAATCGCAATGCAACAACATCCAACAGCCTCAACCATCCGACACGGCACCGCTCGCGGTGTAATCCCGCCCAGCGGCTGCCAGGCCTGTCCTTTATCTCGATAATACCAACAAGCTCCGAAAACGAATCCATCCAAGGGGCTATGCCATATCGGATGATGTCACGATTGGCATGGCAAATCAGCACGGTTTTCATATTACTCTCCTGTCCAGGAACATCGCCACATAAGTCTTTACTTATCGACCGCCCTGGCAAGTGCTTTTTCCAAGACATGATGTAGAATACAACTGACCTGTCATGGGATACAACGCAATAGCCAAGGAAAACATCATGCATTTTAAGTTCCATTTCGGCCTCACTCCCGTAATCGCCGTTTTCTCTGTTGTGCTGGCGTCATGTGAAGGCCATTCCCTGCGCAACAATCTGCCCGATGAGAGTAGAACCGCTGACTATACAACATCAGATGATACCGCCAAGGCCAGTGAAAAACATCTCTCCCGTGATCACAATAAAAAGTTGAATTCAGGCAAGTCTGCCAATAAACAATTGAAGGCAGCTCCAAAGAACCGTACGTTCTTCAACAAGAATACCCCTCCTGGAACATCCACTCCCTGCCTTCACACCGGCAACGGGAGGGATTATCCGGTAGGGCCCGAGCAAAAACACGCCAGTCTCTCCGAAATCCCGTGGTCATCCCTGAAACCCGGGGATACGGTACGTATCTTCTGGAGGGAAACCCCCTATCGTGAAAAAATTCTGATCAGCACTCGTGGAACCGAGCAGCAACCGATTCGGATCTGTGGTGTTGCGGGTGCTGACGGTGAACGTCCAACAATCAGCGGGGACAAAGCCACAACCCGGCCGCGGCTGGGGAATCTGGATAACTATTTCTCCAATGATCACGACAACTTTCAAGGTCTGGGGCTAATTATTCTTTCCGGTAACTATGATGAAAAACCGGCGAACATCATAATCGAGGGGTTGCACCTGCAGCATGCCCGCAAAGAGTACAGCTTTACCAATACCCGCGGTGAAAAGAAAAATTATGGAGGTGGTGCCGCTTGTATTCGACTGCAAGCAGCCGACAATGTAGTAATCCGCGACAACGAGATTGATCACTGTGGAAACGGGATATTTACCATGTCGCAAGGCTATAACGATGCCAGCCTGACCCGCAATATTCTTATTGAAAAGAACCACTTACACAATAACGGGCAGTCCGGCAGTGATCGCCAGCACAATCTCTACATTCAGGCTATCGGAGCGACCTATCAGTACAACCGTTTTGGCTCCAACACCCCTGGTTCAACAGGAACAAATCTCAAGGATCGCAGTGCCGGAACCATTATCCGTTACAACTGGTTCGAAGGCGGATCCCGAACAATCGATCTGGTAGAGGTTGAAGATAGCGCCTCCTGGTTTGTTGAAAAGGCCTATCTGGACAGCCTCGAGGGTTCGGCTCCGGATTCAGGCCGGCTGGCGGATGTAAGGAGGACAGAGGCTCTTTACCGGAAAACCTATGTTTATGGCAATCAAATCCTGAACATCGGCAGTCAGGGCGGTTCGAACGTGGTTCACTATGGTTACGACAATGATCCGGAGCTGGCCAGAAAAGGAGTACTCTATTTCTATAACAATACTCTGGTGCTAAGGCACGACAGGGACGAACAGTGGCGGGCAAGAGTATTTGATGTCTCCTTATACAACGAAAGAAAAGGCACTCCAGGGGAGGAGATAATCGAAGTTTTCAACAATATTATCTATCTTGAGAGCGAAACGCCGCAAGCCGAACCCAGTTATCTCTGTCTGGGGCGTGAAAGTGGCACCATTAACCTGGGAGTCAACTGGATCACTGATAGCTGGAACAGCGCTGAAACCTTTTCCGAATGTTACCCTTATGATACCAAGCCCGTCTTTAATGGCGCCAAAAACCTGGTCAACACCTCTGGCGCAGCCGTGCCTGCCGATATCCGGACACTTGCTCCCAACAACATCCCAACCATCCGTAATCACAGGCAACCCTTGTCACCTGCGGTTTCCAGCAGCCATCCGGTGAAATACCAGTATGTGCACCATCAGGCAGGGGAGCCTCGTCCATCCCTGAACAACCTGGGTGCTGTGGCGTTACCCTGATTGTTTGTAACTACTCAGCGAATAGTCAATATTGCCGGTAACTGCTCAGATTGCCCCTGAAATTCGTCAGTTCAAGGAAAAAAACGGGAGTTTACATGGGTAAATGACCATTTTTTAACGCAGAAATGGCGGATTTCAGAGGTGAGCTGAGTAGTTACGATTGTTTTTCCATTGGGGTCGGCACTTCATGGGGAAGATGCACCGCTTCCAGCTGACCTGCCGTGGGGTCATTATAGGTTTCGAGGGAGATCTTGTTCTCAACCCGGGCAACGATGGTGGTAATGGTCGCATCTCCGGTGACATTGACGGCGGTGCGCATCATGTCCAGCAGGCGATCCACTCCCATAATCAGGGCAATCCCCTCCACCGGGAGGCCAACCTGGTTGAACACCATTGCCAGCATGATCAACCCCACGCCAGGTACCCCCGCGGTGCCGATGGAGGCCAGTACGGCCATGCCAATTACGGTGAGATAGCCGGTAACCCCTAACTCTATCCCGTAGACGTTGGCGATGAATACAGTAGCCACCCCCTGCATGATGGCAGTTCCGTCCATGTTGATGGTAGCGCCAAAAGGCACCACAAAGGCGGCAGTGGACTTGTCGACACCAAGGCGTTTTTCCACCGTGCGCAGTGTTACCGGGATGGTGGCATTGGAGCTGGAGGTGCTGAAGGCGAAGATCTGCACGGTGCGCATTTTTTTCAGGAACAGCAGCGGATTGACGCGCCCCAGCAGTTTCAACAGCAGCATCAGGGTGCCGGTCATATGCAGCAGCAATACCACGGCCACCACGCCAAAATAGCTGATCATCGGCAGAATCATGCCTAGCCCCTGTTGAGAAAAAGTTTTTGCCATCAACGCAAATACACCGATAGGGGCAACATGCATGACCAAGTTGACCACCTCCATCATCACATCATTCATTTTTTCCGCCCCTTCTGCGATGGAGCGCCCCCGCTCTCCAATCATCAGGATACAAATAGCGAACAGGATGGTGAAAAAGATAATCTGCAGCATGTTGCCACTCGCGTAGGCGGCAACCGGGTTGGTGGGCACCAGATCAATAATCACCTGGCTCAGCGGTGGTGCGGGCGGGGGATTAAATGCTGTCTGCCCTGCCTGCTGCATGTCAAATCCCTCACCCGGCCCCACGATAACAGCAACGGTAATCGCCAGGGTGATAGCCAGCGCCGTAGTTAGTATAAACATCAGAAATGCCCTGACTCCGACCCGGCCCAGGGTATTAACATCCCCGATACCGCACACACCACAGATCAGGGAAAAGGTGACCAGCGGCACCACCAGCATTTTCAGTGCACTGATGAACAACGCACCGATCACATGGAAGAGTCCGTTTACCAGATAGTCCTGAATAAACCCTGCCTCTTTGGCAAAGGCGTTGATCAGGCTGCCGACAATCAGCCCGGAAATCATCCAGATCAGGATTTTGGTCGTCATATTGTTGCTCTTCTGTGCCACCAGGGACTCCTCGTTATCGTCAGTGATTGAAAAAAAATGATGATAGCACATCCCTTTGGCAGGTCATGATAAGCGAGGGGGTGGTATGATCGTCTGGTCTCAATTGAAAACAACGACCATGAACGACATTGACCTGCAGGAACCCGAGCTTTACATCAACCGTGAACTGAGCCTGCTGGAGTTCAACCAGCGCGTACTGGAACAGGCCAAGGATGAGTCCAGTCCACTGCTGGAGCGACTGCGCTTTCTGTGCATCTCCTGCACCAATCTGGATGAGTTTTTCGAAATCCGCGTTGCCGGTCTGAAACAGTTTGTCGAACTGGGTTCGACCCAGAGCGGGCCGGACGGCATGTCGCCACAGGAAACACTGAAAGCGATCAACATTCGCGCCCGGCATTTGGTGGAGGAGCAGTACCGGGTACTGAACGAGGTGCTGATTCCCGCCCTGGCCAGAGAAAATATCCATTTTATCCGCCGCAGTGAGTGGACCCCCGCGCAGGCTGAATGGCTGCAACATTTTTTCGAGCATGAGCTGTTTCCGGTGATCAGTCCGCTGGGGCTGGATCCATCTCACCCGTTCCCGCGCATCCTCAACAAGAGTCTCAACTTCATCATCTCCCTCAAGGGCAAGGATGCCTTCGGGCGTAACAGTGGCATGGCGGTGGTACAGGCACCGCGCGCCCTGCCCCGTATCATTCAACTACCGCCAGAGATCGAAGGCAACGGCCCGCACGACTATGTATTTCTCACTTCCATCATCCATGCCTATGTGGATGAGCTGTTCCCCGGTATGAAGGTGGAGGGATCCTGGCAGTTCCGTGTGACCCGTAACAGTGATCTGTTTGTGGACGAGGAGGAAATCGATGATCTGCTCAGGGCAATGGAGGGCGAACTGGCCTCCCGCCGCTACGGTGACGCGGTGCGCCTCGAAGTGGCTCATAACTGCCCCGAACAGATGATTGATTATCTGCAGGAACAGTTCGAGCTGGGCCGTGATGATCTTTATCAAGTAAACGGTCCGGTCAATCTCAACCGCATGCAGGCAGTCTGTGATCTGGTGGATCGCGCCGATCTCAAATTCCCGTCATTTACCCCGGGACTGCAGGAACCACTAACCCATGAAACCGACATGTTTGAACTGCTGCGCAAACGTGACATCCTGCTGCATCACCCGTATGAATCTTTTGTTCCGGTCATCGATTTTCTGCGCCAGGCGGCGGCTGATCCACAAGTGCTGGCGATCAAACAGACCCTGTACCGTACCGGTGCCGACTCACCGGTTGTAGATGCCCTGGTCGTTGCGGCCCGGACCGGAAAAGAGGTCACGGTCATTATCGAGCTGCGGGCACGCTTCGATGAGCAGGAAAATATCACCCTGGCCAACCGCCTGCAGAAGGCGGGAGCCCACGTGGTGTACGGTGTGGTGGGCTACAAGACACATGCAAAAATAATTCTGGTAGTGCGCCGCGAGGGAGAACATCTGCGCCACTACGCCCACCTGGGAACCGGCAACTATCATCCACGCACTGCCCGTCTGTATACCGATTACGGACTGTTTACCAGCAACCCGGAAACA
Organism: Gammaproteobacteria bacterium; assembly: GCA_024277595.1. Taxonomy (GTDB): domain Bacteria; phylum Pseudomonadota; class Gammaproteobacteria; order Thiohalospirales; family Thiohalospiraceae; genus DRMK01. The sequence continues at coordinate 10,856 of JAJRUV010000069.1, forward strand.
GGTGAGGATCTGCACAGCATTTTTCTGCAACTGACCAGTCTGGGCAAGGTTTCCAAACTGCATAAGCTGCTGCAATCTCCTTTTACCCTGCACCCCGCCCTGCTGAAAAAGATCGACCGCGAAGCCCGCAATGCCGAACAGGGAAAACCGGCACGCATCATTGCAAAGTTCAACGCGCTGGTGGAACCACGAATCATCCAGGCACTGTACCGCGCCGCCATGGCGGGGGTGAAGATCGATTTGATCGTGCGGGGTGTCTGCTGCCTGCGGCCGGGAGTTCCCGGTATTTCAGAGCAGATTCAGGTGCGCTCCATTATCGGTCGTTTTCTGGAGCATACCCGGGTGTTTTATTTTGAAAACAGCGGTACTCCGGAACTCTATTGCGCCAGCGCCGACTGGATGGATCGCAACCTGTTTCACCGGGTGGAGGTAGCATTTCCTGTCGAATCAAAAAAATTGCGCAGCCGGGTAATCCAGGAATTGCAATACTACCTGGATGACAACACCCAGGCATGGCAACTACAATGCGATGGTCTCTATCAGCGGATCACGCCAAGGGAGCAGGAGGAACCTTGTTCCGCCCAGCTAACGCTTTTGACTCATCTTTCCCAGCAGGGGATAAAATAATCGCACAGGGATTTGCTTTCACACTACCTGCTGATTTGCAATCGTTTAATCCCTAAGAACTAACGTATGAGTTATGGCTACACCCCTCTCGGCTCTCATGTCAGTTTACGGCCTGTTTGGCACTGCGTTACTGAACCACCAATTGATAGGCATTCGTATTGTTATTTTCGTTCCCTTCAACCACAGTATCCTCAGCATCAGCCACAGCAATGATATAGTACGTTCCAGCTGGCGCTCTAATCCACAGCCCGCGAGTTCTCGTTGTGGTAGCGCCGGCCCTTATACCGAAATCACCATAGTCTTCCAATTCCGTATCATCCGGGCTCCATACATCGTCGGTAGATAGATAGATGCGACACCGGGAAGAATTTGTGGCGCTCACAGGACCTTGGTTCGTCAAGCTGACGGTTACGGCTATGTTGGTATATTGCGCCGTCGTTTCCGGTCCTGAAAGCGCTGACATAACCAGATCCGGCAACTGTGGGAGTGGAGGGATGTCCAATATAATTTGATTACCGGCAAGAGCATTGTTGGCGTTGTCCACTTCAAAAAGCGTATCGTCGTAGTCCGCAATTACGCCCACGTAGTAGGTTCCATTGGGAACCACCGGAAGGACAGTCGCGGTGGCTGTGACCGTTGTGCTGGCCCCCGATTCCAGAGAAACCGTGTCCTGGGTCCCGATAAAATAATCAGATGTGGTGATGACGGCATCCGTGGAAAGGTAAATCCCAAGAGTTGTTGCAGCAGCACTGAGTTGCCCCTGATTCTCCACTGTCGCAGTAACTGTAAGTTGGTCGACATTATTTATACTTCCGGATGCTACTGTCGGCACCAGGTCGGAGGTTAGATTGCTGATGGCAATTTGATTGCCAGCCAGAGCATTGTTGGTCGGATCGAGTTCGTTAACGACTGCTCCAGAACGATCGACTATGGTGCCCAAATAGTAGACCCCGTTGGCAACGGTTGCGGGTATTGTTATAGTGCCGGTGTTCGTCGCTTCATATCCTGCCGGTATGGAACTAAACCAGCCTCCAGATCGCCCGAGATAGATATCACTTGTAGTGATCATTGAATCTGTCGAGAGGTAGATCCCAACTGTAACGGTCTGCCACGCACGCCCGTCTCCCTGATTTTTCATCGTATGGGTGACGGAAATCTGTTCCCCTGGGGCCGCACTTGCAGGTCCGGATAAAGCGGTCATGGTGAGATCAGCATAGACTTCACTGATAACTATCTGATTCCCGGTAAAGCTGTTGTTATCCTCGGCCACGATCTCATCAACCGCATTCTGGTAGTCGGCAATCGCTCCCAAATAATATGTGCCGCTTGCAATACCAGCCGGAATGGTCACCTTTGTATAGGTCTGCGTGTCCTCGGCCCCCGGGGCGAGCTTGCCGATGTCCCGAAACCCGATCAGAACATCGCTGGTGGTTATGGTTGCATCGGATGAGAGATACAGACCGATCTTAAAGGACCCCGCCAACATCTCTCCCTGGTTTATCGTTGTATTGGATACCCTGAACGTCTGGCCGGTTTCGGCAGCTGCAGAACCCGAGACCGCAGCCATGACAAGATCCGGATAGCCGGGAGCATCAACTGTATCCGCTCCGGCAAACGATGAAAAGCTGAGGGTATCCCCCTGTTTGGTCGGCGTCCAGGTACCCGTGAAAATACCGTCGTTAGCGGCTTCGTCAGAACCAACTCCATCGTCAGACAAGTTGATTGTAGCTCCATCTGAGGTCGTTACGGTGACCGGTCCCACAGGCAGCTCACAGTTGATACTCAAGGCCGAAAGCGTAGCGGGAACCCCGACCGTGTACTCCTCGGGACTTTTCGGATACTGCAGGGCGGATATAACGGGGCTGTCTGTACAGTTTAACGCTCCATGCGTGCTAATTCTCTTCCCGGTCAGCGTGATTCCGTTCATTGAGGGAATATTCTCGCCACCTGACAGGATGAGATTCCTGATATCCACCCAATCCCTTTGAAGATCCCGGGATTGAATAAGAGCAGCCAGGCCGGCAACATGGGGAGCAGCCATGGATGTACCGCTTGCCTTGTAGTATTCCGCACTCGAATCCCCGGAAGGGATAAAATGATTCCCGTTATTGTACATGTCGGTTCCGGCGGCCCTGAGAGACACGATATCAACGCCTGGAGCTCCGACATCAACGGTGCGGCGTCCGTAGCAAGAGAAGGACGCTCTGTCATCATTATGGTCTGTAGCCGCTACCGCAATGATATTCGAGAGATCGTAACTTGAAGGATAAAAGCGCGGCGAGAAGCCACCTCCGTCATTGTCACAACCAGCATTCCCGGCTGCCGCCACAAAAAGAATACCACTTTCCCTCTGAGCACCTATGGCGTCCGCGAGAGCTTGCGAGTTACATCCAGAACATCCCCAGCTATTGTTTGTGGCAACAATATCTTCACCGCTCTCCTTGAGTCCCTTAATGTAATCAAGGCATTCGACGGCTGCGGCAATGGTTCCCGTCGAATTGAGGGACTTGCAGGCGAGCATCTTAACGTTCCAGTTGACACCGGCAACACCTATACCATTGTTCCCCACAGCACCGATGGTCCCTGCAACGTGAGTTCCATGCCCATGGTCATCCATCGGATCATGGTCACTATTAATAGTGTCAATCCCGTAAATATCATCAACATAGCCATTTCCATCATCGTCAATCCCGTTCCCGGCAATCTCGCGACTGTTTACCCAGATATTTCCGGCGAGATCGGCATGATTATAATCAATGCCGGTGTCGATGACGGCAATAATCAGATTATGGTTACCCGTAGCCAGGTCCCATGCATCTGTGGCCTGAATGTCCGCACCCGATGTTCCCCCGGTCTGCCCGCTATTGTCAAGACCCCACAACTCGTTAAAAAAAGCATCATTAGGCACTGTCGCACTGGTATAGATTATATAATTTGGCTCCGCATATTCGACATCCGGGTCGCGTTGGTATTCCGCGATCGCCTCTTCGACTGTTAACCCTTTCTTGAGCCTCACGTGTTCCATGCGCAAGCGGGAAAATTCCTTGATCTTTTTTGATTCGCGATTTCTGTTGATCTTCGCTTTTTCGAGGTTTGATGCCCGCGGTTTATACTTCACAATCAGTTCACCGGCTTTGTATTTCCCGTGGATCGTATGAGTTCCCTTGCCGGGAACAACGGCATCCGCAGAAACAGCTAACCCCGCCGGAACAAAGACAGACGCTATACAGCAGACAACAAGATACCTGAATACTATGTTTACAAGACTTTTTTTGTTTTTGTTTCTTTTCATGTCGGAACCTCCCCCAACGCCACACCCAAAACCACACTTCTACTGAGTGAATATACTCCAGGCAACCAAGCTTTGTCAAAGCTTTGTAATACTGATACAGGATTTTTTAGCCTTCTCATAAATTTTGTCGGTTATATTCGCCGTCACTCTTAGCCCATTTTGGGTGCTGGTATTTTCAATCAATTCCTTAACAGGCTGTTGAAAAACCCTCATGCGGCACGATCCGGCGTTGGAATCCGGCTCAAAATGCTCATTTACTCCGTGTAAACTGCGCTTTTTCGCCGGATTCCGCCTTGTCTCGCACTCGCCCGAGGCTTTTTCAAC
>JAJRUV010000004.1 GCA_024277595.1 Gammaproteobacteria bacterium
ATCTTCCCGCGGATTGAAGTGTTCGATGAATGACATGGGGATCTCCGGGGGTTAGTGAGACTTTGGAGATCCGGGCAGGGGCATAAAGTTCCTCGGGTACAATCCTTTTTCTTCAAGAAAGTTTGATCCGGCTCTGCACTTGCCTCGGGATGAACGGCGCCTCTCATTGAACAATGGGTGTTTCCGGTAGTATAATTCCCAGCTGTTTTTCCCGCTTTGATGGGGTTTCTGTGAGCGGTTTCCCGTTGGATGATACATAAAAACAAGAGTATCAATGAATTCAGATAACAACAGAGCTTCTGGTCTTTATCGTCCATCCTTTGAGAAGGACAGCTGTGGTTTTGGTCTCATCGCGCATATGGATGGCGTTGCCAGTCACTGGTTGGTGCAGACTGCTGTCGATGCGCTGACCCGGTTGACCCACCGAGGCGCTGTTGCTGCCGATGGCAAGACCGGCGATGGCTGCGGTCTGCTGATGAAAACCCCGCATGGGTTTATGCGAGCCGTTGCCGAAGGGGAAGGTATCCATCTGGCACACCGTTTTGCCACCGGCATGGTGTTCCTGAGCCGGACCCCCGAGCTGGCGGAACAGGCTCGTACCCATTTGGAGCAGGAGCTCACCGCCCAAGGGTTGCAGGTGGCGGGTTGGCGGACGGTGCCAACAGACAATGCGGCCTGTGGTGAAGATGCGTTGAAAAGTCTGCCGCTGTTTGAGCAGGTCTTCGTCAATGCCAGCGAGGGGATGGATGAAACCAGTTTCGAGCGCCATTTGTACATCGCGCGGCGCCGTACCGAAAAGGTCGTCACTACCGGGGACAAAACGTTCTATATACCCAGCCTTTCATCGCGAGTTGTGTCATATAAAGGTTTGGTGATGCCGGCCAACCTGCCGCTATTCTATCGGGATCTGCAGGATGAACGGCTGGAGTCCGCCTTGTGCGTGTTCCACCAGCGTTTCTCCACCAATACCTGGCCGGAGTGGCGGCTGGCGCAGCCGTTCCGCTATCTGGCCCACAACGGCGAGATCAACACCATCCAGGGGAACCGCAACTGGTCGATGGCGCGGGGGCATAAATTCAAGACGCCGCATATCCCCATGCCGGATGTGCGTCCGCTGGTCTCCATGAGTGGCTCTGACTCCAGCAGCCTAGATAATATGCTGGAGGCGCTGTTGGCAGGTGGCATGGATATGTTTCGTGCCATGCGTTTGCTGATCCCTCCCGCCTGGCAAAACGTCGAGACACTGGATCCGGATCTGCGCGCCTTTTATGAATACAATTCCATGCACATGGAGCCATGGGATGGTCCGGCCGGAATCGTGCTGACCGATGGCCGTTACGCTGGCTGCGTGCTGGATCGTAACGGCCTGCGTCCGGCTCGCTGGGTGGTCACCAGTGATCGCCACATCACCCTGGCATCCGAGATCGGCGTCTATGACTATCTTCCGGAGAATGTGGTGGCCAAGGGGCGGCTCGGCCCCGGTCAGATGCTGGCTGTCGATACGGCGACCGGTGAGTTGTTGTTGCCGGAGCATATCGAACAGCAGTTGAAAAACCGCAAGCCCTACAAACAGTGGTTGAGCAAATATACCCGGCGTCTGAAATCGCAGCTGCAGGATGAGGAGCAGTGTATTCAGCCGATGGCGCAGGAGCGCTTCGAGGTCTGTCAGAAACTGTTTCAGGTCAGCTTCGAAGAGCGGGATCAGGTGTTGCAGGTACTGGCAGAGGCAGGTCAGGAAGCGATTGGCTCGATGGGTGACGATACGCCATCGGCGGTATTGTCGCGCCGGGTGCGTTCCCTGTACGACTATTTCCGTCAGCAATTCGCCCAGGTGACCAATCCGCCCATCGATCCGATCCGCGAGAAAATTGTGATGTCGCTGGAGAGCTGCTTCGGGCGGGAGAAAAACCTGTTCGAGGAGACCGAAGACCATGCTGCCCGCCTGCTGGTGGATTCACCGGTGCTGTCGGCCAGCAAATTCCAGCAGTTGCAGGAGCTGGATGCCCCGGACTATGCCCGCTGGCGTATCGAACTCAACTATCCCGTCAGCAGCACGCTGCAGGAGGCGCTGCAGCGGATTTGCGACCAGGCGGTCGCCGCAATAAAGGGCGGCAAGGTGGTGCTGATTCTGTCGGATCGGGAGATTGCCCCCGACAGTGTACCCGTCCATGCCCTGCTGGCCACCGGCGCGGTTCACCACAAGCTGATCCGGGAGGGGTTGCGCTGTGATGCCAACATCGTGGTGGAGACCGGGACTGCGCGCAATCCCCATGAATTCGCCGTACTGATTGGTTACGGCGCCACCGCTGTTTTCCCCTGGCTCGCCTATGAGTGTCTGCTCGATCTGCAGCGCAGCGGCGAGATCAGCGGCCACAGCTGTGGCCAGTTGGTACACAATTACCGCAAGGGGATCAACAAGGGGCTGTACAAGATTATCTCCAAGATGGGGATCTCCACCATTGCCAGCTACCGGGGTGCTCAACTGTTCGAATCGGTAGGGTTGCACGACGAGGTGGTGGAGTTCTGTTTCAAGGGAACTACCAACCGGCTGCAGGGCAGCCGGTTCGAGGATCTGGAGCAGGATCAGCGCATCCTGGCGGGTGAGGCCTGGGATCCACGTTGCAAGATCACCCAGGGAGGGCTGCTCAAATATATCCATGGTGGTGAGGAGCATGCATACAATCCCGATGTGGTGCGGGCGCTGCGCCAGGCGGTGAGCAGCGGCGACTATGATGAGTATCGGCAGTTCGCCCGCCTAGTCAATGAGAGGCCGGTGCTTGCCTTCCGTGACCTGATGAAACTACGCAAGGCGGGGACGCCGCTCGGCCTGGATGAGGTGGAGCCGATGGAGGCGATCATCCCGCGTTTCGATACTGCCGCCATGTCTCTGGGAGCGCTCTCTCCGGAGGCGCACGAGACTCTGGCCGAGGCGATGAACCGGCTGGGCGGGCGTTCCAACTCAGGTGAGGGTGGTGAGGATCCGATCCGTTACGGCACCATCAAGCGCTCCAAGATCAAGCAGGTGGCCTCGGGGCGGTTTGGCGTAACCCCGGCCTATCTCTCCAGTGCCGAGGTGATTCAGATCAAGGTTGCCCAGGGCGCCAAGCCCGGCGAGGGTGGCCAGCTGCCCGGTGGCAAGGTGAACGAGCTGATTGCGGAGTTGCGCTACTGCAAACCCGGTGTATCGCTTATCTCCCCGCCGCCGCACCATGATATCTATTCCATCGAAGATTTGGCGCAGCTCATTTTTGATCTCAAGCAGGTCAATCCCGATGCGCTGGTTTCTGTCAAGCTGGTGGCCGAGGCGGGTGTTGGCACTATCGCTGCCGGGGTCGCCAAGGCCTACGCCGATCTGATTACCATCTCCGGTTACGATGGCGGCACCGGAGCCAGCCCACTGACCTCGGTGAAGTATGCTGGTTCGCCGTGGGAGCTGGGTCTTACCGAGACCCACCAGATCCTGCGTGCCAATGATCTGCGCGACAAGGTGCGGGTGCAGACCGATGGCGGCCTTAAGACCGGTCTGGATGTGATCAAGGCGGCGCTGCTCGGGGCAGAGAGTTTTGGATTTGGTACCGCGCCGATGATTGCCATCGGCTGCAAATACCTGCGTATCTGCCACCTGAACAACTGCGCCACCGGTATTGCGACCCAGAACACGATGCTGCGCAAGGAGCATTACATCGGCAGGGTGGAGATGGTGATGAACTATATCCGTTTCGTCGCCGAAGAGGTGCGCGAGCTGCTGGCGGAGCTGGGTTATCGTCGTCTGGACGAGATTATCGGCCGTACCGAACTGTTGGAGCTGCTGCCTGGTGGCACCAGCAAGCAGCAGCAGCTCGATCTGGCTCCCGTTCTGAGTGATGGAGGCGTGGCGGCAGACAAGCCGCGGTTCTGTACCGAAGCGCGCAACGAGCCGTTCGACAAGGGCGAGCTGGCGGAGCAGATGGTGTGTGATGCGCTGCCTGCCATCGAGAACAAGAATGGTGGTACCTTCCACTACCAGCTGAAAAACATCCACCGTTCCATCGGCGCGCGCCTCTCCGGAGAGATAGCCCGGCGGCACAGCAATCTGGGAATGGAGGACTCTCCCATAACGCTGCATCTGCAGGGGACGGCGGGGCAGAGCTTCGGGGTATGGAATGCCGGTGGCCTGCAAATGTATCTCGAAGGAGATGCCAATGACTATGTGGGCAAGGGGATGGCCGGTGGCAAACTGATTATCTACCCTCCGCAGGGTAGCCTCTTCGCCAGCCATGAGACCACTATCATCGGCAACACCTGTCTGTATGGTGCAACCGGAGGCCAGCTGCTGGCTGCCGGTCTGGCCGGTGAGCGGTTCGCAGTACGCAACTCCGGTGCTTGCGCCGTGGTGGAAGGGGTCGGTGATCACGCCTGTGAATACATGACCGGCGGGGTAGTGGTGGTTCTGGGCTGTACCGGACTCAACTTTGGTGCCGGTATGACCGGCGGCTTTGCCTATGTGCTGGATAGGGATAACAGCTTTGTGGATCACTACAATCACGAGTTGATCGACATCCACCGCATTACCACAGAAAACATGGGCGCCTATCGTGACTATCTGGAGCAAATGATCGAGAGTTTTGTGACGGAAACCGGCAGCAGCTATGGTCAGGGTATTCTGGAGAATTTTGCCGATCTGGCAGGCAGGTTCTGGCTGGTTAAACCGAAGGCGCTGGAACTGGCCGCACTGATTGCTGATCTGCATAATGCTGCGGCATGACCATCTAGGAGTCTGTCGGGTTCGGGTAATCGTAGCGAGCTGGTGGGAGAACGAGTCAAAATATTTCCGGTTTTGAGGCGAATAGTGGGGCTATTTAACGAAAAACCGGGGATATTTTGGCCGCTCTCCCATCAGTGCAGTAGATTATTCCCAAATCCGACAGA
>JAJRUV010000070.1 GCA_024277595.1 Gammaproteobacteria bacterium
AACTGAGATGGTGATGCCGGGAGACAACGTCAACATGGTGGTGTCACTGATTGCGCCGATTGCGATGGAAGAGGGTCTGCGCTTTGCCATTCGTGAAGGTGGCCGCACCGTGGGTGCGGGTGTTGTTTCAAAAATTTTCGAGTAACCGAGTATGGCAACCAATAACCAGAGAATTCGCATCCGTCTCAAGGCGTTTGATCACCGGTTGATCGATCAGTCAGCAAGCGAGATTGTGGAAACGGCCAAACGCACTGGCGCGCAGGTACAGGGTCCGATTCCCCTGCCTACCAAGATTGAGCGGTTTACCGTGCTGATATCGCCGCACGTTAACAAGGATGCGCGAGATCAGTATGAGTTGCGCACACACAAGCGGCTGATGGATATTATTGATCCCACTGACAAGACCGTTGATGCCCTGATGAAGCTGGATTTGGCAACCGGTGTTGATGTGCAGATTAAATTGAATTGATCGAGACCTGCTGCCGCAACAGCTCGCCGGTTTTTCGGATGGGCGTAGCTGGGACAATTGATGTGATTAGAGGTTAAAAAGATGAGTATTGGGGTAGTTGGACGCAAGGCCGGGATGACGCGCATCTTTACTGAAGATGGCGTGTCCACTCCTGTGACTGTAATTGAGGTTGAGCCCAATCGTATAACTCAGGTTAGGACCACGGATACTGATGGTTACCGGGCGATTCAGGTGACCACGGGAACCCGGCGCACCAATCGCGTAACCAAGCCGGCTGCAGGCCATTTCGCCAAGGTGGGCGCGGCTGCCGGCCGCGGACTGTGGGAGTTTCGTCTGGCTGAAGGTGAGGGCGCGGAGCTGGTGGCGGGTGAAGAAATCAACGTTGACATTTTTAGCGCCGGACAGACAGTTGATGTGACGGGCACTTCTATCGGCAAAGGGTTCGCCGGCACCATTAAACGGCACAACTTCCGCGGTAAAGATGCTACCCATGGTAACTCCCTGTCTCATCGTACGCCGGGTTCGATCGGGCAGAATCAGAGTCCAGGGCGTGTTTTCAAGGGAAAAAAAATGTCCGGGCAGATGGGTAACAAGCGCACCACTGTTCAGAATCTCGAGATTGTGCGGGTAGATGCTGACCGCCACCTGCTGTTGATCAAGGGAGCCGTGCCGGGTTCCAGAGGCGGCAATGTTATTGTGCGACCTGCCGTAAAGGCGCGTTCGTAGGAGATTATGATGGAACTGAAACTGTCATCTGCAGCGGGGGCCACGGGTTCCATCGAGCTGTCCGACGCCGTTTTTGCCAAAGATTTTAATGAGCCATTGATTCATCAGGTGGTTACTGCCTATATGGCGGGCGCGCGCGCTGGTAGCAAGGCGCAAAAAAATCGTTCCGCAGTCAGTGGCGGCGGTGCCAAGCCGTGGCGGCAGAAAGGTACCGGGCGCGCCCGGGCAGGTACCATTCGTAGTCCTCTATGGCGCGGAGGTGGCGCAACATTTGCCGCATCGCCGCGCGACTATTCGCAGAAGGTTAATCGCAAGGCGTATCGTGCTGCGATGCGCTCCATCCTGTCCGAGCTGGTGCGGCAGGAGCGGCTGGTCGTTGTTGATAAGCTGGCTGTTGGTGCTCCCAAGACCAGGGAATTGGTTAAAATACTTGGGGCTATTGGTGTAGATGATGTGCTGATTGTGGCTGATGAATTGGATGAAAACACTTTTTTTGCCTCGCGCAACCTCCATAAAGTCGGTTTGTGTGATGTGGAATCCATCGATCCGGTCAGCCTGCTGGGTTATGAGAAGGTGTTGATGACCGAGGGTGCCGTCAAGAAAATTGAGGAGAAGCTGGCATGAACCAGGAACGTTTGCTGAAGGTGCTGCTTGCTCCGCATATCTCTGAAAAGGCCAGTCTTGCTACCGAAAAGTGCAATCAGGTTGTGTTCAAGGTAGCATCTGATGCAACCAAGTCGGAGGTAAAAAAAGCCGTTGAGCAGTTGTTTGAGGTTGAAGTTCAATCCGTGAACATTTGCAATATCAAGGGCAAGAGTAAGCGCTTTGGTGCCCGGATAGGCAGCCGCCGCGGCACCCGCAAAGCGTATGTAACCCTTAAACCAGGCCAGGATATTGGATTCATGGCCGAAGAGCTGAGTTAAAGGAACCGGATTATGGCAGTCGTCAAGACAAAACCCACATCTGCGGGCCGCCGTTTTGTGGTAAAGGTGGTTACTCCCGAGTTACATAAAGGGAAACCCCATGGGCCATTGCTGGAAAAGAAAAGCAAGACGGGCGGGCGCAACAACCTTGGCCGGATTACCTGTCGCCATCAGGGTGGCGGCCACAAGCAAAAATATCGCGTTATCGACTTCAAGCGCAACAAGGACGGTATTCCCGGCCAGGTTGAGCGTATCGAATACGATCCCAACCGTAGTGCGCATATTGCGCTGGTTCGTTACGCTGATGGAGAGCGCCGCTATATCATTGCTCCCAGGGGTATTAGTGCAGGAAGCCAGATCGTTTCCGGTCAGGGTGCGCCCATCAAGCCTGGAAATACACTGATTTTGCAGAATATTCCGGTGGGCACTACCGTCCATTGCGTGGAGATGCGTCCAGGAAAGGGGGCGCAACTGGCGCGTAGCGCCGGGGCTGCAGTTCAGTTAGTGGCTCGCGAGGGTCGACATGCGACCTTGCGGTTGCGTTCCGGCGAGATGCGCAAGGTGCTTTCCGAGTGCCGTGCCACCATTGGTGAAGTCAGTAATTCGGAGCATGGCCTGCGCAAGTTGGGCAAGGCCGGAGCCAAACGTTGGCGCGGTGTCCGCCCAACGGTTCGCGGTGTTGCCATGAACCCGGTGGATCATCCTCATGGCGGGGGGGAAGGTCGCACCTCGGGTGGCCGTCATCCTGTTTCGCCCTGGGGAACACCAACAAAAGGGTATCGAACCCGGAGCAATAAACGCACCGATTCGATGATTGTTCGTCGCCGTCATGGCAAGTAACTGAAAGAGTAATCGCTAGTATGCCGCGTTCAGTAAAGAAAGGGCCGTTTGTCGATTTGCATCTGGCCAGCAAAGTGGAGGAGGCCAAGGCCTCCAATAGCAAAAAACCAATCAAGACCTGGTCGCGCCGCTCCATGATCCTTCCGGACATGATCGGTTTGACCATTGCTATTCATAACGGGAGGGTACATATTCCCGTTCTGATCTCCGAAAACATGGTTGGCCATAAGCTGGGGGAGTTTGCGCCAACGCGAACCTACCGCGGCCATATGGCAGACAAGAAATCCAGATAGGGTAAGGTTTGATGGAAGCAGCAGCAAAGTTAAGGTTCGCGCGGGTATCTGCGCAAAAAACCCGCCTGGTAGCCGATATGATTCGTGGCAAATCCCTTGAAAGTGCGCTACAAATGCTCTCTTTCAGCGGGAAAAAGGCGGCCGCTATCGTCAAGAAGGTTCTGGAGTCTGCGATCGCCAATGCGGAGCACAACGAAGGTGCGGATATTGACGAGTTGAAGGTCTCAAAAATCTATGTAGATGAAGGTCCGACCTACAAGCGTATGCGCGCCCGGGCCAAGGGGCGAGGTAATCGCATTTTAAAACGAACCAGCCACATTACCGTGGTTGTGTCCGACAGATAAAGAGAGTCAGGTATGGGTCAAAAAGTACATCCAACCGGAATACGTCTAGGGATTGTCAAAGACTGGACGTCCAAGTGGTATGCAGATTCCAAGGATTATCCGGATTTGCTCAACAACGATCTGGAAGTGCGAGACTTCCTGCAGAAAAAACTCGCCAGAGCTTCGGTCAGCCGGATTCAGATAGAGCGCCCGGCGCGCAACGTAAGGATCACGATTCATACTGCCCGTCCCGGAATCGTTATCGGTAAGAAGGGCGAAGATATTGAAAAGCTCCGGGTAGCGGTTGGAAAAATGGTTGGTATTCCTGTAAATATCAATATTGAAGAGATTCGCAAGCCGGAACTTGATGCAACCCTGGTTGCGCAGGGGATTGCTCAGCAACTTGAAAAGCGCATTATGTTTCGGCGTGCGATGAAACGTGCGGTCGGTAACTCCATGCGACTCGGTGCACAGGGTGTACGGATAAATGTTGCCGGACGTTTGAACGGCGCGGAAATCGCCCGTAGTGAATGGTACCGGGAAGGGCGCGTCCCTTTGCATACCTTGCGTGCGGATATTGATTATGGCGTTGCAAGAGCTAATACCACCTATGGTGTTATCGGTATCAAGGTGTGGATCTTCAAGGGTGAGGTGCTGGATCCAGCAGAGATTGCCGCTGCTGCACCCGACAAGAAATCTGCCGCAGGCAAGTAAGAGGTAAAAAACGATGCTGCAGCCAAAACGGACAAAATTCCGCAAACAGATGAAAGGTCGTAATCGCGGTCTTGCTACTAACGGTAATAAGGTGAACTTTGGGCAGTACGGCCTGAAGGCGATGACTCGCGGCCGGATTACTGCCCGTCAGATCGAGGCCGCACGTCGTGCCATGACCCGGCATATTAAACGTGGCGGAAAAATCTGGATTCGGGTGTTTCCTGATAAGCCCATTACCAAAAAGCCGTTGGAGGTTCGCATGGGTAAAGGTAAGGGTTCCGTTGAGTATTGGGTTTCCCAGATACAGCCTGGAAAAATATTGTATGAAATGGAAGGTGTTTCCGAGGATATTGCCCGAGAGGCATTTCGGTTGGCTGCTGCCAAACTCCCGGTAAAAACGGCCTTCATAACGCGAACGGTGCTGTAAATGAAAGCAACTGAATTGAGAGAAAAAGACGTTTCCGAGTTAAAAGAGGAAGTGCTGAGCCTCTTGCAGGAGCAATTTAACCTGCGCATGCAGCGAGCCACGGGGCAGATGTCGAAACCCCATCGGATGAAACAGATTCGCCGGGATATTGCGCGTATCAAAACGATTGTGAAAGAAGGTGAGACGAGATGAGCGAGCAGACGAAGGTCTCCCGTACCGTCAGTGGGCGTGTCGTTAGTAACAAAATGAATAAAACCATCACTGTGCTGGTTGAGCGTAAAGTGGCTCACCCGTTGTATGGAAAGTACATAAAACGCTCTACCAAGCTGCATGCGCATGACGAAGATAATGTCTGCCAAGAAGGTGATATTGTTACGATTGAAGAGTGTCGTCCGCTATCTAGGTCCAAGACTTGGCGTCTAGTGAAAGTTGTTAGCGGTGCGGACTGAAAGCACACACTGGCCAGTGGATAGTTATTTGCAGTTCAGTGAGGGTTGGCATTCCTTGTTGGCGTAGTAAATTCGATGTTTGGCTAACTAGCTGTTGGCCTCTTTCTTGCTGATTTCCAATGTAGTTTTTTCTCCCGTTCCGCGCTGCTTCCTTCGCAACGGGTTGGCCTGCTAACCTGAAAAAGATTTGGGATTGATCGTTTTTTATGCTAACATGCCCCGTCTTTTCGCGGGCTATTTGTCCTTCGGGACACTCGTTATTGTATGTAGAGAGGGTTTGGAGACCGGCCAATGATACAGATGCAGACAAACTTGGATGTGGCTGATAACAGCGGCGCACGGCGCGTGCAGTGTATCAAGGTGCTTGGTGGTTCCAAGCGGCGCTACGCCGGTGTTGGTGACATTATCAAGGTTAGTATTAAAGAGGCGATTCCTCGCAGTAAAGTTAAAAAAGGTGAGGTATACAGTGCTGTGGTGGTGCGTACCAGAAAGGGCGTGAGGCGTAGCGATGGCTCACTTATCCGTTTTGATGGTAACGCGGCGGTGCTGTTGAATAACCAGAATCAGCCCATCGGCACCCGTATTTTCGGCCCTGTAACTCGTGAATTGCGCAGTGAGAATTTCATGAAAATTGTTTCTCTGGCGCCTGAAGTGCTTTAAGAGGTTTAACCGGTCATGAGGAAAATCAAGAAGGGTGATGACGTTATTGTTATTGCCGGCAAAGACAAGGGTAAGCGTGGTTTGGTGCTGCGATTGATGGATGACCAACGGCTGTTTGTCGAAAACGTCAACGTAGCGAAGAAACATCAGAAACCCAACCCTAATGCTGGTGTTCCTGGTGGAATTATCGACAAGGAGATGCCATTGCATATCTCCAATGTTGCGCTGTTCAATTCAGCTGCTGAAAAGGCCGACAGAGTTGGTTTCAAAACGTTGAAAGACGGTAAGAAAATTCGTATTTTTAAATCTAACGGCGAAGCCGTAGACGTGTAATGTGGTGAGGCTATGGCAAGATTGAGAGAATTTTATCGCGATAACGTAGTTAAACAGTTAAGCGCACAATTTAAATACGAAAGTCCCATGCAGGTGCCGCGCATCAGCAAAATCACGCTTAATATGGGTTTAGGTGAGGCGGTTGCAGATAAAAAGGTGGTTCAGCATGCGGTTGAGGATATGACCTTGATTGCCGGTCAAAAGCCAGTGGTAACCCGATCCCGCAAGTCAATCGCCGGCTTTAAAATTCGTGACGATTGGCCGATTGGCTGTAAAGTTACTTTGCGTCGCGAGCGCATGTATGAGTTTCTTGATCGCCTTATCAGTGTCGCTATCCCCCGCATTCGTGATTTTCGCGGGTTGAACTCCCGTTCATTTGACGGGCGTGGTAATTACAGCATGGGTATTCGGGAACAGATAGTTTTCCCGGAGATAGATTACGATAAAATTGATGCATTAAGGGGAATGGACATCACCATCACCACTACTGCAAAGAGCGACGATGAGGCTCGTGCCTTGTTGAAGGCGTTTAATTTCCCTTTGAAGGGGTAAGGAAAGATTATGGCGAAAGTGAGCATGATCAATCGTGAAAAAAAGCGAGCACGAACCGTGCAAAAATACGCGGCGAAGCGTGTGGCGTTGAAGACGAAAATCAAAGACATCAGTCTGGGTTATGAAGATCGGTTGGAAGCGCAGGAACAACTGCAAAAACTTCCTCGAGATGCCAGCCCGGTACGGCAGCAGAATCGCTGTCGTCTGACCGGTCGGCCTCACGGGTACTATCGCAAATTTGGCCTGGGTCGGAACAAGCTGCGCGAAGCGGTTATGCGTGGTGATGTGCCTGGCGTTCGTAAGGCCAGCTGGTAATCGATTTTAATTAGGAGCTAAACGGTATGGGCATGACTGATCCTGTTGCAGACATGTTAACCCGGATTCGGAACGGGCTTGGCGCGACCAAAAAAGAAGTGGCAATGCCATCTTCAAAGGTTAAGGTCGCAATTAGTAGTGTGCTGAAGGATGAGGGTTATATTGAAAATTTTTCTGTTCAAGATATCGATGGGAAACCGAAGTTGACGATTCACCTTAAGTACTACGAGGGAAAGCCTGTTATAGAGAATCTGAAGCGGGTGAGTCGTCCTGGCCTTCGGCAATATAAAGGTAAAGACACCCTGCCAAAGGTGAGTGGCGGTTTGGGTGTAGCTATCGTTTCGACATCTGCTGGTGTGATGACTGATCGCGCAGCTCGTCAAGCCGGATACGGCGGCGAAGTATTGTGTTTCGTATTCTAGAGAGAGGCAGTTATGGCTAAAGCATGGAAAAGTCCGGTAGCTATCCCTGCTGGAATTAAAGTCGAGATTGGTGAGCATGCGGTTATTGTCAAGGGTTCTAAGGGTGCGCTGGAGCAGGTGCTCCATCCTGCTGTCGAGGTGCTGTCGGAGAATGGTATGTTGTTATTTGCTCCGCGTAACGAAGAGCGCAAGGCCATGGCCATGACCGGCACCACTCGCGCGTTACTCAGGAACATGTTAACCGGTGTTGCTGATGGCTTTGAAAAAAAACTGCAGCTAATCGGTGTTGGTTATCGGGCTCAGGCGCAGGGAAAGACGCTTAACCTCAGTCTTGGTTTCTCCCACCCGATTGATTACAAGGTGCCAGAGGGTATCGCCATCGAGACCCCCAGTCAGACCGAGGTGGTCGTCAAAGGGATTGATAAACAGAAGGTAGGTCAAGTGGCCGCCGAGATTCGGGCTTTTCGCCCTCCTGAACCCTATAAAGGGAAAGGGGTTCGTTATGCGGACGAGCACGTTGTTCGCAAAGAAGCCAAGAAAAAATAGTAGCAGGCAAACAAGATGGACAAGAAATTATCCCGCATACGTCGTTCCCGCAAGGTGCGCGCCCGGATCAAAAAACTGGGTATCCACCGCCTTTCGGTGCATCGTACCTCTAGACATATCTATGCGCAGGTTATCGAGCCAACCAACTCAGCGGTTGTTGCTGCTGCTTCTACCGTGCAGGGTGATATAAAAAGTGATATCAAGTACACGGGAAACAGCGATGCGGCGTCGGCGGTAGGCAAGTTGATTGCCGAAAAAGCCAAAGCCGCAGGTGTAACAAAAGTTGCGTTCGACCGTTCCGGTTTCCGGTATCACGGCCGGGTCAAAGCGCTGGCAGACGCTGCGCGTGAAAGCGGCCTGGAATTTTAGGAGTTAAGTTATGGCAGCATTTGAGAGTGCGGAAGCGGGCGATGGTCTGCAGGAGCGTCTGATAACCGTCAATCGCGTCGCCAAAGTGGTAAAGGGCGGGCGTATTTTCAGCTTTACGGCTTTGACCGTGGTTGGCGATGGTGAAGGCAAGGTGGGTTTTGGTTATGGCAAGGCGCGAGAGGTGCCGGCGGCTATTGCCAAGGCTATGGAGTCGGCGCGCAAAAATATGCAGACCATTTCGCTGGTGGATGGAACTCTGCAATATCCCATTACATCAACGCACGGGGCTGCCAAGGTCTTCATGCAGCCAGCGTCCGAAGGTACCGGAGTTATTGCTGGTGGTGCCATGCGCGCGGTATTTGATGTGGTTGGCGTGCGCAATGTGCTGGCAAAATGTATCGGCAGTAATAACGCGATTAACGTGGTGAGGGCTACCATGAGGGGTTTGGGATCAATGCAGGCTCCCGAAGCGATTGCTGCCAAACGTGGTAAATCCGTTAAAGAGATTCTGGAATAACTCATGGCCAGCAACGACACTATCAAGGTTACCTTGGTGCGCAGTCCCAAGCATCGTATTGCATCGCATAGAGCCTGCGTTTCCGGGCTGGGCCTGCGCCGGATGCATCACACTGTAGAGGTAGAGGATACGTCCGCTGTGCGCGGTATGATCGATAAGGTCTCTTACCTGGTTAAGGTTGAGGAAAACTGAAATGCGTTTGAATACCATCAAGCCGGCTTCCGGCGCGAGGCAGGCACGTAAACGCGTTGGACGCGGGATCGGCTCTACTCTGGGCAAGACCTGTGGACGGGGTCACAAGGGTTTGAAGTCTCGTTCCGGAGGCGGTGTAAAACCGGGGTTCGAGGGCGGCCAGATGCCCCTGCAAAGGCGCTTGCCGAAAATCGGTTTTAGTTCGCGTAAGGCGGCACTTACGGCAGAGATTCGGTTGGATGAGTTGCTCAAGGTGAATGGTGATGCAGTCGATCTGCCTGCATTGAAGACTGCCCGCGTGGTGAGTCAGAAGATCAAGTTTGCCAAGGTTATCCTGTCCGGAAAAATTGATAAAGCAGTTACTGTTCAGGGACTGGGGGTGACCAAGGGTGCCCGGGCGGCTATCGAGTCGGCTGGCGGCAAAATCATCGAGTAGTACGCAGGAGTAATGGGCGGTGTCTAAACCTACAGCAGCCATGGCAAGCGCCCTGGGGGGCGGTAAACTGGTAGAGCTGAAGCAGCGCCTGCTGTTCGTGCTGGGGGCGTTGATTGTCTATCGAATTGGCGCCCATATTCCGGTGCCCGGCATTGACCCGGTCGCACTCGCAGCCATGTTTGAGCAGCAGCGGGGAACCATCCTTGACATGTTCAACATGTTTTCTGGTGGTGCTTTGGAGCGACTGACCGTTTTTGCGCTAGGGATCATGCCCTATATTTCAGCATCGATCATTATTCAGCTGCTGACCAAAGTGTCGCCTAAACTGGAGCAGCTGAGCAAGGAGGGTGCAGCTGGCAAGCGGAAAATAAGCCAGTACACCCGCTACTTCACTCTGGTGCTTGCTACCTTTCAATCGATTGGTGTGGCGATAGCTCTCGAGGCGCAGAGTGCCGGGGGTATCCCTGTTGTAATCGACCCGGGTATGGCGTTTCGTATGGTTGCCGCGTTGACGCTGGTTTGCGGCACCATGTTTCTTATGTGGCTGGGAGAGCAGATTACCGAACGGGGCATCGGTAATGGTATCTCGTTGATTATTTTTGCCAGTATCGTATCCGGGCTGCCATCTGCTATTGGTGGAACGCTCGAATTGGGCCGTACCGGCGAACTGAGTGCATTTTTGATTATCATTCTGTTTGCTGCCGTTCTTGCTGTGACGGCGTTTGTGGTCTTCGTTGAGCGGGGGCAGCGGCGTATTACCGTCAATTATGCAAAGAGGCAGCAAGGACGTAAAATGCTGGCGGCGCAGAGCACTCACTTGCCGCTCAAAGTTAATATGGCCGGAGTTATACCCCCCATTTTTGCCTCAAGTATCATTCTGTTTCCGGCAACATTGGGCGGATGGTTTGGTAGCAGTGAAGGGCTGCGCTGGTTGCAGGATCTGTCAACTACACTTTCCCCCGGCCAGCCACTCTATGTTCTGATGTACGCGCTGGCAATTCTGTTCTTTACTTTCTTCTATACGGCGTTGATGTTTAACCCGAAGGAGACTGCCGATAATCTCAAGCGTTCCGGCGCTTTTATTCCGGGTATTCGGCCAGGAGAGCAAACTACCAGATACATCGACAAGGTGTTGTCACGGCTTACCATGGCCGGTGCTGTCTATCTCACTGCTGTCTGCCTGTTGCCAGAGTTTCTGATTGTTTACTGGAATGTTCCGTTCTATTTTGGTGGGACATCTCTGTTGATCATAGTAGTCGTAGTGATGGATTTTATGGCTCAAGTTCAAGCTCATTTAATGTCGCATCAGTACGAAGGATTAATGAAGAAAACCAACCTTAGATCCCACAAGCGTGGTGGTTTGGGCAAGAAATAATTTGGAGATCCCCGATGAAAGTTCGTGCTTCGGTTAAAAAGATTTGTCGTAATTGCAAGATTGTTCGCCGTAAAGGTGTTGTACGGGTTATCTGCCCTGATGGGCGGCACAAACAGCGCCAAGGGTAGTATGATGTGCCGCATGGACGGTTTGCTGGTTGTTTTCCGTTTTTTTGGCAGGTATAATGGATCGTTTTCGCGAAGTGGTTCGCGAGTTTTAGGAGTTAGTCTGTATGGCCCGTATTGCTGGTGTTAACATCCCTGTACAGAAGCATGTCGTAATCGCGTTAACCTCGATTTATGGTGTCGGGCGCACCCGCGCGCAGCGGATTTGTGAAGAGGCGAGCATCCAGTTCGATAGCAAGGTAAGAGATCTTACTGAAGAGCAGCTCGATTCGCTTCGCAGCGCGGTTGGCAAGTTTGAGGTTGAGGGTGATCTGCGCCGTGAAGTATCAATGAATATAAAACGGCTGATGGATCTTGGCGCCTACCGCGGTTTGCGGCATCGCCGCGGCTTGCCGGTGCACGGACAGCGAACGCGCACTAATGCGCGTACTCGCAAGGGTCCTCGCAAGCCGATTCGCAAATAAGATTTATACTGGGTAATAGAATGGCAAAAGCAAAAGTAAAAACTGGCTCGCGTTCACGTAAACGCATCCAGAAGAATGTTGTTGATGGTGTGGCGCACGTACATGCTTCTTTTAACAACACCATCATTACGATAACCGACCGTCAGGGAAATGCACTATGCTGGGCGACCGCTGGCGGTTCCGGTTTTCGAGGTTCGCGTAAGAGCACACCATTTGCTGCGCAGGTCGCCGCAGAACGTGCTGGAACCCAAGCGCAGGAATTTGGCATGAAGAACGTCGAGGTTTTGGTTAAGGGGCCGGGTCCAGGCCGCGAATCCGCCGTGCGGGCTCTCAACAACGTCGGGCTTAAGGTTACAAATATCGAAGACGTGACCCCTATCCCCCATAATGGTTGTCGCCCGCCGAAGCGGCGTCGTGTTTAGTCCTGGAGATATGTGATGGCAAGGTATATCGGACCCAAGTGTCGCCAATGCCGCCGGGAAGGTGGAAAGCTTTTTCTGAAAGGCGAGAAGTGTTTTTCCAACAGCTGTCCTATCGAAGAGCGCAGTTTCCCGCCAGGCCAGCATGGGCAGCGTCGCACCCGGTTGAGCGATTATGCTCTGCAACTGCGTGAGAAGCAGAAGATTCGTCGTATTTACGGTGTTCTTGAGAAACAGTTCCGCATCTACTACAAGCAGGCTGATCGGCTCAAAGGGTCAACCGGCGATAATTTGTTGCAGTTGTTGGAGGCTCGTTTGGACAATGTTGTTTTTCGCATGGGATTTGCCGCATCGCGATCTGAAGCGCGGCAGCTGGTTCGACACAACGGTATCACTTTGAACGGCCGAAAAATGAATATCCCTTCTCACCTGGTTCGTCCAGGTGATGTGGTTGCCGTTTCCGCGCGGGCGAAAAATCAATTACGCGTTCAGGCGGCGCTGGATATGCAGGAGCAGCGCGGTTTTGATGAGTGGCTCGAAGTTAATACCAAGGGAAAGGAAGGTATTTTCAAAACGCTGCCGGAGCGTAGTGAGTTGCCTGCGGATCTCAAGGAGCATTTGGTCGTCGAGCTTTACTCGAAGTAATTGTCTGTCTGGTTTTCTGGCAGATTAAACGGAACATGAGCAAATTTTAAAGAGGGTTTCATGCAGGGCTCAACAAGTGAATTTCTAAAACCACGTTTGGTAGAGGTGCGTAAACTCAATGAACGGCACGCGCAAATAACGCTGGAGCCACTCGAAAGGGGCTTTGGGCATACACTGGGCAATGCGTTGCGGCGTATCTTGCTCTCGTCAATGACCGGAGCGGCAATTGTCGAAGCCGAGATAGAAGGCGTACTTCATGAATATACAACAGCGGAAGGTGTTCAGGAAGATGTAATCGATATTCTGCTGAACCTTAAGGGCGTTGCCTTGCGGATGAACAACCGGGACACCGCTACGTTGACTATCAGCAAAAAAGGACCCGGAACGGTTACTGCGGCAGATATCCAGTTGGATCATGATGTGGAAGTTATTAACCGGGATCATGTTATTGCCAACCTCAGCAAGGCAGGTGAGCTGAATATCACATTATGGATAGAGGCAGGTCGGGGATACCGCGCTGCTAACCAGCGTTTGTTTGATCAGGATGCTGATCGACCAATTGGCCGTTTGAAGCTTGATGCCAGTTTTAGCCCTGTTCGCCGGGTGTCATACACTGTCGATAGCGCTCGGGTGGAACAGCGTACAGATCTTGATAAGTTAATTATCAATCTTGAAACAAACGGCGCAATCGATCCGGAAGATGCGGTTCGTTGTGCCGCAACCATTCTGCAGGATCAGCTCTCTTCCTTTGTGGAGCTGCGGCATCATGACCAGGAGAGCGAAGAAGAGCATAAAGTAGAATTTGATTCTATTTTGCTGCGCCCTGTGGATGACCTTGAGCTTACCGTTCGTTCCGCCAATTGTCTGAAAGCCGAGCATATTTACTACATTGGTGATTTGATTCAGCGTACCGAAGTGGAGTTGATGAAGACCCCAAATCTTGGCAAGAAATCACTTACCGAAATTAAGGATGTTCTGGCGTCTCATGGGTTGTCGCTTGGTATGAAACTGGAAAACTGGCCGCCTCCAAATCTTGGGGAAAAGGGTCAGGAGCAGTCGACTGCCTAGATTCTATTTTATTTTTCCTACAGTATTGCAAAGGTAATCAGCTATGCGTCATCGAAAAAGTGGGCGGCAACTCAACCGCAACAGCAGCCATCGCCAAGCTATGTTCAAAAATATGGCTTCGTCGCTATTTCGCCATGAGCTTATCCGTACAACGGTGCCAAAGGCCAAGGAGTTGCGCAGGATAGCGGAGCCGCTGATCACATTGGCCAAGAAGGATTCAGTGGCCAACCGACGTCTTGCATTCGCGCGTATCCGTGATCGGGAAATGGTTACTAAACTGTTCAATGAATTGGGTCCTCGTTATGAAGTTCGTCCTGGAGGTTATCTGCGTATTATTAAATGCGGGTTTCGCACCGGTGACAAAGCACCGATGGCCTATGTTGAGCTGGTGGATCGTCCATTACCCGTTGAGGTCGAAACTGAGGCTGGCGAGACTGCTGAGGCCTAGGCTTAACCGGATAGGTCTGACGTGGTGGCTCTATGTGAAATAGAAAGTAAGCGCTCAACGAAGTACAGGGTTGTTCAACAGCTCTTGAGCTGATCCTGGTTGATATTGTCTGGCAACAATGCTTCTATGGCCTCAACCGTTTCCGCTTTTGGTAATTCAGTGAACAGATAACGCAAATAAGCATACGGTTCCAGTCCGTTGGCCTTGGTGGTCTCAATCAGTGAGTACAGATTAGCACTGGCTTTCACACCCTTGACCGATGCACTGAACCGCCAGTTTTTCCGACCGACCACAAACGGACGGATCGCGTTCTCCGTCCCGTTGTTGTCGATTCCCAAACGACCATC
>JAJRUV010000071.1 GCA_024277595.1 Gammaproteobacteria bacterium
AAACCGTTACCAAGAATGTGTCTGATCAGTGCTGAGCCTATAAATCCCGCTCCGCCGGTGATGAGAACTTTAGAAATATTCATTGTAAATCCATGACCTCAATATGAGTTGGATATCTTCTCCACCGTTCAAGCTTGGTGCTGCCAAATAAAACACACGGCCGGCGCTACTACTAGAAAGAGTTGACTGCGGCTACTGCGACAGCCAGATTAAAAATAATCTGAGTGATACTCGACCACTGTGCCAGCTTCGGCATGCGGTCAGTATCCGGTGGCACCACGATTGTATCGCCCGGCTGCATCTGAACACGGTCACGCCGATACCAGCGGGATGATTCGTTGGCAACTACCGCACCATTCGCACGTACAACATAAATGCGCTTCTTGTCCGCATTGCTGGTAGTGCCGCCGCTAAGATCGATGTAGCCCGTTCTCGTCAACCCTGGTCCATACAAATGGGAAGTCGCATATTGAACCTCGCCCAGAACCATAATCTCCTGCGATAGATCCGGAATCATCAGTTTGTCACCGTCTCGGACGACGATGTCATAATCCAGGTTTCCTGGGTGGTCAACCACACTTTCAAGATTGATCACCAGCCGTCCGGTCGGCTTGCTGTCCCTTAGTTGCTGCAACAGCGACTGTCCAATACCCATTGCCTGCTGTGAGTTTGAACCGGCCGCTGTAGTACTTTGCAATGCGAGTGTCGTCAGATCAGTTTCCAACCGGTTGGTCAGTGTTTCAATCTGTTGGGCTTCCCGCTCCTGGAGGCTTTCTCTGGTAAACAGACTACCCTGCAAAAACGCCTGTTCTGTAAGGCCTCCGGCTCGTTTGAGCACATTGCTGAGCGTCTCACCACGACGCACCGGGTATACGCCCGGAAAACGAACCTGGCCAACAAGCTCAATTTCAAACTGCTCTTCCCACGCGGGCACTTCCTTGATATTCAGGTAGTCGTATGGCGCCAGCAGCATGTCTGCGTCGCTATCACCGCCACGTACGGCCGAAAGATCCACATCGATCAATTGTGTCTGACGCTTACCAGTCGCATCGATAACGTAGCGTGTCAGCTCTGCCTGTGTTCCGAAAGCGGCCGCATTCAGGCCACTACCTGCCCGGATCAGGTCGGAGAGGCGCATCCCCGGTTCCAGTGGATAACTTCCCGGTGCACGAACCTGACCGGATATCGTCACCGCTTGCATGGGAAAATCGCGTGTCGCCTGGGATTCAAGTTCTGCAAGAAGAGTCCGGATAGCACCGGTTCGCGCAATACCCAGTTCGAATATTGTCACCCGGTCACGATTGACAAGCTTAATATTGGCTTCTGAGGCCGGCGCTTCCAGCGCGGCACGCAGATCAGCGGACAATACCTGTGCCTGACGATCCGCCCCCAGTTCCCTGCGAATCAACACATAGCCAAGATCAGCTTTTGGTTTCAGGTAAGTATCTGCAGGGATCAGATCAACAATGGTCATATCCGGTAACCATTCATAACTTCCCGGTCGGGTAACATGCCCGCCGAGAAAAACGGCGTCCAGAACTTCCTCGGGTACTTGAAAAACACTGATCAAGTCGCCAGCCTGAAGTCGCGTTGCCTTCCCCTCCGGTTGATTAATATTCAGTGTTTCAACCCGCCGGAGTCCGGAAGCTTCGATTCGTTCGAGTCGTATACTGGATTTATCGGCGGTAGGCATCAGCCCGCCGGCCAGGCTGAGGACTTCGGTGATACTACGCTCATTGCCGAGCTCATAGATCGCCGGCCGTTTGACATCACCATCGACACTCACCATGGACTCAGCCGGGGGTATGAAGATCACATCATCAGCCCGTAACTGGGCATCATGGCTGGTGTTACCACGTAACAACAGATCATAAAGATCCAGTGTATGTATCAGTTTGTCCTTGCGTTTGAGTTGAATTTTTCGCAATGAACCAATCTCAGTGATACCACCGCTATAAAACAAGGCAGTCGTCACCCGCGCCAGACTGCTCATGGTATAAGCACCCGGCCGCTTGACATCGCCAACGACAAACACGCGAATCGATCGCAGTTCGCCCATCGTAACGGCAGCCTCGGTACCTATTAGTTGCGTATCGATCCGTTCTTCTATGGCCTGTTTGACCTCATCAAAGGTCAACCCGGCAACAGATCTCGGGCCAACCTTTGGGAAGTTGATGGTTCCGTCCTGGTTCACAGGCAGGCTAACTGAGTAATTTTCGTTACCGTAGAACTGTACCTGCAGGAAATCGCCAGGACCGATCACGTAATCTCTGGGTACTGGGGCATAGGGTGTGGGTTGAATACTGAAAGCATCTACTTCGCTATCGAACAGACTGTATCCAAACGGTTCCAGTGCCTCAGCGCCCGTTAGCATCAGTGGCAGAATAGTCACCTCGACATCCAGCATTTTCAACTGCGGCTCAGAAGCGAGTCGGATTGCAATTTCATCGGCGGACAAGCCGGCCAGTGGTACTGAAGCGAACCCCGGAATCTCCAGGATACCGCCCGGACCAATTTTCAGTGTATGGCTTCCCAACAGGCCGGACCGATAAATATCGGTCATGAATTCTGTTATGTCCGACGACGCAGCATCTTCCTTGAACTGCGTAGTGACAACAATAGTGACGCCGCCCTCTGCCCGCAGTTCTTCTAACTCGTCCTCTTCGCCCAGTGCATTCACGGCGGGATTCAGGAAACCTTCAGAAGGTTCCTCGGGTGGTAGAGTCAAATCCTGCGTGCTACCTGATTGCAATGCTTCCAGCAAAGCCTGCTTCTGGGCGGGGCTGAGGTTCTGAAACATCCGCATCTGCTCCGCTGTCGGCGACTGGGCAACTGCGAACATGCTGACTGCCATACCAAACAAGGCAACAGCAAGCAAAACAATGCGATTTCTTACTGGTGATATTGTATGCACGTGTGAATAGATACCATCGAATCTGCTGACTGCACTCCCGACCATCCGGGAGGCTGCGAGAATGTTACGGCTCCGGCCGCCGAACCGCAACCATCCGGGAACCTGCCGGAAAAACCCACTGACGGCCCCCGGACTAAAGCCAGCCTTTGATCTTCTCCGCAATTCCGTCAATTTCACCGTCCGCCATCAGGGCTCTGTGCATCTCCACAGCCATGGATTTCCCCAGTTCAACCCCCCATTGGTCGAAAGGATTGATACCCCAGATCACACTTTGCACGAATACCCTGTGCTCATACAGCGCTATCAGGTATCCCAGCGCACGCGGATCGAGCCTTTCGAACAGCAAAATGCTGCTCGGATGATTGCCGGGATAAACCCTGTGCGCATCCACCTCACCCGCTGACTGCCCAAGCGCGAATGCTTCCGCCTGTGCCAGCATATTGGCCAGTCCCTGCTGATGCTGATCGGCATATTCACTGGAGGCCCGTACCGGAGCGATGAAATCAGCGCTGAACTGAGCCGTACCCTGGTGCAGCAGCTGAAAAAATGAATGCTGCGCATTGGATCCAGCCTCACCCCATATCACCGTGCCGGTTGAATACCCGACCGGCTTGCCGCCTCGCGTCACCCCTTTGCCCAGACTCTCCATTGCGAGCTGCTGCAAAAATGCGGGAAAGCGGCTCAACCGGTGATCGTAGGGCAGTACGGCATGGCTGGTCATGCCGAG
This sequence comes from Gammaproteobacteria bacterium, assembly GCA_024277595.1. Classification (GTDB taxonomy): domain Bacteria; phylum Pseudomonadota; class Gammaproteobacteria; order Thiohalospirales; family Thiohalospiraceae; genus DRMK01. The sequence continues at coordinate 3,642 of JAJRUV010000071.1, forward strand.
AAAGTTCCGGTTCCAGACTCCCAGCAAACCCAGTAATACCGGCAAATTATCCTCAAACCGAGTTTCTCTGAAATGCTCATCAAGTTCTGCTGCGCCGGCAAGCAATGCCTCAAAATGATCCGGTCCGATACCAATCGCAATCACGAGTCCGACAGAAGACCACAACGAATATCGCCCACCGACCCAGTCCCAGATCATGAACCGGTTGTCCTGATCGATTCCAAATGTATCCATCGCCGAATCATTGACCGAAATAGCTACAAAATGTCTGCCCACAGCATCCGCAGAAAGATGGGTCAGCAGCCATTCTCTTGCGGACTCAGCATTCAGGCGCGTCTCAAGGGTGGTAAAACTCTTGGAACAGATGATGAATAGTGTCGTCTCGGGATTGACCTGTTGCAGTACATCGGCCAGTTGTGTGCCATCGATATTCGACACGAAATGAGTCCGTATATCCTGGCTGCGAAAATCAGAGAGCGCCGCATCCACCATCACCAGTCCAAGATCCGAACCTCCGATACCGATATTGACTACATCGGTGATATTTGACCCCGTATGCCCCGTATACGCTCCAGAACGCACAGCCGCAGCAAACTTCAGCATGCGGTGGCGTTCCTGCCGCACCAGCGGCATCACATCCTGTCCCTCAACAAGCACCGGATCATCTGATTGACTGCGCAGAGCCATATGAAGTGCCGGCCGGCTTTCGGTGTTATTGACGGGAGCACCTGTGAACAGCGCATCGATCCACTGCTCGAGTTGCCTGTCCCGGGCTAACCGCAGCAGCAGATCTATCGTAGTGCCGGTAATACGCTGGCGGGAAAAATCCAGTACAAACCGGTCTGTTTCCCGGGACAACCGGTTATAGCGGTCAGGTTCTTCGAGCAGGGTTCGCAGATGAACGGATGACATCTGCTGCAGGTGCTTCTCTAATTCCTTCCAGGCAGGCAGACCCGTAAGTTCAGATGACTGGACAGGAATTGCCGACATGCGCCGCGGTCAGCTACGGTTCCGGCAGCAATATGCCATCACTGCTCCAGATTGACGGAATAGTACTCCAGATACCATTCTACAAATCTCGCTACACCCTCTTCAACCGTGGTAGCAGGCTTATAACCCACATCATCCACCAGCGCCTGCACATCTGCATAGGTATCCGGTACATCACCCGCTTGCAGGGGTAAAAGATTTTTTTCCGCCTTACGCCCCAGGCACTTTTCAAGTACCTCGATATAGTGCATCAGTTCAACCGGCTGGTTGTTGCCGATATTGTAAATCCGCCAGGGCACGTTGCTGGTGCCGGGGTCAGGGTGATCAGAATCCCACGATGGATTCGCAGTTGCCACCCGGTCCAGCGCCCGGACAACCCCTTCGGCAATATCCTCAACAAAAGTAAAATCACGCCGGTGGTTTCCATAGTTGAATACATCGATGGGTTTACCAGCCAGAATATTCTTCGTAAACAGAAACAGCGCCATATCCGGTCGGCCGTAAGGACCGTATACAGTAAAAAACCTCAGACCGGTTGTAGGCAGATGATACAAAGTGGAATAAGTATGTGCCATCAATTCATTGGCTTTCTTGGTGGCTGCATAGAGCGACAAAGGGTGGTCAACGTTTTGATGCACCGAAAACGGCATATTCGTGTTGGCTCCGTAGACAGAGCTGGTCGAAGCATAAACCAGATGTTCAACGCCATGGTGCCGGCAGCCTTCCAGAACATGCAGGGTACCCACTACGTTACTATCGATATAGGCATGCGGGTTTTCGATTGAGTAGCGTACACCGGCCTGGGCCGCCAGATGCACCACCCGATCAAACCCGCAACGGGAAAACAGCGCCTCCATGCCTTCCCGATCGGCAAGATCCAGTTTCTCGAACGAGAACCCGGGCTTTGCCTCAAGTAAGGTCAGCCGAGCCTGTTTGAGCGTGACATCGTAGTAGTCATTGAGGTTATCAAGCCCCGTCACTTCATCGCCACGGTCCAGTAGTATTTTCGAAACATGGGAACCGATAAATCCAGCGGCTCCGGTCACCAGTATTTTCATAGCCTTTCGTCTACCCGGTCTTTGGGCAGTACTCCTTTAATGTCGTATAAAATATGCTGCTCCTTGCCCAGAGCGTGAATCTCATCAGGTGACATCTCACAGAACTGATGGTGCGAGACCGCGACCACCAGGCCATCGTAGGAACCAGGAGCCGGTGTCGTTGATATCAGCTGGATACCATATTCTTCCTGCACCTCATCAGGGTCTGCCCAGGGATCAAAAACTTCCACCGTAGCGCCAAATCGTTCCAACTCGTCGATCACATCCACAACGCGCGTATTGCGAACATCGGGACAGTTCTCTTTGAAGGTAATCCCCATCACCAGAATCCGCGATTGTGGCAGGTTCATGCCCTGGCGCACCATGAGGCGTACAACTTCAGAAGCAACGTATAAACCCATGTTGTCGTTAATCCGGCGCCCGGCCAGAATCATCGCAGGGTGATAGCCGATTTCCTGCGATTTGTGGGTCAGGTAATAGGGGTCGATTCCAATACAGTGCCCACCCACCAGACCGGGCCTGAATGGCAGGAAATTCCACTTGGTGCCCGCTGCTTCCAGCACCTCGATGGTATCGAGGCCAAGTCGATTAAAGATCAGTGCCAGCTCGTTGATCAGCGCAATGTTGACATCGCGCTGGGTATTCTCGATCACTTTCGCCGCTTCGGCCACCCGGATCGATGAAACCGGATAGGTGCCTGCGCGAATGATCCTGCCATAAAGCTCATCGACGAAGCGCGCTGTTTCGGGTGTCGAACCAGCAGTGACCTTCATGATATCCGGTAACCGGTGCGTTTTATCGCCAGGATTGATTCTTTCCGGGCTGTAACCCAATGTAAAATCCTGATTCAGCTTCAGGCCTGAGCCTGCTTCCAGAATCGGTGCGCAATCCTCCTCAGTCGCCCCGGGATAAACAGTCGACTCGTAAATAACGATATCGCCAGCCTTTAGCACTTTTGCTACCGAACGACTGGCGCTTTTCAGGGCGCCCAGATCCGGGCGTTTTGAGGCATCGATGGGCGTGGGAACAGTAATAATATAGATATTACAATCACTGAGCCCCTCCACCTCCGTTGAGAAGCTTAATCGGGATGCTGCTGCCAGCTCCGCATCGCTGACCTCAAGAGTTGAATCAACACCACCCCGCAAGGCGTTGATCCGCTCTGCATTGATATCAAATCCAATGGTATCGAATTGCTTACCAAACTCAACGGCGAGCGGCAAGCCGACATAGCCAAGGCCTACTATGGCAATTCTTGCTTCGTCTACATGATATGACTGGGTCATTTGCTGATTTCTCTCGGCGCAGGTAATTCCGACCCTAACGATCTCGTCACTGAGATCCTGTCGTGGCATCAGCCTGACTAAAAGCTTGTACTAAATGACCTATTATCACTGCCAGACCATTATGGCACCACTGAGTTGGTCACATTACAGGAAGTAAATCACGGACAGCAGCGAGGCAAACGGTATCCGGAATACTTCTCTTCAGGAAAGAAGCCATCCCGATAATCACTGTATAATGCCGAAAGGTTGTTGTCAAAAGTGCGATTCAGGCATTTGCAAACAACCGATAGCAAACATCAGATTTTATTATAATTCTGCTAAGCTATAAGCACATTGCCAAAAGTTAAAGCAACGGAGTTCTAGTGCAGCATACTATCGGTCTATCTCTGGCTTTAGCTGCATTTTGGCTGCTTAATTCAGGCTACTACACGCCCCTTATGCTGTCGCTCGGGGCGATCTCCATCGCCTTGGTACTTTTTATAGCGCATAGAATGGATGTGGTAGACCACGAATCCCAACCCCTTCACCTCACGCTGAAATTGCCCGGCTATCATATATGGCTTGGCAAAGAGATTATTCTTGCCAATATTTCTGTCGTGAAGCACATTTGGCTTGGCAATGAGACAATTTCCCCCAGCCTCACCACGATTAAAGCCAGTCAAAAAACTGATATTGGAAAAGTCATCTACGCAAACTCTATTACCCTGACACCGGGTACGATTGCAGTGGATTTGGTAGACGATCAAATTATGATCCACGCATTGTTGCGAGGAAATATTGAAGCCCTGGAAGCCGGTGAAATGGATCTCCGGGTAAGCCGACTGGAAGACTAATGCTGATAGCTGCAACCATAGCAATTCTTGTTGTCATGATCCTGGCGATCATTCGGGGCGTCACCGGACCAACGCTCTATGATCGCATTCTTGCCGTCAATATGTTTGGCACCAAAACGGTACTGCTCATTTCCCTGTTAGGCTTCGTGATGGGGCGGCCAGAGTTCCTGGATATTGCCATCGTATATGCCCTGATCAATTTTATCAGCGTCATTGCTGTATTGCGCTTTTCCGACTCTTCCGAATTCCGGCATCACCCCGCAGAAAAAGAACCGGCCGAAAAGGATTCTTAATGGGTATTCTCATCGAAATCAGTAGTGCGCTGTGCTTATTGGCAGGAAGTTTTCTCTGTATATCCGGGGGAGTCGGTATTTTGCGATTTCCCGACTTTTATACCCGCATGCATGCGGTCGGCGTGACCGATACCCTGGCCACAGGCCTGATTTTATTGGGGCTGATACTGCAAAACCCGGATGGTCTGGTGATCTTAAAGCTGATAATGATTCTGCTGATGACGCTGTTTATCAGTCCGGCAACGAGCCATGCATTGGCCAACGCTGCAATGCATAACGGCCTCATGCCGGTGCTTGACAAAAAAAAATAGCAAAGGAGCAGAGCCATCGAATCCCTGGTTAACATCGTCTTATTGGCTACTTTAGTAGCCATCGCTATTGCCATTATTCGGATGAAGGATCTGTTTGCGGTGGTGATGCTGTCAGGTATTTATAGCCTGTTGACCGCCAGCTTTTTTGTTGCCATGGATGCTGTAGACGTCGCGTTTACAGAAGCATCTGTGGGCGCGGGTATCTTCACCCTACTTATGCTGACGACAATTACCATGACCGGGCGCTACGAGCGTGCCGCGCGCCATAAGCCCACCCTTGCATTGGCAGTGGTTCTTGCCACTGGCGGCCTGCTGATCTATGGCACGCTGGATATGCCGTATTTTGGCGACCCGCAAGCAGCTGCTCACTTGCATGTTGCGCCCCGCTACATTCACGATTCCATGCAAGAAATTGGTGTGCCTAATATCGTCACCTCGGTGCTTGCCAGCTATAGAGCATTCGACACCCTTGGCGAGGTAGTCGTTATCTTTACTGCGGGCATTGGAGTATTGGCGTTACTGTCGGTGGCTCGGCGCCCTGAGGATGATGCAGAAATAAATTCGGTCAATGATTCAATGCACGAACAGCATCTGATTCTGCGTATTGTGACCAAAATACTGATCCCTTTTATCCTCTTGTTTGCACTTTACGTACAGTTTCACGGCGATTTCGGGCCCGGCGGTGGATTTCAGGCAGGAATGATCTTCACCGCAGCCATCATTCTCTACGCCATGCTGTTCGGTTTGAGCACGGCACGTCGAGTCATTAGTCAGCCCCTTATCCGATTACTCACCGCCATCGGCGTTTTGATTTTCGGCGGTGTCGGGGTGGTCTCACTATTGAACGGGGGTAATTTCCTTGATTACAATGTTTTGTCTGATGACCCTGTTGCCGGCCAGCATTTGGGCATTCTATTGATCTAATTGGGTGTGGGCTGCACCGTTGCAGCGGTTATGGCCGTCATCTTTTTCAGCTTTGCCGGTCGTAGAGAGAGCCAGCAGAATACGCAAAACAAGGACAGATGATGATATTGGGGCTCTATAATTACTGGATTGTAATCGTACTGATGATGATCGGCTTTTACATCATGATTGCCCATGGGAACCTCATTAAGAAAATTATTGGCCTGAATATTTTCCAAACTTCGGTTTTTATTTTTTATATCACCATAGGTAAGGTTGATGGAGGCACCGCACCCATTTTGGCGGATGGCATCACCCGGTATTCTAATCCCCTACCTCATGTTTTAATTCTCACCGCAATCGTGGTGGGCATTGCGACCACTGCTTTAGCCCTCGCGTTGGCCGTGCGAATAAAAGAAGTCTACGGGAGTGTAGAAGAAAGCGAAATTCAGGAGAAGGATAATCAAAAGTGTTAGCGCACTTACCGATATTGCAAGTGATTGTGCCGCTACTGGCGGCACCTTTCTGCCTGATCCTGAGACGAGCGCTCCTGGTATGGTTGTTCGCTTTGATCGTGAGTGGCTCGGCGTTTCTGATCAGCATCACCCTGCTGCAACAGGTGTTGGCATCGGGCACTATTAGCTACGATCTGGGCGGCTGGAGTCCTCCCTGGGGTATTGAGTATCGCATTGATAAGCTCAGCGCATACCTTTTACTGATTATTTCAGCCATAAGTACCGTAGTACTGCTTGCGGCTCGCATCAGCATACAGAAAGAAATCCCTGCAGACCGCCACACGCTTTTTTACATTCTGTACCTGCTATCCCTTGCCGGAATGCTTGGCATCATCGCCACCGGAGATATCTTCAATGTTTTCGTTTTCCTGGAAATATCCTCTCTGTCAGCATACTCCCTGATCGCCCTGGGCAAGGACAGACGCGCGCTGTGGGCTTCCTATCAATATTTAATTATGGGCACCATCGGTGCCACATTCATTCTGATCAGTATCGGCCTGATGTACCAAATGACCGGTACACTGAATATGGAAGATCTCTCGCGACGCCTGCCGGAGGTTGCGCAAACGCGAACCCTGTTTGCCGCCTTTGCCTTTTTCATCGTCGGCGTCTGTCTGAAATTAGCCATGTTTCCACTCCACCTGTGGTTGCCCAATGCATACTCCTATGCCCCTTCAATCGTCACAGCTTTCCTTGCCGCAACTGCTACCAAAGTCGCCATTTATTTGCTTATTCGCTTTACCTTCTCAGTTTTCGGCATTTCCTTTTCCTTCACCGCCCTGCCCTTGCAGACCATTTTTTTGCTGCTTGGCCTGTTGGGAATATTTGTGGCTTCGACCGCGGCCATTTATCAGGAAAATGTAAAGCATTTATTTGCCTACTCAAGTATCGCCCAGATTGGTTACATGATAGTTGGCTACAGTATTGGCACCACGACAGGGCTAATGGCTACGCTATTGCATTTGTTCAACCATGCATTGATGAAAAGTGCTTTGTTTTTGGCCCTGGGGGCCGTGATCTATCGCATTGGCAGCGCTCAGCTGAGCGCGTTTCAGGGCTTGGGTCGTCAAATGCCATTCACCATGGCCGCCATTGTAGTGGGAGGTTTAAGTTTGATTGGCGTGCCGCTGACAGTTGGCTTTGTCAGCAAGTGGTATTTGATCCTGGCCACTATTGAAAATGGTTGGTGGCCTGTTGCCGTCCTCATCCTGCTGGGCTCGCTACTTGCCATCGTTTATGTGTGGCGTATCGTTGAAACTGCCTATTTTAAAGAGCCGGCGGCATCTATAGGTCAGGTCAAAGAGGCACCGCTGGCCTTTCTGGTTCCCGTGTGGGTTCTGGTGGCAGCAAATATCTATTTCGGCATCGACACCCGCCTTAGCATTCAGGTGGCACAGGCTGCTTCCCAGAGCTTGTTTGGAGTTGCCCCATGAGTCTCTCCCTGGAGTCCATGCTACAGCTTTGCATTATCTTGCCGCTGCTAACAACAGCGGGCATTGTGGCTACGGGACGCCATCCCAACCTGCGCGAAGGAGTGACCATCACTGCAAGTTTAGTGATCCTCTATTTTGTCATCAACCTGTACAACGGCCTCAACCAGGGGGAAAGCATCAGTGTGCAATGGTGGCAACTTTTACCGGGATTGCAGCTGAGCTTTACCATCGAGCCTCTTGGAATGATTTTCGCTTTAATTGCCAGTTTCCTCTGGCTGATCACAACTGTCTATTCCATCGGCTACATGCGGAGCCATAAAGAAAAAAATCAAACACGTTTCTACGCCTTTTTTGCCATCGCCATTGGCAGTGTGATGGGGATTGCTTTTGCAGGGAACCTGTTCACTTTGTTTATCTTCTACGAGGTGCTGACCCTGTCCACCTATCCATTGGTCACGCATGCGGGTACGGAGAAGGCAAAAAAAGGCGGGCGAATTTATCTGGGCATATTGCTCAGCACTTCAATCGTATTTTTTCTCCTGGCTATTGTGAGCACCTGGTTTGTGGCCGGCACCCTGGACTTCAAGCCTGGTGGTGTATTCGGACCCATGGTCAATACGGCGGTAGCGGGAGTAATACTCGTGCTGTTTATTTTCGGTATCGGCAAAGCGGCCATTATGCCCTTCCATCGATGGCTACCTGCCGCCATGGTGGCGCCAACACCGGTGAGTGCCTTGTTACATGCCGTAGCGGTGGTAAAAGCCGGTGTATTCACCGTGTTAAAAGTGTGTGTGTTTATCTTTGGCATTGATCTGTTGCGCATATTGCCAACCACTCAGGCATTGCTCTATCTGGCGGGCGCAACGGTATTGATTGCCTCACTGGTGGCCATGCGGCAAGACAATTTAAAAGCGCGGCTGGCCTACTCTACCGTGAGTCAACTAGGCTACGTCACCATCGGCGCATTGCTTGCTTCCTCATCGGGTGTTATTGGCAGTTCGATGCATATTGCCATGCATGCTTTTGGCAAGATCACCTTGTTTTTCTGTGCCGGCGCCATCCTGGTCGCGGCACATAAATCAAAAATCAGCGAAATGCGCGGTCTTGGCCGACAAATGCCAATCACCATGGCGGCATTTTTTATTGCCAGCCTCAGTATCATCGGTGTCCCGCCTGCAGGAGGCACCTGGAGCAAGTGGTTTTTGCTGGTAGGCACACTGGAGACGCAGCAATGGATTCTCATGGCAGTATTAATGATCAGCTCTTTGCTGAATATCGCTTACCTGTTACCGATACCATTTCATGCATTTTTCTCCGGCAAACAGCCATCCTCAGGTAGCGTCGCGATAAAGGAAGCACCGCTGCCGTCATTAATCGCACTGTGCACTACCACCGTGGCTTGTGTATTCCTCTTTGTATATCCCCAGCCTCTGTATGAACTGGCTACCGCCATTCTGGAAATACCGGAAATAGCCCATGGAAAATGAAAAAAAATATCTTTTCGATAATCCAAAAAACGTAAAACACGTTTTGCATTTCCTCTACGGATGTTGTGCTCTCCTTTTTGCCCTGGACTTTGTGATTCACCGTCACACCAAACACAGCTGGGAAAACTTATGGGGCTTCTACGCCATTTATGGCTTTGTTGGTTGCGTCGTCCTGGTGCTCGTCGCCAAATGGATGCGCACTTTCCTGATGCGTCCGGAAGACTACTATGATAACGAGGGAAGATCAGACTCTGAAGAAAACCACGCTACCGAAGTAGGCAGTCATAATGTGGATACTTGAGTTACCCCCGTTTGTCCCCTTCTTTATCGGCGCGCTTTTTGCGGCGGTAACCCGTGGCACTTTGCGTGGGGCCATCATGCTGGCAATCCCCATAGTGAGTGCCATTCATCTTTGGATGGTGCCTGAGGGTGTCTATCTGCAGTTCGCTTTTCTTGATTATCAGCTCATCCCCTACCGCGTTGACAAGCTCAGCCTCATGTTTGCCTATGTGTTTCACATAGCGGCCTTTATTGCCATTTTGTACTCCCTGCATGTACGCGACACCGTCCAGCAGGTGGCAGCCATGCTGTACGCTGGTAGTGCCTTGGGCGCTGTCTTTGCCGGCGATTTTCTGACTCTGTTCGTATTTTGGGAGCTTTTGGCACTGACCTCTGTATTTCTTATCTGGGCGAGGAAAACACGGCGTTCCTACATTGCGGGGATGCGCTATCTCATTGTTCAAGTCTTATCCGGTGTGATTCTTCTCGCAGGATTGCTGTTTTACGCCGCTGCAACCGGCACGCTGGAATTTGGGCATATTGGCCTGGAAGGGATCTCTGGTTGGCTGATCTTTATCGCCTTTGGCATTAAGTGTGCCTTCCCGATGGCTCACAACTGGCTCACTGATGCCTATCCGGAAGCCACTCCTACGGGTGCTGTTTTTCTCAGTGCCTTTACTACCAAAGTGGCCGTCTATTCTTTGGCACGCGGATATGCCGGCGAAGAACTGCTGGTTTATATTGGCGCCGTTATGACTTGTTTCCCCATCTTTTTTGCCGTGATCGAAAATGATCTGCGGCGAGTACTGGCCTACAGCCTGATAAACCAGGTGGGATTTATGGTGTGCGGTATCGGTATTGGTACTGCGCTCGCCATTAATGGTGCGATCTCACACGCCTTTAACGATGTCATCTTTAAAGGCCTGTTATTTATGTCGATGGGCGCAGTGCTGCATATGACGGGGCGTATCAACGGCTCTGAGCTTGGTGGGCTTTATAAAACCATGCCCAAGACCACGGTGCTGTGTATTGTGGGTGCGGCCTCTATTTCAGCATTTCCGCTGTTCAGCGGCTTTGTGAGTAAATCCATGGTGATGACCGCTGCCCTGGAAAACGATTTCAACTGGGTATGGCTCATGCTGCTATTTGCTTCTGCAGGTGTTTTCCATCATGCGGGTATTAAGATTCCCTATTTTGCTTTCTTCGCCCATGATTCAGGGATCCGCGCGAGTGATCCGCCCAAAAACATGTTACTTGCCATGTTGATCGCGGCACTCCTGTGTATTGGTATTGGTGTCTATCCCGCAGCACTGTACGCCCTGTTGCCCTACGATACCGGTTACAATCCCTATGATGCCACCCACGTGCTCGCGCAGACGCAATTGCTGTTTTTCTCGGCACTAGCCTTTGTCTGGCTTAATCTCAGAGGCATGTACCCTCCTGAGTTGCGGTCTACGGTTTTGGATGTAGATTGGTTCTATCGCCGTCTCTTTCCCACCGCAATCCGAAATCTGGTCGCAACTATATCGAAGACGGATGGCGCTTTGCGCCAGGCCTTTCTAGCGAGATTAAATGTGTGTCTGGCTTATCTTTCCCGAAGGCACAGCGGACCCAGTGGCTTACTTTCACGCTCCTATCCTGCTGGCAGTATGGTGATGTGGGTTGCAGTGTTGCTTGCCGCCTACTTGTTTCTTGGTTTTATTCGCTCGGTGTAGTGATGCTGGACAACACCGCAGTTCGCGCCTGTCAGCGCTCGCTATGGCGCCATAGTGCACCGTTATCACTGGCTGCATCAATCAAGTCGAGCTGACGGTTATGGGCCTCCAGTTCTGCCGCAGAGGCTTGCTGAACAGTCAGATCGAGTCCCTGGTGATCCAGGCCGGCTGTCTCGACCTCCTGCAGCCCTTTCGATGAGTGACTGGTTTCCAGCGACAGTGTTTCCTGTCCGCCGGTCATCACCAGGTATACATCCGCCAGCAACTGCGCATCCAGCAATGCACCGTGCAGCTCCCGGCGCGAATTGTCGATATTGTATCGTTTGCACAGCGCATCCAGGCTGTTCCGCTGCCCGGGGTGCATGCGCCGCGCCAGTGGCAGCGTATCTGTTACCTGGCAATGGATTTCAACAGTTGCAGCGTCGTAGCCGGCCAGCTTGAATTCATTGTTGAGAAAGCCCACATCGAATTCCGCATTGTGGATAACCAGATCAGCGCCGGAAATAAATTCCAGAAACTCATCGGCGATCTCCGGAAACCGGGGTTGATCGGCCAGGCTTTCGCTACTGATGCCATGCACCTGCTGCGCTGCCTCGTCGATATCACGGTCAGGATTCAGATAGTGGTGAAACTGCCGACCGGTAGGACGGCGACTCACCAGTTCAATGCACCCTATTTCAATAACCCTGTGACCCTGGGCGGTCTCCAGACCGGTCGTTTCAGTATCCAGCACCACCTGTCTCATTGCCCTGCTTCCATGTCAGCCACTATTCAATGTCTCCTCCAGACCCCGATTCGCAAGTAAATCCGCATGTTCGTTGCCAGGATTTCCGGAATGTCCCTTGACCCACCGCCAGGTAATATCCTGGGTTCCGTTCAGAGCATCAAGCTGTCGCCAGAGGTCTTCATTCTTCACGGCCTTCCGGCCGGCTGTCTTCCAACCCCTTGTTTTCCAGTTATCCAGCCACTCGGTGATACCGCGGCGCACATATTCCGAATCAGTGTACAGAACAACGCGGCAACGGCGACTTAAAGCATTCAGGCCGTTGATCGCCGCAGTCAGTTCCATGCGATTATTCGTGGTATGCAGCTCACCGCCGCATATTTCCCTGAGTTTCCCGCCAGCCATCAGCACAACGCCCCATCCGCCTGGGCCGGGATTTCCACGACAGGCTCCGTCTGTATATATTTCTACTTCAGTCATGAGGCATCGCGGGTAGTGGGATTAACCAGCCCGCCTACCAGCCGTTTGTGGCGTTTCCAGGAGGGCCGCACAGGGGTCATGGTAAACATTTCCTTGCGTGCAACCAGTATGTAACAACCTGAAAAGCCGGACCACTGCCGCAACGGCACGATGGTCTTGCGCGGGGACGCCCCACGCCTGATCGGTGCAGTACTGAAATAGAAGCTGGCTCTGAGTACCGAAAAACTCAGCAGGCTCAGCCAGTCCCGCAGACGACGTTCAGAAATCATGTGTTGTACCCCCGGTGGAAAACGCCCCCGGGCAAGTATTCTGCGCAACCCCCACCAACTGATCGGGTTGAATCCGAGAATGACCAAATGACCATCCGGTCTCAGGATGCGATCAACCTCGCGCAGAATAGCGTGCGGGTCTGCCGACACCTCCAGAATATGCGGCAGTAATACGGCATCGACCGAATCGCTGTAAACCCCGAGACAATCACAATCGACAACTGCATCTACTTCCCTGGCACCCGCTCCTGTGAGCGCGCACCCGGTCTCAGGATGAAAGTCGGAACACCCCAGTACTGCGGCGCGACGCGTCCTTGAGTACTGGATAAAGTGGCTTTTGGGTCCCCACTGCCCTAACTGTAAAAGGTGATCCCCGAAAATACCGGCCAGCGCATCCTCTACCTGACGCGCCTCATCCTCCAACAGAGCCCGGCCGGTCGCCGTGCGCAACCAGCTCAGATGTCTTGCCACAGTCTCGCCACGATTTCGGATTCCCCAATAGCCCTTCAGAGCGATCATGATACCGGACAATTCCCGGCTCGGTACCGCTGTTGATACACTGCTGCTAACATAGCCTGGCTGACCAGCCGCACAAACAGGATACCATCGACCCTATGGCTTTTTTGACCGGAAAACGTGCCTTGATCACGGGAATCGCCAGCAATCGCTCCATCGCCTGGGGTGTTGCCCAGGCGATGGCGAAACAAGGCGCAGAGCTTGCATTTACCTACCAGGGCGACAAAATCAAGGGTCGCGTGATTGATATGGCAGCGGAGTTAGGCTCGGAAATTTGCCTGCCGATGGACGTGACAGATGACAGCCAGATCGATGCCGTGTTTTCAGAGCTGCGACAGCACTGGGATACCGTAGATAGCATTGTTCATTCGATCGGATTCGCGCCCAGGGAACAGCTTTCCGGCAGATATCTTGATACTGTCACCCGGGAAGGCTTTGGCATTGCCCAGGACATCAGCAGCTATAGCTTCGTCGCCCTCGCAAAAGCCGGCCGTTCCATGCTCGCACCTGGTGGCAACCTGCTCACTTTGAGCTATCTGGGCGCCGTACGGTCCATACCCAGCTACAATCTCATGGGGCCCGCCAAGGCCAGCCTTGAAGCGAACGTACGGTTCATAGCAGCGGATCTCGGCGCCGATGGAATCCGGGTGAATGGCATTTCAGCCGGCCCGATCAAGACCCTGGCGGCGGCAGGCATTGGTGGCCTGCGAGACATGCTGTCCTACATGGCTAAAGTCGCACCACTGAAAAGAAACGTGACCACCGGCGATGTCGGTAACGCCGCCGCCTTTTTATGCTCGGATCTGGCTGCCGGGATTACCGGCGAAATACTCTATGTAGATGCCGGCTATAACACCGTCGGCATGAGCATGGAAAACCTCAGGTAGCAGCCGTACTCTTCGAAGAAAGCCGGACGCCCGGCGTTTCTTCTCCCTGCAGCCGCGCCACGATGACTGCACAACTGGCATCGCCGAATACATTGACGCTGGTTCGAGCCATATCCAGAACCCTGTCGAATACGAATAACACGCCAATGGCCTCCACGGGCAGACCTACTGCTGCCAATATGATGGCAATCGCCACCAATGATGCAGAAGGAATGCCGGCAACACCGATTGAAGTCACCAGCGCGATCACAACAATTGAGAATTGCGTGACAAACCCTAATTCCAAACCATAAGCCTGCGCGATGAATATTGCCGCCATACATTCATACAATGCCGTTCCATTCATATTGACAGTCGCGCCCAGCGGCAAGACAAAACTGCTGACCTGATTGGATACCCCGGCACCTTTTTCAACACTATCCATGGTGACCGGCAATGTCGCCGACGAGGAGGCAGTCGAAAAGGCCATCAGCATGGCAGGAGAAGTAACCCGCAGCATCGCAAGTGGCGATACGCGACCAACAAACCTTAGCAATAAAGACAAAGTGACAAAAGCATGGACTGCCAGAGCCAACAGGACGACCGCTGCAAAAATCAGCAGCGGGACGGCCGCGTCGAAACCTGTCTTGATCACCACCCTGGCGACCAGACCAAATACACCGATGGGCGCAAACATCATCACCCATCCGGTCATTTTCATCATGACCTGAAACACACCATTCCAGAACTTGAATAGTGGTTCGGCATCTTCATGCTCCAGCCGGGTCATAAAGTACCCGAACAACAGGCAGAAAAAGATAATACCGAGCATTTCTCCCTGTGCCGCCGCCTCGACAATGTTTGGCGGCACCATGCGCAGAAATATCTCGATGACATCACCAGCGTCTTTTGTGCCGACCTGATCAATCACTTCGGAGGTCTGCGTATCCAGTGCCAGAAGCTCCTGCACAGGTTCACCATTTGCAATGCCCGGCTGTACAAGATTGACCAGGAACAGGCCAACCAGAATGGCCAGCAATGTTGTCAGGCCATAGAACAACAGGGTCTTGCCACCTAATTTGCCGAGATTGCCGGATGATCCGATGCCCGCGACACCAATCACAATCGACGAGGCAATCAGCGGAACAATTAACATTTTCAGTGCACTGATGAACATCGTGCCAAGAAAATCCGAGACAGCATAAAGCCCGTCAGTGGCAATACCTGTTTCGCGGGAAAGCGCTGCTGCGATAACAGCGAGCAGTATGGCAATCAGAATCTGCCAATGAAGCTTCAGTTTGGTCATACAATCTTCCCCTTCAGCGCGCACTGTGGCACGCAACGCTCTGCCAGCTGTACCTCAAGTCATAGCACGTCGGCCTGGTCAAACAAATCAGGCGCTACTACTACCGAAGCCTTGTTTCGCAAGTCTATCGCAAGAGCGGTCACTTCTGCTGTTCCTGCCTGCTGTGCCAATAATTTCTTGCGCTGGTCACGTATATCCCTGGGAATGGATTCCGGTTTGCCTTGTATTACCCGATTCAGTTGAAAGACGGCAAAATCCCCATTGGCAAGTGCCTCTCCCCTGTATACCCTCTTGCCATCTGCCGGCTTTGGCGCTGCGAATACCGCCCGAAGAAGCTCCGGCGCCAACGTACCAGCAGCCCGGCCCAGCAATGCCGGGGTTTGCACTTCCAGCCCGTATTCACCGGCAACAGCCTCGAATACCTCACCGCCAACCACACGCTGCTTGAATGCACGGCCACGATCCGCTGCAACCTCCATAGCCTGTTGCATGAGCAACCCGGCCCGAATTTCCGCAGCGACGGTATCCAGCGGTTTCAGGGTTGCCGGCCTGTGCTCGACCACCCGAACCACCACGGCCTGCCCGTCATCAAGCTCCACCAAAGGGCTGTTCTCACGATGATCGAGCACCGCCTCTCCAAATACAGTATCAACCAGTAACTGGTTGTACCCGAACGGCACGCCTCCGGAACGGGTAAACAGATCAATACGTTTGCGCTCAAGCCCGGTATCCTGCGCAACCGTTTCCAGACTACCCGGATTGTCAAAGGCCAGATCAGCCAATTGTTCCGCTGCGGTATAGTAGCGGTCTTCAGCTTTTCTTTGCTGCAGTTCCGCTACCAGTTCCTCACGAGCCTCTTCGAAACTCTGCTCTGATCCCGAGCGAATGTTATCGAGCCGGATGATGTGGAAACCAAACTCGGATCGAACGACTCCCGATATCTGGCCAGGCTCCAGAGCAAACAATGCTTCCTCAAATGCTGCTACGAAATCGCCACTACGCGCCCAACCCAGGCTGCCCCCCTCCGCTGCTGACCCGGGATCATCGGAAACCTCTGCTGCCAGAGCACCGAATTCCTCACCGGCAACCAGGCGCGCCAGGACATCAGTGGCCCGCTGCTCCGCAGCCTGCTCATCTTCATCAGCGGCAACGGTAATCAGGATATGCCTGGCCAGGCGCTCCTCTTCAGTCCGGTAGCGCTCCCGATCCGCTTCGTAGTACTCGCGCAGCTCGGATTCCGACACCTCGATGCCCTCGCTCATCGTCGCCAGATCAACTTCAATAAACTCCAGAGCAACGCTTTCCCCGGTCATGAAAATATCCGGATTAGCCTGGTAGTACTCCTGTACTGACGCGTCCGTCACCTCAAGACCTGTCGCGATGCCTGCTGCCTTAAAAGTCACATAAGCAATTTCACGCTGTTCACCTTCCAGGACAATAAACTGACGGAACTCTGATGGCGTAAAGAATGCACTGGTCAGAATGCCTTCCTGAAGCTGCCCCACCGCCAATACCTCACGCTGATCTCGTTCGAAGCCCTGCGGTGTCATTCCCTGGCTGGCAAGAACTGCCTGGTAACTTTGATTCGAGAACTGGCCGCCGACCTGAAATCCGGTGGCTCCCTGAATAGCGGCAACCAAACGGTTGGTACTGACCCGGAAGCCACTGTCACGTACGTATTGCGTAATGACCTTTCGCTGCACCAGACGCTCCAGCGTATTACGCTGCAGCTGGGCCATGAGCGGCTCGGGAACAACCCCCTGGTAAATTTCCTGCTGCTCGGCGAGCTGTCCCTGATACTGACGGCGATACTGTATCAGCGGAATATCTTCGCCATTGACACGTGCTGCAAATCCGCCGGCAGCAACCCCGGCATCTCCACCACTGAAAGACACCACAAGGGTCAGGCCAATCACCACTATAAAGAAAATGGCTACCCAGCCAGTCAATCGATCGCGAATGGTTTGCAGCATGTTGTCTCCAGCTTATGCAAAGCAGATTATGATTGGGAAAAAGAAAAGGCGCCACCTGATAGTGACGCCTGATCTACACCAGATATGGCGGAGTGGACGGGACTCGAACCCGCGACCCCCGGCGTGACAGGCCGGTATTCTAACCAGCTGAACTACCACTCCAAAACACTGGTGGGTGCTGAGGGTCTCGAACCCCCGACCTTCGCCTTGTAAGGGCGACGCTCTCCCAGCTGAGCTAAGCACCCCGTTCTGATGAATCCCTGTTGGTTATCACCCGCACGATCCACCGCTGCCAGAATCCCGACTGCGTCAGTGCCAGCCTGGCAGCCCGAAAACTGCACCCCTGCCAAGGCCCCTGAGTTGCGCGACTTACAGCTTACGCGCGAAAAGGCGCGTTAGTTTACGGCATCCTTCAATGCCTTGCCAGCCTTAAAACCAGGCACTTTGCTGGCTTTGATCTGAATGGTCTCACCAGTACGAGGGTTGCGACCCTGACGTGCTGCTCGTTGTTTTACAGTAAATGTACCAAAACCAACCAGCGAAACCTGTCCGCCTGATTGTAAAGTACCAGTAATCGCACCAATGATAGCATCAACTGCACGAGCAGCATCTGCTTTGGAAAGACCCGCGTCGTTCGCGACTGCTTCTATCAAATCACCCTTGTTCATTTAGCTACCTTCAATTTTAATTGAGTTAACCGCTTCGTCACCGAAAACCGGCGACGCCCCAGATTGTGTATTCATTTATATTTCGACAAATTCTGAATTGCCAGAAGAACTGCAACGAATACGCGAACCTTATACCAAGGCACGAAAAGGGCTGTCAACAAAATACGCAGGACTGGTCGTATGGTGAACTCAGTGGGCTCGCACACTTTTCCCGGTTGGCTCTGTCTTGCTGACGGTGGCATCTTTCTTGCCAAGGTCGGTAGTTTTGGTAATCGGCACAGGCATGTGCTGCAAGGCCAGCTCTAAAACCTGATCTATCCACCTTACCGGAACAATGTTCAGTTTGTCCTTGATGTTCTTTGGAATTTCCGCCAGATCTTTCTCGTTTTCCAGCGGGATTATCACCGTAGAAAGCCCGCCTCTGTGAGCCGCCAGCAGTTTTTCCTTGAGTCCGCCAATGGGCAATACTTCCCCGCGAAGCGTGATTTCGCCGGTCATCGCAACGTCAGAACGTACCGGAATATCAGTTAATGCAGATACCAATGCGGTACACATTCCGACACCTGCGCTGGGTCCATCTTTCGGAGTTGCGCCCTCCGGAACGTGAAAATGGAGATCCAGATGCTGGTGAAAATCCTTCTCGATGCCCAATATTTCAGCACGGCTGCGAATAATAGTGGTCGCTGCCTGGATAGATTCCTGCATGACATCACCGAGATGTCCCGTATGAATCAGTTTTCCCTTACCCGGCACGGCAACTGTTTCTATGGTGAGCAATTCCCCGCCAACTTCAGTCCATGCAAGGCCGGTGACCTGTCCAACCAGATCGTTTTCTTCGACTCTGCCGTAGCGGAATCTTTTTACACCAAGATATTTATCAAGACCTCTCGGCAATATGTGCGTCTGCTTGTCGCGAGGCTTCAATAGCAAACTCTTGACGACCTTGCGGCAAATTTTCGCAATTTCGCGCTCCAGGTTTCGCACGCCGGATTCACGAGTGTAGTAACGAACGATACTCCGCAATGTGGAATCAGCTACTGCCATCTCTTCAGATTTCAGCCCATTGGCCTCCATCTGTTTCGGAATCAGGTAGTTCTTCGCAATATTTATCTTTTCGTCTTCGGTATATCCGGGGATACGGATCACTTCGAGACGATCCAGCAAGGCGGGAGGAACATTCAACGTATTCGCGGTGCATACAAACATGACATCCGACAAATCGAAATCTACCTCAAGATAATGATCACTGAAGGAAGAATTCTGTTCGGGATCGAGCACTTCAAGCAATGCTGAAGACGGGTCACCCCGGAAATCCATCGACATCTTGTCAATTTCATCAAGCAGAAACAAAGGGTTACGAACGCCCACCTTACCAAGGTTCTGAATGATTTTACCGGGCATGGAGCCGATATAGGTTCGTCGATGGCCACGAATTTCAGCCTCATCGCGAACACCGCCCAGCGACATGCGCGCAAATTGCCGGTTGGTCGCCCGGGCAATACTCTTGCCCAGCGAAGTTTTGCCAACCCCGGGAGGGCCAACAAGACAAAGAATAGGGCCCTTCAGTTTTTTGACCCGCTGCTGAACAGCCAGGTACTCAAGAATTCTTTCCTTGACCTTTTCCAGACCGTAGTGATCCTCGGCAAGAATTTGTTCGGCCTTTTCAAGCCCGCGATTAATCCGGGTACGTTTTTTCCACGGCGCCTTGAGCAGCCAGTCAATATAGTTGCGCACCACTGTAGCCTCTGCCGACATTGGAGACATCAGCTTGAGCTTGTTCAACTCGGAGGCAGCCTTTTCCCCGGCCTCTTTCGACATACCTGCATCGGAAATCTTTTTCTCGAGGTCTGCAATCTCGTTAGGTGCATCCTCCATATCCCCGAGCTCTTTCTGAATCGCCTTCATTTGCTCGTTGAGGTAATACTCGCGCTGGCTTTTCTCCATCTGTTGCTTGACGCGGCCGCGAATCCGTTTCTCGATCTGCAACATGTCGATTTCTGCATCAATCAGGCACATCACGTGCTCCAGACGATCGCGCACGTTATCCAGCTCAAGTACGCTTTGTTTCTCTTCGAGTTTGAGCAGCATATGGGCTGCGGCAGTATCTGCCAGCCGACCCGGCTGATCAATACCGGAAAGTGATGTAAGGATTTCGGGCGGAACCTTCTTGTTCAGTTTCACATAGCTCTCGAACTGTGAAATCAGGGAACGCTTCAGAACTTCCAGCTCGCGATCATCTGCCGTATTGGATTCATCCACCAGCTCAATATCTGCAGAGAAATAATCACCGGCATAGGTATTCACCAGCCTGGCTCTCGCTCCACCTTCGACCAGCACCTTGACCGTGCCATCGGGTAGTTTCAAAAGCTGCAGGATCGTCGCCAGTGTGCCTATTCTGTATATATCATCCAGGCTGGGCTCATCGATTTCTGCCTGACGTTGTGCCACCAGCAATATTTTCTTGCGGGCACTCATCGCTTCGTCAAGAGCCAGTATTGACCGCTCCCGCCCGACGAATAACGGGATGACCATATGCGGGTAGACCACTACGTCGCGCAGGGGCAGTACCGGCAAATTTTTGTCGGATTCGGGTACTAACTCTGGCATCTCGTTCTCCACATATCAGTCTCTGGTCAGGGCTTGTCGGAGCCCGTGGGGAGCTGCTGCTCAACGGCCAGCAACGGCGTAGTTTCATCCGATTCGAAGATGATGTAGGGCTTGGTCTCGCCAGTCACCACCGCTTCGTCGACCACAACCTTCTTTGCATTAGTCAAAGCCGGCAGATCATACATGGTGTCTAAAAGTACGCTTTCAAGGATGGTACGCAAACCACGTGCTCCGGTTTTGCGCTTCATTGCACGAGCTGCAACGGCTCTGAGCGCATCTTCACGAAACTCGAGTTCGCTGCCTTCCATTTCAAACATTTTCTTGTACTGCTTGGTGAGCGCATTTTTTGGCTCGACAAGAATAGTGACCAAAGCATCTTCATCAAGCTCTTCGAGCGTCGCCACAACCGGCAGCCGGCCGACAAACTCCGGAATCAAACCATACTTGATCAGGTCCTCTGGTTCGACGTCCAGCAAAACCTCGCCGACATTTGGCGCCTCATCAACAGATTTAACCTCGGCTGCAAAACCGATTCCGCCACTTTGAGAGCGGTTGGTAATAATCTTGTCCAGCCCGGCAAATGCACCGCCACAGATAAACAGGATATTGCTGGTATCGACCTGCAAAAACTCTTGCTGGGGATGTTTCCGGCCACCCTGCGGCGGTACTGACGCGGTCGTTCCCTCGATCAGCTTCAAAAGTGCCTGCTGGACACCCTCGCCCGATACATCGCGGGTGATTGACGGGTTATCTGATTTACGGGAAATCTTGTCAATCTCGTCTATATAGACGATGCCTGTCTCCGCTTTTTCAACATCATAGTCGCACTTCTGCAGCAGCTTCTGGATGATATTCTCGACATCCTCGCCGACATAACCCGCTTCCGTCAGGGTCGTCGCATCCGCAATGGTAAACGGCACATTCAGCAAACGAGCCAGCGTTTCGGCCAGCAGCGTTTTGCCACAGCCGGTAGGGCCAATCAGCAGGATATTGCTTTTCGCCAGCTCCACTGCATCCTTGTCGGTGTCCTGACCTTTGTTCTCCAGCCGCTTGTAATGATTGTAAACAGCCACCGACAGGACTTTTTTGGCCTGCTGCTGGCAAATCACATATTCATCGAGCACATCGTTGATTTCATGAGGGTTAGGGAGCGCTCTCTGGCCCGGCTCACTGCGATCCTCCATCTCTTCCCGGATGATATCGTTGCAAAGCTCTACACATTCATCACAAATAAATACCGAAGGGCCTGCAATCAGCTTGCGCACCTCATGCTGGCTCTTGCCACAGAACGAACAATAAAGCAGCTTGCCGTCCTCGCCTCTTCCTCGGGTTTCGTCAGACATATCGTCCCTCAAATCCTCTGTATATTCATTTCCGTATATATCACGGAGTCAAAGTACCCTGCAAAGCCCTCAGTCCCGGTTTGGCCTGCCAATCTGTGGAACAGTCCCGGCCTCCTGCCATCCGCAACGTGCCTATTCAGCAGCCTCACCGGACTTATCCTTGCCTTTCCGTTTATCAAGCACTGTATCGACCAGCCCGTATTCCACCGCCTCAGCGGTACTCATAAAATTGTCACGATCAGTATCTTTCTCGATCTGCTCAATTTTCTGCCCGGTATGGTTTGCTAAAATAGCATTCAACCGATCCCTGGTCAGCAGGACTTCCCTGGCATGGATATCAATATCCGATGCCTGCCCCTGATACCCTGCTATCGGCTGATGAATCATGATCCTTGAATGCGGTAGACCATGACGCTTGCCTTTAGCGCCACCAGCAAGCAAAACGGCACCCATACTGGCCGCCTGCCCGACACAGATGGTACTGATATCAGGCTTGATGAACTGCATGGTGTCATAGATCGACAGACCCGCGCTGACCGAGCCGCCGGGGGAGTTGATATAGATATGGATATCCTTGTCGGGGTTTTCCGACTCCAGAAACAACAGTTGGGCAACAATCAGGTTGGCCATCTGGTCCTCTATCTGCCCGACCGCGAAAATTACCCGTTCCTTGAGTAATCTGGAAAAAATGTCGTAAGAGCGTTCGCCTCTGGAGGTCTGCTCTACTACTACCGGTACCAGGCCGAAAGCGCTCGTATCCATTCGTTCGCTCACTGTTATTCCTCCATTAATTTGTCAAAGGTCGTCTGTTTGTCGCTAACCGTTGCCTGGGAAACCAGCCAGTCTATGACCTGCTCTTCAATCAACGCATTTTCTATCTGGGACATCAGTTGCTGATTGCCAAGGTAGATTTTCCTGATCTCGTCCGGGTTCTCATAAGGCTCGCACACCTCATCAAGTTTTTGCTGAATCCGGTCACGATCAAGTTCCAGGTTATTTTCACTAATCACTGCAGATACCAGCAAACCAAGTCGAACCCGCTGCTCGGCAGTGTCGCGAAATGACTCCAGCGGTGGTGCCTTGTCCACATCGGTTATCCCCATACGCTGCATCGTGTCACGTTGCAGCGATGCAGACTCCTGATCTACCAGCACTCCGGGCAGACCAATCGGGTTGGCTGCCAGCAGCTGGTCCATTACCTGCCGTTTGATCTCACCCCGTACTTTTGAATCCGACTCCTTTTGCATGTTGTCGCAGACCTCCTGCCGGAAGTCAGCAACTTCACCGCTGGCTACGCCGAATTCCTTGATGAAGTCTGCATCCAGTTCAGGAAGCTGTCGCTCGCACACTTCCTTGACAGTCACTGCAAAACCGATTTTCTGCCCGTTCAGGGTCTCGTCATGGTAATCCTTGGGGAATTTAACCGTAAACTCTTTTTCCGCAGCAGCTTCAAGCCCCAGCAGGTTATCTTCAAATTCTTTCAGCATGCGGCCCTGGCCAATCTCGACCGGCACTGCCTCTCCACGCCCCCCATCAATGACCTCGCCTTTCAGTTTCCCTTCAAAATCGATGATAATCTGATCACCGGCTTTGGACTTTCGGTCTACGCCCACCCAGCTTCCCTGCTGTCTGCGCAGTGTCTCGATCATCGAATCTATATCCTTGTCGCCGATATCGACTACCGGCTTTTTCAGCTTGATCGCCTCAATGCCGGTCAGCGAAAACTCCGGATACACTTCAACTGTTGCGACATAGGTCAGATCCTGGCCCTTTTCCATGGTCTCAGGTTCGATCCGGGGCCCTCCGGCCGGATTTAACTCCTCTTTCTTTATCGCCTCGGCATAGCTCGACTGGAGCATTTCATTCAGAACTTCTTTACGTACCTGACCACCGTAGTGCTGACGGATGACCTTTGCAGGCACCTTTCCCGGCCTGAAGCCCTTGATTCTCGCAGTACGGGCGACTGATTTGAGCCGGACTTCTACTTCACTGTCAATATTTTCCGCGGGCACCTGCACCCTGATACGGCGTTCCAGCTCGTTAGTTGACTCTACTGACACTTGTGTTTCTGACATCGAATATATTTTCCCAAAACAACAATGCCGCTCAGACCCTCTGACCGGCAACAATCATGGTGCGAAAGGAGAGACTCGAACTCTCACGGGTTACCCCACTGGATCCTAAATCCAGCGCGTCTACCAATTCCGCCACTCTCGCCAACGCATTACTGCCTATTATACCGGGAGCCAGACCGATGATGTACCACTAAAACCTGCCCGCCTGATCCAGGCATCCATTTAGTATCTGTCACAACCCGCAACAGCGTAATCCTTATTAGTACATATAAAACAATGAATTACCAGACTTTTCTATTTTTCCCCTTACATGAGCATTCTGGATATTTATCCGCACTTTCCACTATCGACGCAGGCGACGCAATGAAGTAGTTTGCTTAATCATCTAGCTTCCGACCCCATCAAATAACCTGGAAATACAGATAACATGAAAATATCCAACCTGGTCATCCGAATAATTGCTCTTTTGTTTCTGACTATCAGCCTGGGCTCACTGTCCGCTGCCTCAGAGTCAGAGCACAGTAAAATTACCTCGGTTATCAATACCTTCAATGAGTCACTAAGCGCTAAAAATCTCGATGGCATGCTATCGACCTTTGCACCAGGCTCGGTACAACTCACACTGCGTGCAGCCCATGCTGAAATGGCTGTTGGCGACGGTATCAGCTCCGATCTCAAAACACACTGGTCTACCATTGGTCCGGTTCTGTTTACCACCATGAAGTCATATACAAGAACCGCAACCATTGCCGATATCCAGGTGGATGGGGATGTTGCGTCGGTATGGACTCGAATCAATACCGTATCAGTTGCCCTGGGGGCTGACCAATCCCGGCAGAGCGAGTTCACTGAACTGTATCTTATTGTCAATGCAGGAAACGGGTGGAAAATTGGTGCTGTGGCCGACAACCGCAAACCTGATTCGATGATAATATCTCAAGCTGACTGACGTAAAAAATCAGGTAGCAGCTGGTTGCTACCTGATTACGCTCCTGCAAATTCCTTCAAAAATATTCGCGGCATTCTGATAAGAAAAGTTATCCTCAACATGGCTCCGTGCCGCCACCGAGATCCTGTTCCGGAATTCGCCATCGGTCAGAACACGCACCAGACTGTCTGCAAGAGCCTCAGCACTTTCTGCGAGGAGACAGTGCTGATCGTGTTCAACAGGCAAGCCCTCAACACCGATTGATGTCGACACCACAGGACAGCCCATTGCCATTGCTTCGTATACTTTCAGTCGAGTACCGCCACCCACACGAAGGGGTATCACGAAAGCGGCCGATTGCCGCACTGATGGTCGTGTATCAGTTACCCACCCGGTAAACTGCCAGGCATAACCACTCTGCTCGGCCCTGGCGATAAGTTGGGGAGGAGGATTGCGCCCGACAACAGTCATTGTCGCATCAGGTAGCTGGTGTACTACCAGTGGCCATACTTCACCAAGCAGGAACTCAATGGCATCGATATTGGCCATCCAGTCCATCGACCCGGTAAATACGACGTTCGGCGTGTCTGCGGGCGGCTGGTAGCCAAAAAAATCCAGATCCACACCTGTTGGGATGACATCAACATCTGTGACGCTATAGCGGCTATTAAAGGCTTTCTTGTCCCGATCAGAAACCGCGATCACCCGGGTGGCACGCCTCAGGGCATCACCCTCGAAGCTGCGCATCTTGCGGTACTGATTGCCCCAGACGAATCGTCTCAACGGGTCTGAAACAACTTTTCGATGCCGCTCGAAAATCTCGGCTTCCACATTGTGAGTAAACAGAACGGCAGGAATAGCGAGTTTCTGTGGCATCAGTACCATTGTGTGTGGAAAATCAACAACTATGACATCTGGTTGATTCGCGATCTGTGATTCAAGCAGGCGTGCCGCATCTTCCGATCGATCCGTTACAACAGGAATGGGTAACGGCGAAAACAAGTGTCGCATGCGGAGTAAATCGAACAACCAGCCACGTTCACTTCGGGGCCAGTGAATATGATTGTCACAGACTGCCTCCATCTGCCCCCCATACTCAGAGAGTTCGGCCTCGGTTGCAGGTGAAGCCAGCGTGATGCGGAACCGCCCGCCTTTCATGCCCTTCAGAATTTGTGTCGTTCGAATTCTTGCGCCAGTATCAACTGGAAACAGGAAC
Source organism: Gammaproteobacteria bacterium (assembly GCA_024277595.1). Lineage (GTDB taxonomy): Bacteria > Pseudomonadota > Gammaproteobacteria > Thiohalospirales > Thiohalospiraceae > DRMK01. The sequence continues at coordinate 29,716 of JAJRUV010000071.1, forward strand.
ATTGAGGATACAAACAGTAACTCTCGCTGCTGGCTCATGGGTCCGATCAAGTACCTTGAAGAAAATCTGCTGGATGAATGTGTCTGTGCGCTCATCAAAACGGATCCGGCATGGCCGAACCTATCGGAGCAATATATCGCGTATTCCCGCAGGCTGCATTGCTGAATGATTACTGTATCATGCGCCGGCAATTGTGATTAATTTCATCGGGGGAACAGACAATGTCAAAACAATTACTTTTTTCGAAATGCCTGCTTACAGTCACGGCACTTGCATGTGTTGTGATCAGCAGTACCAGTGTCGTCTTTGCGCACGAAGGTGAAGATCACGATGCCAAGGCGATGCAACCTGCGCTGAGTGCCCAGGGCAAACGTGTCGTCAAGGCGCTGAACAATTATGCGGCTGCGGTGCAGGCGTCGGATATTGATGCAGTGGAAAAATATGTTATCACCAATGCCGGTTTCAGCAGTCTGGAAGGTGCTTCCATGGATTCTGGCTGGGAAGCCGCCAGGAAACACATGGCGGGCGAAATGCCGATGCTCAAGGATATGAGCTACAGTTTCAGCAACATTAATCCCTTCGTCCGCGGTGATCTGGCCTATGCAACCCTGGACTATGCGATGGGATTCACGATTGAAAGCGATCAGTTCGAAGGCGGCAAACATGAGCTGAATATGAAAGGCAAGGCGACCGTCGTGCTGCTGAAGTCAAAAAACGAGTGGAAAATCCGGCATATTCACACGGTGCGCAAGGAGGACAAAAAACCTTCCTCAGGAGCGAACCCCCACTAGCCTCGCCTGTTTGTAATGAACACAGATCACACACCAGCCAGCAGGAAATAGGGTATCCTTGCCAGCTATGCGGATATTTTTTAACAATTTTGTGATGTTGTCGGTGCTCTTCCTGAGCATCGGCAGCGTTGCGGATACCATGAGCAACGGCCATCCGCACGAAGGGGATCCAGCCTATCAGGTTGACACTTCGCAACTGCCGTCCGATGACACACGCCCCGATCACGATCCTGACGGGGAGCATTTCGACCACTGCTGCCACGGCCATGTAGCCGGTATTTCCGTGTTACCACTGGCGCCTGCCCGGCATACCAGTGCTTCCGATCACCAGGGTCGCGATGCATCACGACTGGTCAACCACGCCCAAGCACCACCGACCCCCCCTCCCAACGCCTGAGTCCTGTTTCCTTTGCACCCGTGCCTGCCGGTTTTGTCCGGCATGCTCACCAATGCACGTTTTCGGAATATGACTTATGCAAAAACCTGTCAGAGGGCTGCTCCTGCTACTGGGCTGCCTGATTTTCAACTCATGGCCAATATTGGCCGGGGAGTCAGACGCAGATTCTCCGCAGGTGGCTGATCCCGCCCTGGCGCAGTTTGTACAAACCGTCGTCGCAACCAACCCCCGGGTACTGGCTGCACGTGCGGCGCTGGAGGCCAGCGAAGCATATAAAGCCGCAGCCGGGCGGCCTTTATACAACCCGGAACTGTCCCTGGATGCAGAAAATGCCAGCTCAGACACCCGCTCGGTGGGTATCAGCCAGACCATTGACTGGAAAGGTAAACGCTCAGCCCGTACTGCGGTGGCCGAATCAGAATGGCAGGCGGTTGAAGCCGAATACCTGGCTGTACGATGGGCTGTCACTGTCGAATTGCTTGCAGGACTGCTCAGCTATCAAACCGGTGCCGAACGAAACGCGCTCGCTGGAGAGCGCGCACGATTAATGAACGAATTCTCGACACTGGCTGAACTCCGTTTTCAGGCCGGAGACTTGAATCAGGTAGAGTCAGATCTGGCAGCCCTGGCCTCAAGTCAGGCGCGTATGCAGCAAGCCGCAGCCGCAGCCGGGATTGCTGAGGCACAGCAAGCCGTACGCAGTCTGATACCGGGATCATCGCCGGAGCAATGGCCTGCGCTGCCGGATCAACTGCCGGAATTACCGGGTACTGCAAACCAGCCGGAGGAGCTGATACTTGCACTACCAGAAGTGCGAGCCGCCCGGCGCCGGGTCGATGCAGCAAGCGCTGTCGTGGAGCTTCGCAAAAAAGAGCGCCGTGCAGACCCGACAGTCAGTCTCTCCGGTGGCCGTGAAGACAGTGATTCGCTCATTGGCCTCAACGTATCGATCCCTTTGAATATCCGCAATCGATTCAAACACGAAGTAGCAGCTGCGGTAGCAGAACGCAGTCAGGCTCAACTGATTACGAATGACATCTTGCGCCGTGCTCACGCCCGGTTTGTCAGTGCAGCGGAGCGTTACCAACTCTCCGAACGTGCCTGGCGTGACTGGCAACAAACGGGGCTGGTGAGCGTCAATCGCCAGATTGAGCAACTGCGACGCCTGTGGGAAACCGGCGAGATCAGTACCACTGATTACCTGGTACAGCTGCGCCAGACACTGGATGTCCAGGAAAGCGCCCTCGAACTGAGACAGGGCTTATGGAATGCCTGGTTCGAATGGCTGACAGCCTCAGGTCAGGTAGACGCATGGCTGGATCAAGGGGCAACGCAATGAACCCTGATACCAGGAACACTACCGGCACCAACAAATTCAACAGAGAGATATCGACAATGAACAGCAAAAAGCTTTGGGTAATGTACCTGTGTCTGGCGCTGATCGGCTCAGTCAATGCGCAGGAAGACGGGCATGACGACCACGAAGGCGAAGAAAGTGAGGCAAGTGCAGCCATTGAAATGACCGCAGACCAGCAACGGGTGGCCGGCATCATCCTTGGTACGGTTGCCCGACGCCCCATCAGTGAAACCGTGCGTGTGCCGGCAGAAGTTGTCATCAATGCCTACGCATCCGCCCGGATTACACCCCGCATCACTGCACAGGTAGCCAGACGCCATGTACAGCTCGGCGATCATGTAGAACCCGGGCAGCCTTTGGTAACGCTATCCAGCGTGGAGATGGCAGAAGCCCAGGGTATGTTGATTGTCGCTGACCGGGAGTGGCAACGGGTGAAAGCACTCGGCCGCAAGACTGTTTCAGAGCGCCGCTACACAGAGGCACAGGTCGCACAGCAGCAAGCGATTGCCAAAGTGCTTGCCTACGGCATGACCGATACGCAGGCAAACTCGCTGATGCAATCGGGTGATGCCAGCAAGGCGGTCGGCGCATTCGATCTGCTTGCGCCGCAATCCGGAACAATCCTGATGGATGACTTCATCGTTGGGGAGCTGATCGAGCCTGGCCGGGTACTCATCGAGATCAGTGATGAAACAGTGATGTGGGTAGAAGCGCAAACAATTCCGAATACGCTGCCAGGCGTCATGCGAGGATCTCCCGCGCGGGTCAGCCTGGATGGAGTTCGCTGGCTGGAAGGCACTGTCATTCAGCTCCATCATCGACTGAATGAAACCACACGAACCCAGGGACTGCGCATCGCAGTGAACAACATCGATGATCAGCTACACGCGGGACAATTTGTCGAGGTGGAAATCGAGAACGGCCTGAGCACGCCAGAACTGGCTGTCCCAAGTACGGCGGTAACCATGATTGACGGCCGGCCGACCGTATTCAAACTCGAAGACGGACATCAATTTTATGCAGAGACCATCGATGCCGGAGCCACTATTGGTGAATGGATCATCGTGAAGGGAGGTCTGGCGCCCGGTGATGAAATCGCAGTAGCCGGCGTCTTCTATCTCAAGTCGATGTTGCTCAAATCTTCAATTGGCTCCGGCCACGCACACTAGGAGAGCGACATGTTGGAAAAACTGGTAGAAGCCTCGCTGCGGTACAAATTCCTGGTACTGATTACCTTTGGCGTGATTGCCTTCCTGGGTGTCCGTGCGGTATTTGATGTGCCCATTGACGCCTTTCCGGATGTCACCCCGGCCCAGGTCAACATTTACACCGAATCGCCTGGTCTGGCTGCCGAGGACGTTGAGCAGCTACTCACCTTCCCCATCGAGTCAGGTATGGCGGGATTACCGAAGGTGCAGGAGATTCGTTCAGTCAGCCTGTTCGGCCTGTCTTATGTTGCTGTCTATTTCGATGATGACATGGATATTTACTTTGCCAGGCGGCTGGTCATGGAGCGACTCCAGGAAGTCGGTGACCGGATCCCCGAAGGCTATGGTACGCCGGAGATGGG
>JAJRUV010000072.1 GCA_024277595.1 Gammaproteobacteria bacterium
AAAAGCGGTTTTTTGCAGGTTTTCAGTGGAAGGCCTGCTTTATTATAGCTTTCTTCGTGCCATGAATGGAGTGGTTTTTTATATTAAATCATGAGGTTGGATAGTTTTCGGGCGGGCACTACTTAGACTTTATGTATTAACTTGCTACGTAAGAAGCGTTAATACATAAAGTCTAACTTGTTGCTCATGATTGATATTCCTCTGGTTGGATCATTGCTATTCACCCCACCAATCCACCGAGAGTGGATTGAGTGTGGAAAGGGATAAAATACAGCGATGCATTTCACCAAAAGTTCGAAAAATCCGTCTCACTACGATTGCCCGGAATTAACAGATTCCTGTAAAAACTGGAGTCCATGTGCACCGGCTACTGCGCCGACTATGGCAAGCAAATCACATTGGGCGCAATATTCTCAAGCATCGGCAAACTCCTTCAGCCCACAGGAAAAGGCAGCCAGGCTCGATTTTGGCAACAGCTTCAGAGCCTTGCCGTGTTGCTTGCAGTGACGCACAATCCGATCGACGGCATCATGGCTGATACAGTCCAGCGGGCAAAATACCACATCGGCCCTGGGTAAGAGCGCGGTAAGTCGGTGAGCACTCTCCTCTTTCCCGCCATCATGGTGGATGAAACGGCCATTTTGTTGCTCCACAAGTGTACGGAAATGGCTGCACTGTCTATTTCTGCCGCCCACATAGAGGACGCAGCGTTTACACAGATCAATATTCTGTTCGTCAAGGCCACCATTTCCACAGGGTGAAATCCGGGTTGATAAATGCTGATCCAATGTGTTTTTCAGTGTATCTCGTTCGGCTGCAAGCTCCACGGTCTGCTGTTCAAGAGAGCGGTTTAGGGTGGTAGACTCATCCGCCACCCGTCGCCACTTCTGTGCGGCGGCTTCGGCTCGTTCCGCACGCACGAGCGTTTTGTCAAGCTTGTCGGTATGTTGTATCAGCAGGTTGCGCAATTGGCTGAGGGTTTTACCGCTCTCCAGTTCATCCAGGTGTTGCTGTGTTTCACAGAGCTTGCGTTCGGTTTCCAGTTGCACGGCGAGACGCTTGTTCAGAGTTTGAATGGTTTTGTCTTTTTCCCGCATTCGGTGCAACAACTCGGTGCGGCTCTCGGCCAACTCGTGCTCCAGTGTCGGAACACGCAGGCGCAGCCGCTTCAGGGCCTGCATGTCGAGACGAATGGATGCACCCGAAAGATGGGAGAGCATATGTACCTCTCCGAACACATGGAAAAGCAATTTTTCCGACGCCTGTGGATGAGTCACCACTGCCCAGAATGCACTGGCGACTTCTCCTTGAGCAACCGCTTCATTCCATAAATTGAGCAATTCCCTCGGGCTGTTGGCCGGATCAAAATGTTGAATTGCCATCCGGTATTTACGGTCGAGATATTTGTTCGCCGGACGTGCGGCATGGGAATTTTCAAGGATGCCCACAAAGGTGATATGCAATTCATAGTCGCTGATGGGCCCCTTGGTTTTTCCCTGGGCCTTGCGGCAAAACCGGCGCAATTCGTCCAGTGTGAAACAAGTGCCCGCAATGCTGCAATGAAAGCGGTGCTCAAGCTCCCAGATTTTCTTGCGTCTTTTCTTGCGTCGCAAACCCTGGGGGATGCTGATGGAAAACCCGGAATTTGTCTCTTTCAGCAACAGCGCCTCAGAAGATGGATTTTCGTTTTGCTTGTATAGTCTGATACACATAAAAAACCTCCTCAAAAATATCCCAACCCTAGCGACTTGGCTGGCTACCTTTGCCTGGAGGCTGGGTGGCTGGCGTGGTGTTTTGCAGGAAGTGCCCTTGGCGTATTATTTGGTTAGAATCAACTTGTCCTGGCGGGTAATCCGTAATCGGTATGCGTGACCTGCGTGTTCGATCAGGATCTCCTGCCTGCCGTGGAAGAGATCCCGACTGTCATAGGTTTTTTCCACTGTTTGTTTTGGCGGCGACTGTCCTTCTGGTGACAGGCTTGTTCGTTTATCTTTCATGCTGCACCCTGTTTCATTGGATTTGTGTACTGCGTCATCGTAGCCGTCGTTGCAATATCCTCCGCACATCCGTCACAATCCAGGCAAACATCCCCCATATTCCCGGCCTGTGCCCGCTGCACAAGCGAGATATCCTCGGCACACCCCAGCAGAAACAACTCTTTTGTCAGCTGCTGTATTCCCGGTTGTTGTCTGTGGGGCGCCTCTTTTCGCAACACCTCCCGTACGGGTTCTCCACGTGGGCTGCTGATTTTTCTGAGACGCCACAGCTGCTGTATCACGCCAGTCTGTGCGTTCACAATCCCCAGCCGGGGTTCACCGTGCTCTAGCCATGCATTGATCTGATAACTCATCTTACGCCGTACCCTTTAGGTTTCAGGCGTATCCCTTACGCCCGTGAATTCAAATGATAGTCATTCTCATTTGTATGTCAACCTTAATGATTGTGATTCTCATTTACATTTTATTCTGGCTCCGCCATAATTCCACTCAGCCAGCTAACCGACCTGCACAGGTCAACCCAGTAGCCAGCCAACTCGTCCTTAGTCCAGCTCGTGCTCTTTAATGTTAGAGGCAGGGCTTTAGCCAAGGCGGCTTTGTCATAAAAATGGCAGCAAAAATCCGTGGTTTTTGCGCAAGTTCAGAACGTAAGATATTGATTTAATGATGAATTAAGACCTTACAGCCTGCTTCGCGACGATCTGGCGGATTCCGCTGAAAACCTAAATTGAGGAAGTAGAAAAGTGAAAAAACGTAACGGCTTGTTTCGCGGCATATTCGCCATTGCCGCACTGGGTATGGCAATACCTGCTGGCGCTACGGATGATGATTCAGGCACGAATCCGGACGCCAAAGTACTGGATAAGGTGATGGTAATCGGCAATCCGGCCAATATCGATGAAATGCCGGGCTCCGCTTATTCGGTCACCACTGAGGACATCCGCGAGCAAAACTACGATGATGTCAACCAGGTGCTGCGCAAAGTGCCGGGGGTTTATGTACGCCAAGAAGAGGGCTTCGGCTTATTTTCAAGCATCAGCCTGCGTGGCGTGGATACCACCCGCAGCGCCAAAGTGACAGTGATGGAAGATGGTGTGTTGACCGCCCCGGCACCTTATTCCGCCCCGGCCGCCTACTATACGCCGACCATGGGCCGGATGAGTGGGCTGGAGATCCTCAAGGGCTCCAGCCAGGTAAAATATGGCCCGCAGACCACCGGTGGCGTTATTAACTACCTGTCCACCCCCATCCCGCTGCAGCAGACCGTCTACCTGAAGTCCTCTTTCGGCAGCTTTGGTGATCAGCGTACCCATGCCTATTTTGGCAATACCCTGACCACCGGAGCGGGCCAGGTCGGCTTCCTGCTGGAGGGTTATTTTCGTAAGAATGACGGCTACAAGACCATCGATGAGACAGCGGATTTCCGTGCCGGTGAGGATACGGGCTTCTCCAAGTCCGACCCCATGATCAAGCTCTCTTGGGAGCCGGACACCGCCATGTACCAACGCCTCGAATTCAAATACGGCACCTCCGAGCTGGATGCGAATGAGACCTACCTGGGCCTGAGCGAGGCCGACTTTGCGGCAGACCCCTTCCAGCGTTACTCGGCCAGTCGCTTCGACAACATCAAGACCCAGGAGAGACGTAGCTACCTGCGTTATGCCCTGGCGCCCTCGGATGACCTGGATATCATCGCCACCCTGTACCAGAACACCTTTTCGCGTAACTGGTACAAGCTCAAGGACCTGCGCGACGTCAATGGTATCGCCGACAATAACTATAGTCTCTCCTCGGCCCTGGCTGAGAATGGTGAAGGACTAGACTGCTTGAGAGGCGACGTGGCTTGTACCCTGCGCGTGCGCGCCAACAACCGTGATTACGAGACCCAGGGTGTTGATGTGGTGAGCTATTATCGCTTTGGCACCGGTGCGGTGGAGCATGAGATCGCCACTGGCATCCGTTTCAACCAGGATCAGATAATCCGCTTTCAGTGGGACGACCGCTATTCGCAACTGGCCAACGGCTCCATCGACGGCATGACCCCCGGCACCCCCGGCCGTGCGGGTGATCGCCTACAAAAGACCGATGCCCTTGCTGTGTTTCTGCAGGACACCATCAAGGTCGGTGCCTGGGGCTTTACACCGGGCATCCGTATTGAGCAACTGGATCAGACCTATATTGAAAACTATGCAGGTGTCAAAGCCCCGTCCGTAACCAAGACCAACACCATGAACCTGTGGGCCGCCAGCTTCGGCACGACTTATAAGTTCAATGATTCCTGGATCGGTTTCGGTAGTGTCAATCGCGGCTCCTCTCCGCCTAGTCCCAAGAGCGCTACCGGTGGCATCAACGAAGAGACCAGCCTGGCCTATGAACTGGGTGCGCGTTACACCAATGTTCGGCAGGCCCTGGCGGTGGAGACGGTGGCCTTCTACACCGATTTCAGCGACATGATCGCAATCGACAATATCGGTGGTACCGGTACCGGCGAAACTAGAAATTTCGGTAAGGTGCGCAGCTATGGCCTGGAATTCTCCAGTCAGTATGACGCCGGTATCGCCAATGGCTGGAAGATCAAAAACCCCTGGTATCTGACCGTGACCTACACCAATGCCACCCAGCAGAATGCTGCGTACTCCGATGATCCAGAATCTATTTTCAGTTATGGAAAGGCTGGCAACCAGGTGCCCTATATCCCGGAATGGGTTTTCAGTTTGGGTACCGGTGTGGACGCGGCACGCTGGGGTAGCCACATCAGCGGCAGCTATGTCAGCAAGACCTTTACCACTGCTAACAATGTTAATGGCCAAGTCAACGGTGAGGGCGATCTTGATGCCCGCTTCGGCACCACCGATGCTTATTTTGTCGCCGACATCTCGGCTTACTATCGGATTGCGAATGGGATGAAGCTCTTCGGCGGCATCCAGAACGTGGCGGATGCACGCTATAACGTGTCACGCCAACCGGAAGGGCCACGCCCGGGTATGCCCCTGTTCGCTTACGCGGGTCTGGAAATGGATCTCTAACAGCAGTTTATTAACCGGGTGGCATAGCGAAAGCTACGCTGCCCATTTTTTGTGAGTGGAAGGTCATTATGTATAGCTTATTTCAACAGGGCGGGGCAGTCATGTATGTGCTGCTGCTCATGTCTGTTCTTGCCACCACCATTATTCTGTTGAAACTGTATCAGTTTTCTCGTAGCGGCCTGCGCCGCTCGGCATTCGTTGATGATGTCGTCTTGGCCTTGCAGCGTAATGAGAATGGTCAGGCCCTGCAGAATCTGCAGCAGCAGAACAGCCCGGTCGCCCGAGTGCTGGAAAGCGCGGTACGTTGCGGTGCCGATCCTGCTATGTCCACCGGGGATGTCGAGGCAGAAGTGAGCCGGGTGGGCAGCGCACAGATCCGCGCCTTGGAATCCTGGCTGCGGGGCCTGTCGTCCATCGCCCACCTGAGTCCGCTTCTGGGGCTGCTGGGTACGGTAACCGGCATGATTGCTGCTTTCATGAATCTTGAGGCGGCCGGTAGCCGAGTGGATCCCTCTATTCTTTCCGGTGGTATCTGGGAGGCGTTGCTCACCACCGCCTTCGGCCTCACCGTGGCGATCCCCGCCATGGCGGCTTTCTATTACCTGGAAGGGGAGGTCGATCATGTGCGTGCTGACATGAAGGACGCCAGCATTCGGGTGCTGCGCCATTTCGGAAAGACCCCTCATATAGGCACCCACGATGATGAGCGCATCGAGGATGAGCCCCATGGAATTTGAAGGCCGGGCTCGCATTCATTCTCATCTGGATATCGCGCCGCTGATCGATATCGTCTTTCTGCTGCTGGTGTTTTTCATGCTCACCAGCACCTTCATGGTACCGGAGGCCATTGAGCTGGAGTTACCGGAATCGAGCAGTGCCACGCTCACCGATATCACCCCCATTATCGTGTCGCTTGATCAAATGGGGCAGCTTGCCCTCAACGGGGAGCGCATTGAGCTGGAACAATTGCGTGGGGCTATCGAGCCCTTGTTGAAAGTGGATGCCGATGCCGCCATCACCCTGAAGAGCGATGCCCGCACCGAGGTGCAACAGTTGCTCGCGGTGATGGACGAGATTCGCGCTGCCGGGGGCACCGACGTGGCCCTGGCAACGTTGCAGAAATAGGCGGAACCGGTGTCCATCACTCGTCTGCACATGAGCGTGATGTTGGTGCTTGCCCTGGCCTTGCACGGGGCTCTGGCCCTGTGGCTTACGCCGCCGCAAGCGAGTCCACCGGAACCGTCACCCGAGGTGCCGTTGCGCATCAATCTGCTGGCGATGGTGGCGGATAGTGCGGTGAATGCCGCGTCGCAGCCTGCTGCACCGGTGCCGGAGCCACTTCCTGAGCCAGAACCAGAACCCTTGCCTGAGCCCAAGCCACTTCCCGAACCTGAGCCCGAACCGGAACCACCGCCCGAACCGGAGCCCATTCCCGAACCCAAGCCTATTCCCGAGCCGCTTCCCGATCCCAAACCGGTGCAGGAAACACCACCGCCACCCGCGCCGCCGCAGGAGCCGGTCGTCGATGTATTACCGGAAACCGTACCGACACTGGTCACGGAGCCAGTTAGTGCGCCGCTGGATGCCGTGGCCACTGCGCGCTACGAGCAATTGTTGGTGGCCTGGCTGGAAAAACACAAAAAATATCCGCGCCGCGCCAAGCGGCTGCGCATCGAAGGGGGGGGGATGTTGCGGATTCGTATCGACCGCAGT
>JAJRUV010000073.1 GCA_024277595.1 Gammaproteobacteria bacterium
CATGGAGGGCGCCAGGATGTTTTGCCGTATTCGTGGCTATTTGTCTACCTGCCGAAAACAAGGTGTGCGCGCTTCGGAGGCATTACGTATGGCTTTCGATGGAAAACTGCCGGATTTTGCTCAGATGGGCTGAGTAGTTACCCAGAATCAAGATATCCTGCCTGATCTTACTGAGCGGCTTCAGATGTGACTGCTGTGTGTCAGAGATGTCATCCGACACCAGCAACGCGCCGGCCAGCCCCATCTCCACCTGCACATCGGTACGCACATGGGGGTGATACCAGAACAACGAAGGATCTTCGACCGTGAATTCATAGCGAAACGATTTACCCGGCTGTACCGGGTGTTGTGACAAGGTAGAACCGTCCATATCCGCCGGCACACGCATACCGTGCCAGTGAATCGTTGTTGGTTCGGGCAGGTTGTTAGTGAAATGGACAATGAGAGTATCACCGATATTGGTCTTGATCACCGGGCCGGGCACCATGCCGTTATAGGTATAGACCCGCGAAAAAACACCTTGGGCAATTTCAATGGTGCTCTCTTTCGCTTCCAGATTGATTTCCACAATACGTGGATCCGGGTTGATGTCCCGGGCGATCTGTAAACTGCGAACATCTTTGCTCACCACATCCTCATCGAGAGGCTCTTCATGGAAGCATCCCGACAACAGCATTGAGAGTGACGTGACGGCACAAAACAGTGTGGCAGGTATGTAGTTAAGTAAAGTCATAAAAATATCCTCGGAAAAGAACCCGCATCTCTGTTTTTCATGAAGAAACGAGAGACACGGGTTATTCCAAATCAGTTAGCCGTGACAGTAAACGCGACCCGCATGCCTTCGTCGTAATGAGACTCCTGCTCATCCTCGTCCCAGATATTGCAAATCAGCACGTAGTTACCGGGTTCAAGATCCATCGAGGTGACGTGCACATCAGTACCAACGCTGATATCTTCAATCTCACCGATTATTGTCATGCCTGCGCCGTTCTCATCGACAACACTCTGTACGTTGACCGGCAGCGCATCCGGGGCCAGGTCGGTTTTGACCACCACAAACTCGTGGACATCATCCGGACCCTCGTTGGTCACGCGAAAACTGACGTTGCCGGCCTTGACGGTGGTTTTATCCAGTGAAACACCCCACTCTTCCAGACTGACGTTGACTGTCTCGGCGTTGAGGATCGGGGCGTAGCGCAGGGTGATATGGCCGCTGACACCTCCCGCATTGTAAAAACTGATAACTTGAAGTTTATATTTCGCCGTACCGGTATCGATGGCATAGACACGGTAGTTAGGCCACAGCTTGTTGTTACCTTGCAGACTGTAGGCATACCAGGTGTTATTCCGGAACAGCCCGCTGCTGGCGGCTTTATAGTGAGCGCTGATATCTTCTCCGCTGCTGGTTGTGGTGCCGCTCACATAATTGCCGATATCGGCATTGTCGATTTTTCCAAATGCCTTGCCATTGCCGAAACCCTTGACCGTGCCATTGGTCCAGATATTCCAGTTTTGGCCGGAAATATCCACCATGAGATCCCAGCTACCCTGGCCCACCCCACTGCAATCAGCCTGGCCGGCATTGTCAAAGTCATAACACTTGATGCCACCTGCCGCACCGATGGTGGCAGTCCAGGTAATGGGGGTGGGGGAGAACAGATTTTCGTCCTTGCCCTGCACAAACATCTCCAGGGTGATCTCCTTGCTTGCCTGTACGATATTGGTTACGCGCATCTTTGCGTAACTGTCGCCCTTGGCGGATCGAACCAGCCACCAGCCGTCACTGTTGGCGGTGATCACGTGGCCTTGAGGGTTATAGAGCCACCAGCCATCACTGCTGCCGTCTCCCTTGATCGCAGGTGTTTTGCTCTCTGGTTCAAATGTCAGACCATCGCTGCCGGTCACGCTGTTGAGTGCGGCCAGCTCGCTTTCAGCCGTTACATTAAGAAATATAGAATCATTTGGTGAACCATCGGCGTTATAGAAATCATCCTGACTGTCGGCGACCGTGCCTTTCACCTCGCCGGGTCCGGATGCGCCGCTATTCAGTTTGGCCTTGGTGCGTTTGAACGCAATGTGCCAATCGGTTGAAGAGTCCGCGTCAGCATCTGTCAACGCTACCACCTGTCCGGTATCCAGATTGAAGTAGGTGTGCTTATTGGCGGGATTATCCGGCTGCGCACCGAATCCTCCCGCTGTGGCGTCCAGTTCGATTAGAGAAACACCATTTCCAGGATCAGGCGTGGGATCCGGATCAGGCACAGGATCTTTTTCATCATGCAGACATCCGTTTAAACCGATCAGAGCCATGGATATGAGCAGAGATAGAGCGATTTGTCGTTTACGTGGTTTCATCTTTGTTTACTCCCGTTTGTTGTGGATATTGAAAAATCATCTGCTGTGTAGAAAAATCTGTTAAACAAGCTGTGGAGAGCGGAACGCAAAAAAAGATGGGAGTAGGATGACACACGTCTGTTTTTTCACGCCCCGCTCTCCGCAGCTTGCTCGTTGGTATACCCGTCGCAAACCAAAATCTTGCATCCATGGCACACGTCTTTGCGCGCCTGGCGGTGTTGGCAACGCTTGGTTTTATACAAATAAAGCGGCGCATTGCCGCCTTGCCAGCCACACAAATACACGCACCCTGAATGCAATATTTTGGTTTGCGACGGGTATATATTTCATCAACCATCGAAGCGCACCCCCAGATAGATGAAGCGGCCACTCTTCGGGCGGTTGTCATGACGGACATTCGGGTCACGGTGTTCATCACCAAGATTGTCGATGCCGCCGAACAGCTTGAAGCCCTTGCCAACCGTCTGGGTCAGCTTCAGATCCCAGGTAGTCCAGGCGGGTGATTCCAGCTGGTTGTCTGCGTCAAAGAACTCCTCGCTCTGGTAGACGCCGCGCAGGGTCAGCATGGTGCCCCAGGCCTTGTTCTGCCAATCAGCCCCCAGCTTGATCTGGTGGCGGGGGCGCTCTTTCAGCGTTTTGCCGGTGTCGCGGTCTTTGCTGTCGAGCAGGGTATAGCTGCCCTTCATCTCAAAACGGCCCGCGTAGCGCCTGCCGCTGATCTCGACGCCCTGAGTCATGGCGCGGGCATAGTTTGAGTAGTCGTAAACAGCAATGTTGGTTTGGGCTTCTTGACTAGCCTGGGCTGACTTTTCGAGATTGATGCGAGTGCCAATGAGATCCTTGATGCGGTTATGAAACAGCGTGATGTCTGCGCTAAACTCTCCGGTTTTTGCGAACTCTATGCCGAGCTGGTAACTGTCAGAACTTTCCGGTTGCACATCAGGGACTCCCAAAATCATATAGCCCAACTGGCTGTGATCAATGACATAATATTGCTCTTTCAGGGAAGGCGAACGGTAGCCACGGCCAATGCCCATACGCACATTGGTAATAACATCAGTAAACCAGACGGGTGTATACATGGCGTTGATTTTGGGGGCGGCGTAAAAGCCATAGCGGTTGTCGTTCTGTATGCGGATTCCAGGTACGAGCTCCCACTGTTCACCTATAAAAACGTCATCCTGAAGGTAGGCCTCAATGGTCTCTTTTTCTTCTCCATCCACTTCTATAATGCGCTCTTCATTGAGCTTGTCCTGATATTGATCAAGGGTCTCTTTTCTATACAAGGCTCCCCAGGTCAGTAGATGGTTTTTATTCCATGGTTTATCCCATTGCAGCTCAGCGCGGTATTGGTCGATCTCTGCGGTGCGTTGCTGATCGATGACTTTAGGTGTCAGGGTGAGATCGTCTCGTTGTGTGACATCACGCCAGTTTTCTTGGAACAGCCAGCCGCGCACTTTTCCACCATGATCTAACTGATGCTTAACGCCTATTGTGGTACTGAAACGGCTGGCATCTTCGCGCTTTTTCTTTTTAGACTCACCAACCCCAGGGGTAATAACAGATTTAAGATTGTTGCTGATATCTTCGCGGTAATAACGCGGTGTGATATAAACTTCGGTTTTGCTATTGGGTGTCCAGGCCAGTCGCAAGTTGGCGTTGGCTTTGATGCCTGAATTGCCTTCTGAACGATCAGTGCTTTGATCCAGAGTGTAACCATCTTTGTCACGCACATCCGCGTTGAATTGCAGATATCCACGATCACGTTTGACGGCCAGATTGGCGGCCAGATAACGGGAGGTGATGTCACTGGAATCACCGCTCAGGTTTTTGTCACCATAGCTGCCGCCATCCAGACTCAGTTGATAACTCAACGGCTTCGACGGTTTGCGGGTGATGATATTGATCACCCCTCCCATGGCGTTGCTGCCATAGAGTGCCGAAGTGGCGCCCTTGACGATCTCGATGCGCTCGATATTCATTGCGCCGATCTGGCTGAGATCTACCGATGATCCGGTGCTGGGGGTTATGGGTTCACCGTCAATGACCACCAGCACCCGGTCGGAATCCAGCCCCTGCAACCAGACCTCGAAGCCGGTTTTGCCATGGATGGGTTTGAGCAGCAGGCCGGGTACATCCTCCAGCGCCTGTTTCAGATCGCGGGCATGGGTTTTTTCGATCTCCTTGTGGTTCACCACTTCAGTGCGCACCGGCACCTCCAGCACCGGTTTCTCGGTGCGAGTGCCGGTGACGACCACATCGCGCAGCCGGATTGGCTCCTTGTCAGGCTGCCCGGCAGCCACCGGTTCAGGCAGAACCAGAGTTACCACCCATAAAGACAGTCCGAAAAAGGCAAAACGGCCCACAAAAAAACCTCCTGAAACAAAAGTACCAAACCAATAAAAAATGGCTGGCTACCTTTGCCCGGAGGCTGGGTGGCTGGCTGATGTGACTGCTGCAAACAGTTCCGCCGGGGTTGGTATAACCGGCGCTTATCCCGCGCTACTTGGTGAGAATAAGTTTTCCCTTGCTGGTGATCCGCAAGCGATACTCCTCTCCCACATGCTCAATAATCAACTCTCGCGCCCCGTCGAAAAGCTTGTCCGTGGATATACGGGCTCCTCCCGGCTGTGGACTGCCGGTAACCCTTTTGCTTGGGTTATTTGTGCTGTCTGCTGTGTCGCTCATGGCCTACGCGGATTCCGAGAACATGGCGATCTCTCCCGGCGTGCGCAGCATCTTGTCCACCTCGCCCTGGTGCATCTCCTCTTCGGTAATCATGCGCCGGGCGTACTCTGCCATTAGCACGGATTTGCCCTTTACCAACGCAAA
>JAJRUV010000074.1 GCA_024277595.1 Gammaproteobacteria bacterium
AGCCGGGGTGTTGTGGCTGTCCCTTCTCCTATCGGGAGAAGGCCAGGATGAGGGGATAAATAAAACAATGCGTTACCTATTCTTGATCCCCTCACCCTAACCCTCTCCCTGTGGGAGAGGGAGTTAACGGGACAGCAGTGAAATGGGATATCTCATTCATGTCCATCATAATAATGGACAGTTGGTAAGAGGAACCGTCATCTGTGATGGGTATATCACATAAATCTGTCCGGGAGAATAAAATGTCAACTGCAAATAGAGATCATTTCTCAGTATGAAGGTGGAGCAGCGTGAACGTATTATCAAGCGTCATCATCACTCCATATGGATGCATGGCAACAACCCGCTGGCGCTTTATTGGGAAAGCCGTGAAGTGCAGGAGATACGTTTTGAGGTTTTACTTGGTTGTGGCGTGAAAACGGGAGACTCTGTCCTGGATGTCGGTAGCGGGTTTTCAGATCTCTTCCACTTTATGAAAACCAAAGGATTGGAAATTGACTACAGCGGTATTGATCTCTCCCCGGACATGATCGAGATTGCTCTCGGGAGAACGCCTGCACTGAGCCTGTTTCAGGGTGATCTGTTTGATTTTGATCCGCCGGAAAAAAGTTACGACTGGGTGTTGCTCTCCGGGGCGTTAAACGAGCCACTGCAGGATAAGGGCGCCTATCTGCGGGCAATATTGCCCCGTCTCTATTCAACCTGTCGTAAAGGCCTGGCCTTTAATCTGTTGAACGATGACTATGATTGGACAGAACAGGAACGCTTTATGCTTCAGGCATGGAAGCCTGATGAGATAATGGCTCAGCTCAACACGCTATCTGAGCATACGTTGATGCGCGCAGATTATCTGAATACCGATGCGAGCTATTTTGTCTGGAGAGAGAGACAGTACATGCCTAAATGATATCTAGTGAAGGCAGCAAGCTGATAAAATGTATGTGCCTCCAGGCGATGTTAAAGAGTGAAGGAAGCTCTGATTAATTTGTTTGTTGTCATTCCGGCGCAAGCCGGAATCCAGCAACGTCCTGATTCGTAAGCACTGGATTCCGGGTCTCCGCGAAGCTCCGCCTGGAATGACGAATTAATCAGAGCTTCCTGAAATAATTAATAGCGAATAATATTAAATCAAAAATAATTTAAAGATCCCGAGCTTGACAGGCAGGAGGAAAGTGCCGGCAGGACCTTGCAGATTATTGAGGCCCGCGAGAAAGAAAGTCGAGATCTGCTGACCTGAACGGCATATATCAAAATGTTTCTACGTTCCCTGGTAGTAGAAAATTTCCGCGGCATACGCAGTGGCAGGCTGGATTTCGACGACATCACGGTTCTTATCGGCGAGAATGACAGTGGGAAATCCAGTTTGTTCGATGCACTTTCCCAGGCACTTGTGGCTGGAAACAGTCCGCCACAGTTCGAGTCACATCATTTTCACCGTGCACGAAGCGGGTCTTGCGTTTCACCGGTTGGTCCGATACGCATAGAACTTACCTTTGAAGAGCGTAGCGCCGCTGAATGGGAGGGGCTCGAGCTCGGTGTGTTGAAGCCGCTCCTTAAAAAAATATCAAAGCCCCGCGCCAATTGCAATTGCGGTTGCAAGCTGAAGTTCCAGCAGATTCCGGGCCGGTTTCCGCGCAGTGGGATATTTTTTCTCCAGGCTCGAAGCAGGTTGCTAATGATTTCTCCGCCCTGGACATGCTGTGCTCACTGAATCGTTTTCTCTGGTTGCGTGGCGCAATAGGTTGGTGTGTTGATCCTCACTGCCGCCATTCTGCATCACTATCCAGGTGGTAACCTGTCCGGTGCTGAGTTTCTTATGGTGCTCGATGACCCGGAAGTCCACTTGCACCTGATGACGTTGGCTTCGGTCTGGGGCGTGCTCGAGCAATTGAAGGCGCAAAAAATCATCAGTACACAGTCGGTAACCTTGCTCGCCGCCATGCCATTACATAGTCTGCGCCGTTTGACGCGGAATGGCGGGAAAATCAGGCAGTGGCGGGTGTGCAGGAACAGCCTGAAGCCCGATGAATTACGAAAACTGAGTTATCACATCCGGGTGCGACGTGCCGATGCCAATTTTGCGCGTTGCTGGTTGCTGGTCGAGGGCGAAACGGAGTTCTGGATACTTCCTGAGCTGGCCCGCCTGTGTGGCTATGATCTGGCACTGGAGGGCATCGCCTGTGTGGAATTTGCACAGTCTGGACTGGTACCGCTGATCAAGCTGGCGCGAGAGCTGGGTATCGAGTGGCATGTGCTGGCTGACGGAGACAAGGCCGGGAGAAGTTATGCCGATACGGCACGTTCTTTCCTGCACAACGAACCTGCCCGGCGGCGGGTGACGACCTTGCGTCAGCGGGATATCGAACATTGTTTCTGGAAGCATGGCTATGAGCAGGTATTTATAAATGCCGCCAATCTGACCTGGTCACCTGATGACCGGACTCAGCCCAGGAGTGTGATCAACCGGGCGATCAGGCGTCATTCGAAGCCGCATATGGCTTTTGAGCTGATTGTCGCCGTCGCAGCGAGTGGATCACCCGGGGTGCCTGAGCCACTGCGACGGATGCTGGATAACTGCGTACTACTTGCACGTGAAGGCCTTGAGTACAAGGTGGCTCGATCATAATGTAAATTGGCCCGGCGCCGAGTCTGAGCCATCATACTGATGGCAGAATATGTTTGCTAATCTGGTGGGGCAAGCGTTTCGATGCAAAGCAGTGTCATATCAGAGCTTGTTTCGTTCACTTGATCAACCGAATTCAGTTGATCAAGGGTATATGGACTATTTTCGGGACAGGTACTTTAGTCATGCCGTCTAGCCTATTGCACGTGTAAAACCACTTTCAGGCCTGCGGCAGACGCTGGAAGCGGCGATTGCCGCTGAAGAGCGGGTGGAGATCCGGTAGGCGAACCCAGCTTTCAATAGTTTTTGATCTACACAAAACAAAAGCATATGATTGTCATAATTCAATAGTAACCGACAAACAGGAATCCAGAGTCTATGGTGGCAAAGCGATCCGGGCAGGCACTCGCCGAAGCGCTCAGCCGTGTGGGAAAGCAGGCGCGGCGGGGTATCGTCAAGTCATCCGAGATGCAACGGACGGATCGCGAGCGCCTGCAACGAGCCGGCTGGTTGCAGCCGATCATGAAAGGCTGGTACCTGCTGGGCCAGTCGCCCGACGCAAGACCGGGAAGCACCACGCTCTGGTATGGCCACTTCTGGGATTTTGTCCGTTACTACATGACCGACCGTTACGGTGAGGACTACTGCCTGTCGGCCGAATGCTCGCTGGATCTGCATACCGGCGCCACCACGATTCCCGGGCAGGTGGTCATCATGACCTCGGCCGGTGGCGCTAATACGCTGGCCTTGCCTCACGAGACCTCGTTACTGGTCTATCCGGATCCGGGCAACCTTCCAGCGGACCCCGTGCCGTTGAACGGGCTTCAGGTGATGGCTTTGCCGCTTGCACTCTGCCGCGCGGCGCCGCGTTATTTTGAGGCCAGCCCCATGAACGCGGAACTTGCGCTGCGCATGGTAAAATCTGATGAACTGTCCCGTGTGCTGCTGGAAGGCGCACATACACGGGCCGCGAGCCGGCTGATGGGCGCGTACCGGTTTATTGGTGAACCCAAACGGGCGGAGCGTATCAAGGGCGACATGGCCGCAGCCGGGTATCGCCTTTCACCCGTCAATCCCTTCCAGGCCGATCGGCCGTTGCTGGGTTCCGGCATCAGGCTGTCATCACCACTGGTGGGCCGTTTGCAGGCGCTTTGGGAAAGCATGCGGGAAACCGTCATCGAAGTGTTTCCGAAGGCGCCGGGATTGCCAAAGGACAGCAAAGGCTATCTTGAACAGATGCATGACATCTACCAGCATGATGCCTACAACTCGCTGTCGATCGAAGGCTACCAGGTCACCCTAGAACTGATTGAAAAGGTTCGTCTCGGCGAATGGAACCCGGACGCCTCGGCGCAGGATCGGGAGCAGGTTGCTGCACTGGCAGCCAAGGGGTATTACGAAGCATTCCAGTTAGTGGAAAGGGATATTGGTGCTATCCTCACCGGCGCAAGCGCGGCAGAACGTGTCAGCGACAACCTGCACGACTGGTATCGGGCCTTATTCAGCGCCAGCGTGCAGGCCGGTATTCTGGAAGCTGGTGATCTGGCCGGGTTTCGTAATCGCCCCGTCTTTATTCGCGGCTCTAACCATGTCCAGCCACCGTATGAATCCTTGATGGACAGCATGGACACCCTGTTCGCGCTGCTGAAACAGGAAAATGAACCTTCGGTTCGCGCCGTGCTGGGGCATTTTTTATTCGTGTTCATCCACCCCTATCCGGATGGCAACGGACGGCTCGGACGCTTCCTGATGAACACCATGCTGGCCTCCGGCGGCTACCCCTGGACCGTGATCCGGCTTAAACGACGTCGGCACTACATGGAGGCACTGGAACAGGCATCTGTTGGTGGTGATATTCGCCCCTTTAGTGAATTTGTTGCCGGGGAAATGGCGGTCGACTGGAGCCGGGAAGAGAATTAGAGATGGACACTGCAAGAATCAAAAGCTATGCCCCAAAGTATATCCCTAGCGGCAAGTAACCCGGCAAGTAACCCAGCAAGTAAAACGTTTGTTGCTCAATCTCGAAGGGGAAATGAGCCGATCTGAATTAATGCAGGCTGTTAATCTGAAGGGCCGGGTCAGCTTTTCAAAGAACTACCTCGAGCCTGCGCTCTCGGATGGCCTGATCGAAATGACCCAGCCCGAATCACCCCGCAGCCCTACGCAAAAATACCGTCTGACCGAAACGGGCCGTCAGATTCTGGACAAAGACCAATAAGACAGCATGGATACCACTCACCTGAAACAGTACGCCCCCAAAGCCCGCCGCTATTTCATCGAGGCCGTCACCCGGCGCGCAGCGAAGTTCGGCATCACGGAAAAAGAAACAGCTCGCGTCGAAGAGAAGGGCGAACTCTACCTCATCCTATCCCCCTCTCCCCATCGGGGAGAGGGTCGGGGTGAGGGGAATATCCCCGAGATACTTGAACACGCAGAGCATGTCGACCTGCCAGGCCTCGACAAGGACAGGGTGATCGAACTCAAACTCGACGGCACCAGGGACGAGGAACTCTACCACGATCTGTTGCTCGCCCAGTGCCACGCCCTGCACCAGGCCATGCCGTTCCTGTTCGAGACCATAGATGATGAAACTGAACTGCTACTGCCGGACAACCTGACCCAGACCGATTCACCGATCCGAGAACTGGTCGAGGCCATACCGGAAGAAGACTGGCAGGAAGTCGAGATCATCGGTTGGCTCTACCAGTTCTACATCTCGGAGAAGAAAGACCAGGTTATCGGCAAGGTGGTGAAGTCGGAAGACATCCCGGCGGCGACCCAGCTCTTTACGCCCAACTGGATCGTGAAGTACATGGTGCAGAACTCGCTGGGGGCGCAGTGGCTGGCGACCTACCCGGGCTCGCCAACCAAAGAACAGATGGAGTACTACATCGAGCCTGCCGAGCAGACCGAGGAGGTAAAGGCACAGCTTAAAGCCATCACACCGGACACCCTCGACCCCGAAGAACTGACCCTCATCGACCGAGCCTGCGGCTCCGGGCATATCCTGGTGGAGGTCTATGAGCTCTTCAAGGCCATCTACCTGGAGCGTGGCTACCGCCAGCGGGAGGAACGATACCAGATTTACATCCTGAAGAAAGCTGGATATGACAGAACAGAGATTGCAGGCATGCTGGAACGCGATAAATCGACCATTGGTCGGGAGCTTCGGCGCAATTGTGGGCTGAAGGGCTACCGCCCTAAGCAAGCCCATGAGCTGGCCATACAGCGACGTGCCGCGAAG
>JAJRUV010000075.1 GCA_024277595.1 Gammaproteobacteria bacterium
AATATTTGGAGCATCACTTTGAGCCAAAGGTTGATGATAATTTCAGAACTGAAGACTAAACGGGTCTTTCGACCCGTATCCGGACTTTCAGTCCATAAGACTAACCCACCAGCTTTAGCTGGTGGTTGTTGAGTTTTTCATCTGTTTTGTATTTGGGGCATTTCATTAGAGTTTCGGCCATTCCTTTCGAGAACAACACAACCTGTGTTCCAGCATAAAATCATACTAAATCAGCAATACACTATTTTTAGTGCATTTGATGGGATTACACAGGTTCCTGACCCAAGACGCCCGGCGGATGGGCTGAGCAGTTATAAACTGCCCTGTTTTTCCAGCGTCTCCCAACGACTATACAGCCCCTCCAGTTCAGATTCCAACTGTTCCAGCCCAGCCAGTTTTCCATTTATCTGTTCACGTGGTTGTTGATAAAAACCGGCTTGACCAATGCATGCTTGCAGTTCTGTCTTTTGTCGCTCCAACTGATCAATCCTGATGGGAATAGAGTCCAGTTCCCGCTGAATTTTGTAACTCAATTTGTCGCTGGATGAAGTTTTTTTTTCAGAGCTGCCGGATGATTCAGGTGTGGCTGTTTTTAATCTGGATTTTATTGTTTTACCTTGTCGAATCCAGTCGTCGTATCCACCCACATATTCTCCAATCTTTCCCTCCCCTTCGAATACCAGTGTGCTGGTTACTATGTTGTCCAGGAAAACGCGGTCATGGCTGACCAACATCAGGCTGCCCTGGTAACCGACCAGAAGCTCCTCCAGCAGTTCCAGCGTTTCTACATCAAGATCGTTGGTGGGTTCATCCAGGATAAGGAGATTGGCAGGTTTGGTGAATAGCCGCGCCAGCAGCAGCCGATTGCGCTCTCCGCCAGACAGCGAACTGACGGGTGAACGTGCGCGCTGGGGTGGGAACAGAAAGTCCTGCAGGTAGCTGATGACATGACGTGGCTTGCCATTGATCGTCAGCATGTCACTGCCATCGGCAATATTGTCGATTACGGATTTTTCCGGATCGAGCTGAACACGCTGCTGGTCGAAATAGGCTATCTGCAGTTTGGTGCCAAGCTGGACAGACCCACTGTCAGGCTCCAGTTGTCCGAGCAACAGTTTGATCAAGGTACTCTTCCCGACACCATTAGGCCCGATGATGCCGATACGATCACCGCGCATGATACGGGTAGAAAAATTGCTTACGATTAACTTGCCATCGTAATCCTTACTGATATTTCCGGCTTCCAGCACCAGTTTGCCGGAATGCTCGCTATCATCCAGCACCAGCCTGGCTTTGCCCTGTTGTTCACGGCGCTGGCTGCGCTCACGACGCAGCTGTTGCAACGCCCGCACCCGGCCTTCATTGCGCGTACGCCTGGCTTTGATGCCCTGACGGATCCAGACTTCTTCCTGAGCCAGATTTTTATCGAATTTGGCGTTGTGATCGACTTCAACTGCCAAGCGCTCCTCACGCTTTTGCAGGTAGGTAGCATAATCACCCGGCCAGGAGGTGAGCATACCCCGATCCAGTTCTACAATACGGGTAGCCAACCGCTGCAGGAAGGCCCGATCATGGGTGATGAATAGCAGTACCCCGTTGTAACTGGTCAGAAACTCCTCCAGCCAGGTGATGGATTCGATATCCAGGTGGTTGGTCGGCTCATCCAGCAGCAGGAGCTCCGGCTCGCAAACCAGCGCCCGCGCCAGCAAAACCCGTCGCCGATAACCGCCGGACAACTCACCCAACGTACAATCCGCAGGCAGTTCCAGGCGGGACAGTACGGCCTCTACCCGTTGCTCCAACCGCCAGCCATCAGCTGCTTCCAGAGCTTCCTGCAGGCGGGTCAGTTGGTTCATCAGCTGATCACTGTGCTGCTCCGCCAACTGTGACAGGGTGTGGTGATACTGTGCAATGGTCTCACCCAGCTTGCCGAGCCCCTCAGCTACCACATCGAACACAATACGTTGTTCAGCGACAGGGACATCCTGGGGCAAATAGGCGATGCGCAGATCATCACCGCACCAAATGTTACCGTCATCCGCCTCTATCTCTCCGGCGATCATCCGCATCAGGCTGGATTTTCCGGTGCCGTTACGACCCACCAGACAGATACGCTCTCCCGGCTCAACGGTAAGTTTCACCCCATCGAGCAGAGCATGATGGCCGTAAGCCAATGAGATGTTATCGAGTGTTAGCAGTGACATTTATCCAACATTAATTTACTAAATACGTATTAAATTCATCGTCATACAGGATTCTCTAAAAGCTATCTCCCAGATCAAGATAGAGGCGGTCATCGCCTCCGGCATCGAAGCCGTGAGCGTAACCGAGCCGCAGGCGCAGATTCATCAGGTAAAACAGATTGATATCGGACAGCAGTTCGATACCTGCGCCAGTATGGTAACTGTCAGGCGAACTGCCGTGCTCCCACGCCGCGCCGCTATCGACAAACAGCTGCCCGGACCACTGCAGCAGTCCAATCGGTGGCGCCATCCACCCCCTCTCAACTCGTTTGAGTGGAAACCGCCACTCCAGACTGGCCAGCTGCATGCGCCGTCCCTGCAACCCCGCCAGACCGGCGGGATACCCACGCAATGCAAAATCACGGCGATTCAACTGTGGCCCACTCACCATCGTCGCATCCCGCCCTTCTCCGGCTTCACCACCCAGCCTGAAGGGTTTTGGCCGCTCTGTTCCCCAACCCATCGCCATACGCAGCGCCAACACATGCTGCCCACCAAGAGGAAGATATTCACGCCAGTCGGCGACAACCGTATCACCACTGTAATCCCCACCCAGCAAATCACTGTTTTCAATAACCAGGTTAATCCGGCGGCCATCACTGCGACTGATGGCGTGGGCAAACTGACGGCTATTATCAAACAACAGCATACCACCAAGCAGATTGTCTCGAGTGGGGCGCTGTTTGCGCATTGAATCCGTACGCCAGATATCATGCTCCCGCTCACTGACCACACCCAGTTTCAGGTTCCAGCGATAGTCCACACGACTGAAAGGGAATGATAGCTGTGCCTGCAGGAAATTCCGCTGTCGGGTGCGTACCAGATCCGCGTTGCTATCCCGATCGTAGCTGTTGTAGCGGCTGGCAATGACGGAAAATCGGTTGCTGTAATGATAACTGAACAGGCCGAGCAGATGTTCACTTTCCGACTCCCAGGCAATATCTAATGTATAACCATGAATTCCCAGCGCATCCTGGCCTGATGTACTGAATCCCAGTTCCATCACATCGGGGGAAATCACCAGATGAGGAAACCAGTATCGCGGCCTGAGAGTAGACCATGGCGAGTAACGAGAAGATGTTATCTCCCGCCTTTCCGGATCGGCCACAGACTGTTCCGCTCTGGACACGGCAACCGGCAACGGCAGGAGTAGCGGAGCATCGAGCCGGTACAACTGCTGGCCCTCGAGACCAAAGTTCAGGTAGTAAATTCCCCCGTTCCTGCTCCCCTGGCTGGGGTGAAACGCGCCCCCCTCCACCCGGGTCAGGGTCGTTACCTTGCCGGTCTGCAGATCCATCCGGCGCAGATTGTAGATACCCCCATAATCAGAGACGAACAGAACATAACGGCCATCGGGTGTATATTGAGGTTGCGCCACCACAGAGCCATCCGTTATCAATGTCTGCCAGCGGGCCTGTTGAAGGTCGAATCGCCTCAGTGACCAGCCCTCTCCCCGCTGCCACCAGGCTGCGATGATACTGCGCCCATCGGGCGACCAGTCCGGCTGGGAAAGCTGCTCATCCCGGTCGCCCTGCCACAGTTGCTCGAGCAGACGGCCTTCTGCATCGAGCAACAACAGCTGCGTTCCCTGCGAACTCGCCTTTACCACCACAATACGCTGGCCGTCCGGACTCCAGCTTGCCCAGCGGATGCGTCCACAATGACTCAGGCGCTGCAATCTACCGGTGGTGGCTTGATACCGGTACAAATCGTAATAGAGATTGTATTCATTACAGATTTCCGGCTGGGCGATTAGAACACCCGCCTGCTCATGTACATCCATCCGCGCCTGTTTGCGCAGTTCGACCAGCGGGATCTGCCGGCCACTCTTCCACTGCATCAGCCGTGGCTGCCGGTAACCATCGTCATGGATAAAATAGACGCTGCCATCCGGCATGGCGCGCACCATGCCGCCATAATCACCCTGACGAACCACCGCCTCGCCCATCACCGACCCTTCGGTGCGAATGCTCTCCAGTTGCGGCTGGAACTCCCTGGCCAGAGCCTGCTCGAACCCCTGCCAGAGCTGATCGAGATCCCGGCCAAAATAGCGCCGTGGATTACTGTTGATACGAAACGGGATCAGATTGTTGCTATACTCATCAATCAGTCTGTTGATCGCCCGGCTGCCCCGGGTCTGCTCCAGATAACGGAAAAAATAGACCCCATAGAGGTAATCCGTTGTGCCACCCGGCCAGCTTCGCAGGGGCAGATTGACCTGGCGTAGCGGCTTCAGGCCACGCGCCACCTCCATCCGCATCAGCATCCGGTAGTAGGCACTTTGACCACGTCCGTAACCCCCCTGGTCATCGGTCTCGATATAGGTAGCCAGCCCTTCTGTCATCCACCTCGGCTGGAAGAGATTGGGAAACAGAAAAAAATCCCGACCGAAAAAAGTACGTAACATTGCCGGAGGGCCATACCCCTTGTCCAGATGCAGCACATGAGCATATTCATGGACAAAAAGCATCTCCAGCCAGTCATCACTGTCCTCCAGCCCCTGGATATCATCCGGAACAACGGAATAAAGCAGCATCCAGTCGTAAGGAAACACGGATGCAATTCCGTTTGGCAAACCGGACTCATCCGACAACACAACCTCTGTACGGCCTTCCGGTTGCCAGCCAAGACTCGGAGAGAGCCGCTGGTGAACTCGCTCGGCAATCACTGCCACGCGCGCAGCAAACCTCTCATCCCCGGAAGAAAAATGGATATTGAAACGGGGTGTTTGCAGCGTGCGCCAATCGAGAGCCGGATCAACAGCAGATACCTCTCCGCTAAACAGCAAAGCTGCCAATAACAATAAAAGCGAACATCTACCTGTCGGACGAGCACGCCACCGCATTACTGTTTTTTGTCGTCAACCTTCACTGTGAAAATCTGCTGCAAATTCCAGGCTATTTTTTCTGCTCCAGTATCTTTATCAACCGTTCAGAAGAAACATAGCCCGGCACCCGACGGCCATCCTCCAGAAACATGGTCGGAGTGGCGTTAACGCCCAACTGTTTGACCAGTTCCATATGCTGTTTTACCGGGTTATCACAGTTTTTCTCATCCACCTCTTCGCCATTTTTTGCCTTCGTCATGGCAGCCGCACGATCCTTCGCGCACCAGACAGAAACCGTTTTTTTGTATGAATCAGAGTCGATTCCTGCGCGTGGGAACGCCAGATAACGAATTTTGATACCCGCTTTATTATAGTCTGCCATCTCATGATGCATTTTTCGGCAGTAGGGGCAATCGATATCAGTAAAGATGGTTACGGTATGTTTGACCTTTTGCGGAGCATAGACAATCATCGAGTCTTCACCCAGCTTATCAATGGCAGCTTTGTACAACAGTGAACGCCGTTCATCGCTAATATTGCGGCGCTGCTGAACATCAAGCAGATCGCCATTCAACAAATAGCGTCCATCAGCACTAACGTAAACCACCTGGGTACCCAGCACAACTTCATACAAGCCCTCTACTTCAGAAGACCGTATGCTGTCCGGCTTGGCATTCCCTTGCGACATTTTTTCAATAGCGGCCCGTATGGCTACCTCCGTATCACTTTCGGCGTGCAGTGCGCTGCTACTCGCAATTGAACCCATAACAGCCAATACGATATACAGTTTTTTCATGAGGTTAGTTCTCTGGTTTGAAGGTGTAAAAAATTGGAGTAGCAACAGATCGGGAAAGTTCATCCACGAGGATGATGCCGGGCATGCAGATCCTGCAGCCGAGCCCGAGCAACATGAGTGTAAATCTGGGTGGTGGAAAGATCGCTGTGGCCCAGCAACATCTGTACTACGCGGAGATCGGCGCCATGATTCAATAAATGGGTGGCAAAGGCATGACGCAGCGTATGGGGAGATAGCCCGGTACTGACTCCGCCATTTTGTGCATGCCGTTTGATAAGATGCCAGAACGCCTGCCGGGTCATGCCGCTGCCACGATGCGTAATATACAGTTCATCGCTCTGATGGCCCCGAATCAGCACCGGCCTGGCCTCTGCCAGATAACGCACCAGCCACGCCAACGCCTCCTCCCCAAGCGGAATGAGCCGCTCCTTGCCCCCCTTGCCAACAATTCGGACTACACCCTGACGCATATTTAACTGGCCGGTCTGAAGCTTTACCAGTTCTGAAACCCGCAATCCACTAGCGTACATCAGCTCCAGCATCGAGCGATCCCGCAAGCCAAGACAGGTGTCCGCATCAGGAGAAGACAGCAGTTTCTCCACCTCGGTTTCGGTCAAGCTCCTGGGTATGGGCCGACCTATTCTGGGCGCATCGATCAGTGCGCTGGGATCTTCGGGAAGACGCCCCTCACGAACCAGATAGCGATAGAAACCATGCAGACTGGAAAGCAGGCGCGAACTGGAACGGGGCCTTGCTCCCGCTCCAATCCGTGCTGCCAGATAGGCCAGCAGAGTTTCGCGGTCAACCTCCAGCAAAGAGGATTGGTGGCCGTTATTCAGCCAGCGGGCGAGTCCTTGCAGATCGTTGCGATAGGCGGACAGGGTATTGGCTGTCAATCCCCGCTCCATCCACATGGCGTCAAGAAATGCCTCGATTTCAGCACAATCCGTCTCAGACAGCTTCATGTGCCAGCAACCAGCGCTTGATAGCGATGTTCCGTCCGGAAGTATCACCCGCGTACCCACCCAGCCCGGAAGCAGAAACAACTCGGTGGCACGGGACAATAACCGGCAGTGGATTGGAACGGCAGGCATTGCCAACCGCACGCGGACTGCTGGTCAACTGTTTGGCAATCATGCCATAGGTAAATCGCTCACCGGAGGGAATGGCAACCAACGCCTGCCAGACGCGGCATTGGAACGGTGTACCCTGCAACCGGACAGGCAGGTCAAAACAGTTTCCGCCATTGGTGAAGTAGTCGCCCAGTTGACCAACTACGTTTTTAGCCAACCGGGTACGGGGAACAAGCGGCTCAAAGTCCGGGAAAATGTAGTCGATTCCGGTAAGGTATTTATCGTCAATCCGAATCCCCAACAGACAGGGCGACTGCGGAAATGGCGCCTCGATGACAGCCTGGTATCTGTCCAATCCTGATTACCCCGGCACGACCAAAAACGGCTCCTGCAAAAGAGTGTGGGAGCCGCATTGCATCCGAAAACACAGCAACGTCAGCCCTTTTCGCGGCCGCCGTCCAGTTCATCCTGCCAGGCTTTCAGCTCATCCCACTTGCCATCACGCGCCATTTCGGCCTGCTTCGGCCATGTTTCCGGATCATGGGAGGCAAAACTGCCGCCGGCCTCGGTCAGAATCTCGCGGATTTTTTCCGAATCCGCCGCAGCCAAATCGGCAAAACCGCCAAAGCCGGCATCATTGAGCAATCCTGAAATCTTTGGCCCGATACCTTCAATGCGGGTCAAATCATCAGCCGGAGCAGCAAGCTTGGTCTTGGGAGCCGCTTTTTTCTCCGTTTTGGTGGCTGCACCGCTGGCAACCAGCTTCTCCTTGATACGTGCAGCTTTGCCCCGGCGTTCGCGCAGATAATAGAGTTTGGCGCGGCGCACATCACCACGGCGTTTGACCTGAATTTCGGCTACCGCCGGACTATAAGTCTGGAACACGCGTTCCACCCCTTCGCCATGCGAGATTTTGCGCACTGTAAAAGCGGAATTAAGGCCACGATTGCGCCTGGCAATCACAACCCCCTCAAACGCCTGCAGGCGCTCGCGGTTGCCCTCCTTCACCTTTACCTGCACCACCACGGTATCGCCCGGGCCAAACTCCGGCACCTCGCGATTCATCTGCTCCGCTTCCAACTGATCAATGATGTTGCTCATCGTTCTCTCCCGAGACAAGTTCAATCAAATTTTCATCGCCCTGCTGCTCGCAAATAAACTCCTGCAACAGGATACTCTGTCGTTCACTCAAATCCAGTTTTTCAAGCAGATCGGGGCGTCGCTGCCAAGTCCGCCCCAACGCCTGCTTTTCACGCCAGCGGCTGATGGCCTGGTGGTTGCCACTGAGCAACACCTCCGGGACACGCTGCCCATCTGCCTGCTCCGGGCGCGTGTAGTGGGGGCAGTCCAGCAACCCCTGTGCGAATGAGTCCTGCTGCGCTGACTGCTGGTGACCCAACGCCCCCGGCAACAGCCGGGCCACACCGTCGATAACCACCATCGCCGCCAGCTCTCCACCGCTCAGCACATAATCGCCAAGGGATAACTCTTCATCCACCTCGCGCTGGATCAGGCGTTCGTCAATCCCTTCGTAGCGCCCGGCAAGCAAAATAATACGCTTTCGCCGCGCCAGCGTTTCGAAACCCGCCTGGTCGAGACGCAGCCCCTGCGGCGATAGATAGATCACGCTGGTCGGTGACGAAGCCGCTTGCCGTGCGGACTCGATGGCCGTCTGAAGCGGCTGCTGCAGCATGACCATGCCGGGTCCGCCTCCGTAGGGACGGTCATCTACGGTTCGATGCCGATCCTGTGTATAGTCTCGCGGATTCCAGGTCGTTACCTCCAGCAGACCGGACTTTACTGCCCTGCCGGTTATCCCGTATCCGGTTACCGCATCGAACATACCCGGAAACAGGGTTATAACATCAAACCTCATATTCGGACGCTACACTGGAATTCAAAATTCCGGATCCCAGTCAACCCGCATCAATTGATGTTCGAGATCGACTTCCACGACCACATTGCCAAAGAGGCAGGGAATCAACCGTTCCCGTTCTCCCTGCACCACCAGCACATCATTGGCTCCGGTCTCCATCAGGTTGCGGATCTCACCCAGCTCCATGCCGTCCAGAGTGACAACCGTCAGACCAACCAGATCGCTCCAGTAGTACTCCCCAGCCGCTGTATCGGGCAGCTGAAAACGGGAGATGGCGATGTCACTCCCTAACAGGGTCGTTGCCATGTCACGATCATCACAACCCTCCAGACGAACGACAACACCCTTGCCATGCCTGCGTCCTTCCGCTACCCGCATCTCGCGCCAACAGCCGACAACTTCCACCTGCCAGGGAAAATAGCCGACGATCGCCTGCCGTGGTTCGGTATAAGAGAAAACCTTGACCCAGCCGCGTACGCCATACAATCCGGCAATTTGGCCAACAACTATCTTTCGGTCAAGCGGACGTGATCCCGTCACATGTATTCCGGCATCACCTAAACAGCTATCGAGCCTGACAGCAGCAGATTTTACTCGGCGGCTGTCTGGCTCGCCGGTTGCTGCTTGATCAGCCTGGCAACGCGCTCGGAAGTCTTGGCGCCTTGTGATAACCAGTAGCTGATGCGCTCCATATCGAGCCGCAGCGTCTCTTCGTTACCCCTGGCGACTGGGTTGAAAAATCCGAGGCGCTCAATGTAGCGCCCGTCACGGCGATTGCGGCTGTCGGTGACGACAACATGATAAAAGGGACGCTTTTTTGCGCCGCCACGAGACATGCGAATGGTTACCATTGCCCGTTTTCTCTCCAGTTAATCTCTGTTTTCAGTCACCGCAGACAGCGACCAGGTTAAACGACTAATTGTACGCAATTTCGTTGCAATAATCAAAAGCATCCAGCTTGCGATTAAAACGGCATACCGGGAGGCATGCGGCCTTTCATTCCACGCATCATTTTCGCCATGCCGCCGCCGGACATTTTCTTCATCATTTGCTGCATCTGCTTGAACTGTTTGAGCAGGCGATTGACATCCTGAACCTGGGTTCCAGAGCCGTTGGCAATACGCCGCTTGCGCGAGCCTTTTATCAGTTCGGGACGTTGGCGTTCTCTGTCCGTCATGGAGTTTATAATCGCCTCAAGACGGGCCATATCCCCATCATTTACCTTGTCCTTGACACCTGCCGACAGGTTGCCCATGCCGGGCAACTTGTCCAGCATGCCGCCAATGCCGCCCATTTTTTTCATCTGTTGCAGCTGGGCACGAAAATCCTCCAGGTCGAAACCCTTGCCCTTCTTGATTTTCCGCGCCAGCTTTTCAGCCTCAACCTTGTCAACCTTGTGCTCAACTTCCTCGATCAGGCTGAGGACATCGCCCATACCCAGAATACGGGATGCAACCCGTTCCGGATGAAACGGCTCCAGCGCCGTGTTCTTTTCGCCAACGCCGAGAAACTTGATCGGCTTGCCGGTAATCTGTCGAATGGAGAGGGCGGCGCCACCGCGGGCATCACCATCAGTCTTGGTGAGGATGATTCCAGTCAATGCGAGCTGCTCATTGAATGCTTTGGCTGTGTTGGCCGCATCCTGACCGGTCATGCTGTCCACCACGAACAAGGTCTCGACCGGATTCAACTCCCTGTGCAGGCGCTTGACCTCATCCATCATCTCCGCATCAACATGCAAACGCCCCGCAGTGTCAACAATCAACACATCTGCAAACCGGGTACGCGCCTGCTGCAAGGCGGAACGAACAATGGCCACTGGTTCCTGACTGGCTTCACTGGGGAAAAACTCCGCGCCAACCTGAGCGGCAACCGTCTCCAGCTGCTTGATAGCGGCAGGCCGGTAGACATCCGCACTGACCACCATAACCGATTTATTCTGCCGCTCTTTCAGCCAGAGAGCCAGCTTACCGGTGGTGGTGGTTTTACCCGATCCCTGCAAGCCAGCCATGAGAATAACAGCGGGTGGCTGTGCTGCGAGGCTGAGCTCCGCATTGGCCTCCCCCATGACCTTGATCAACTCATCCTTGACCACCTTGATCAGTGCCTGACCCGGGGACAGGCTGGTCATCACCTCTTTGCCCACGGCACGCTCGCGAATCCGGGCGATGAAATCACGCACCACCGGCAGGGCGACATCCGCCTCCAGCAAAGCCATGCGGACTTCGCGCAGTGTGTCCTTGATATTGTCTTCGGTAAGCCGCCCCTGCCCACGCAGGTTTTTCAGGGTGCGCGCCAGACGTTCGCTGAGATTGTCAAACATGGAGTGCCTCGACAGTTTACTTCGCAACCCGGCGCGGTGCACAAGGAATGCAAGATTTTGGTTGGTAACAGGGTATTATAACGTGAAATGCACTCCACCGGCCAAACTGGAAATATCCCGATCCGCAAGCAGCTCCCTGTACTCTCTCAAAATAGCGGACTCTTCGCCCGGTTTGGCATGGATAATATAGATGCGGGGACGATGGCGCAGCTTATCCAGATCGGCAGCAAGCAGGCGCGGACAATAATGATGGGCAATATGAGCCAACTGCTCGTCCTTGTTGCTGAATGCTGTCTCCACCAGCAAGATATCCAGGCTGGAATGGGCATTCAACGCCTCCCAAAAGCTATTGTTGCAGGTGGTATCTCCACTGATGGCAAACGCGCCACTGCCATTTGCCACGCGATATCCTATACAGGGAACCGAGTGATTAACACGCACAGCCTCGACACTGCGTACTCCCAATTGACATACTTCTCCCGGCAGCAGTGGCTGAAACCGGAAAACCGGCTCTTGCTTACTGGGAATACGGGTAAAATCCGGCCAGATAATGCCGTTAAAGATATGCTGCCGCAACGCATTCAGCGTCTCTGGCAACGCGTAGACCCTGATGGGTTCGGGTACAAGACCAAACACCGTATCACCGAGCAAAGGCAGATAGGCAATATGATCCAGATGAGAGTGAGTAAGAAAGACATGACGAAGACGGCTCAGTTCGTGAACCGAAAGCTGCGCCACGCCCGTGCCGGCATCAATCAAGATGTCATCATCCACCAGCAGTGACATCGTGCCTTTGCCGGTACCTACCCCACCACTGGAACCTAGAACCCTTACATCCATAAGCCAAAAACCCTTTCATTACCAACCCGCGCATTAAGACATAAAGTGAGATAAAATAACGCGATGCATGCCGCACTTTACTAAATCAGATGCAACTGTCCAATTCAACCTTCAAGCCGTCACGCTTTCTTGCTCCCCGCTACTGGCCCACCTGGATGCTCCTTGGCCTGTTCCGGCTGCTGGTAATGCTCCCCTGGCCCTGGCAGCTCAAACTGGGAGCAGGACTGGGGGATTTGGCTCGATACCTGCTACCACGCCGGCGCAGGATTGTCGAAACCAATATAGCGCTGGCCTTTCCCCGGCTCGCGAGGCAACAGCAGCAGCAACTGGTAAAAAAGAATATGCGCAGCTCAGGAATCGCGGTATTTGAAACCCTTCTAAGTTGGTGGGGAGATGAAGAACGACTGAAAGTCTTGTCCCATATCGAAGGCCTGGAACATTTACAGGAGGCGTGGAAAGCCAAAAAAGGGATCATTCTACTGGGCGGGCATTTCAACTGCATGATGCTCTGCGGCCGCATGCTGGCAACACAGCTATCTTTTCAAATCCTGGTAAAAAAGACAAAAAACCCGCTGTTTGAGGCGTTCATGCATCACTACCGGAAAAAACACTACCAGGGTGTCATCGATAGCCACGATCTGCGTGCCATGGTTCGAGCATTGAGAAACAATCGGATCTGCTGGTATGCCCCCGACCAGGACTTCGGCCGAAAACACACTGTTTTTGCACCCTTTAT
The DNA here is from genome assembly GCA_024277595.1 of Gammaproteobacteria bacterium. Taxonomy (GTDB): domain Bacteria; phylum Pseudomonadota; class Gammaproteobacteria; order Thiohalospirales; family Thiohalospiraceae; genus DRMK01. The sequence continues at coordinate 12,715 of JAJRUV010000075.1, forward strand.
GGGCATACCGGCCGCCACTCTCACTATCACCGCACGTCTTGCCATATTGTCAGAGGCTCCCGTGCTGCCGATTAGCTATCGACGCCAGCCGAACAGCAGGGAGTATCAGATCGTCATATCTCCACCCATGACGGCATTTCCCTCCGGAGACAAACGGCAGGATGCAACACGTGTCAACCAGCTTATCGAAAAGCAGATTCAGCCCGCTCCGGAACAGTACTTGTGGACCCACCGTCGATTCAAAACCCGGCCAATCGGCGAACCCAAACTTTATTGAGAGGAACCCGGTCAAAGCAAGGAGTAACCAAAATCTTCCTTGAAGCGATCAGCAAACTCATCCATGGCAAAGCCGTGATTCTGGGTGCCGTGGTGTTCAATTTTTACCGCTCCCATCAACGCCGCGATCCGGCCAGTGGTTGGCCAATCCAGTTCGTTGACAAGCCCATACAGCAACCCGGCACGATAGGCATCACCACAGCCGGTAGGATCTACTGCAGCTGAAATTGCTGCGGCGGGGATCTCCGTGCAAACTCCGTCAGTATATATCCGCGATCCCTCTGCGCCGCGGGTCACCACAATAGCCTGCACCATCCCGGCCAGCTGTTCGACTGTTTTTCCAGTACGCTCCTGCAACAATTGTGACTCGTAATCATTCAGGGCCACCCAACTGGCCTGCTCGACGAAACGCAGCAGATCATCGCCATCAAACATGGGCATGCCCTGACCGGGATCAAAAATAAAAGGGATACCCGTTTCGGTAAACTGGGAAGCATGTTCAATCATTCCCTCTCGTCCGTCAGGTGATACAATGCCGATCTTTATGCCCTGCGTATCTGCTACCTTGTTCTCATGAGCCATGCTCATCGCACCGGGATGGAAAGCGGTAATCTGGTTGTCATCCATATCAGTGGTGATGAAGGCCTGGCCGGTGAAACTACCAGAAACAACCTTGATGTGTGATTGCTCGATGCCACACCGGGAAAACCACTGCGCATACGGCTCGAAATCATCACCCACTGTCGCCATCGGCAGAGGATCACCGCCCAAAAGCTTCAGGTTATAAGCAATATTTCCGGCACAACCACCAAACTCCCGGCGCATATCGGGAACGAGAAAGGAGACATTCAGGATATGTACCTTGTCCGGCAAGATATGATTTTTGAATTTATCGCGGAACACCATGATGGTGTCATAGGCGAATGAGCCACAGATCAGCACGGACATACTGTTTTCCTTATTGTTGGTAGATGAGTTGGTAGATGAAAGTGTGGCACACTACCTACTGGCAGGAAAAAATTCAATAGCGCAGACCCGATCTCCACATGAATATAATTCGCTTTATCGTTATCTTCATCATTATCTGGTTGCTCATCCGTATGGTGAAAAACTACCGGAACAGAGAAAAAATCACGACCTCACAGCGAAACAGCAACAACATCGACACCATGGTTCAATGTTCCCGCTGCGAACTGCACCTCCCGAAACAGCAGGCCACCAAAAGGGGCGAACGCTACTACTGCTGTAAACAACACGCTGATGAGGATTAAAGCACCCCGTCGCCCTGACCGATAACACCATTCAAGAGAAAGGGCAGATTGCCGTTTGCCCTGATTTGAAACCGTTTATCGACTAACATAACAATAGTGGCGCGCATGAATAACTCCTCACAAAAAGGTTTCACCCTGATCGAAATCATGATTGTTGTGGCCATACTGGCGATAGTGACCACGATTGCCGTACCAGCCTACACTGGCTATGTAAAAACAGCGCAGAAAACCGAGGGCTGGAACAATCTCAACAGCTTGCAGCTTACACTGGAAGAATACTATATCGAAAACGGCCAATACACGGCAGATACCACGGCAAGCGGCCTCAACTGGACACCAAAACCGGATTCGGGGGGCACTAATCATTTTTCCTACAAGGTTGAACCAGGCAGTTCTACCAATATAACAACCAGTTACAAAATCACTGCAACAGACGTATCCGACAGCAGTATAACGTTCTCCCTGTCGGGACCATAATCTGCAGACCAACAAACCAACCACTCCCGGTTCGCATCTGAGACAAAGTGCGCATCTCCTCTTTTTCCAGTTGATCTCCGTCATCCCCTATCGCCTCCCTGCAGCATTGAAACAGTTCAAGTTTTCAGCTCCAAAGCCGACATAACAGAGCATGAATGCAGTAATGGAAAACAAGTCTGTCACTCTCAGTGGCCTTGCGCGCCGACTGGTGACCAATGGCGTGCTTGATGAAGAGCAAGCACGTCTCAGTTATCAGGAATCGGTGGAAAAAGGTGTCTCCTACATCTCTCATCTGCTGACTGATAAAACCCTGAACGGGTATGGGATTGCAGTAGCAGCTTCACAGGAGTTCGGGATTCCACTGTTCAAAATTACTGCCACTGAACTGGAATCCGAAGTCATCAATCAAGTCAGTCCCGAACTGATCCAGCGGCACAACATTCTACCGCTGTACAAACGGGGTGGGCGGCTGTTTGTCGCTGTGTCCGATCCAACCAATCTGCAAGCTCTGGACGAGATCAAGTTTCACACCGGCCTCAACATCGAACCGGTGCTGACCGCGCACGATATACTGCAAACCATTATCAGTAAGGCTCTGGATGGCGCCGACAACAGTCTGGGGGATCTGGATGATGATGATCTGTCGGAACTGGAAACAGAAGCTGACACCGACCACAGCGCACAGGAAGACAGCGAAGCAGATATCAACGATACCCCTGTCGTGCGCTTCGTCAACAAGATCATGCTGGATGCCATCAAGCGCGGGGCATCAGATATTCACTTTGAACCCTATGAAACCGTCTACCGGGTACGCCAGCGCCTTGATGGTATTTTGCAGGAGGTCGCACACCCGCCGGTCAATCTGGGCAGCCGCCTGACTGCCAGAATCAAGGTAATGGCCCAGCTGGATGTGTCGGAACGCCGAATTCCCCAGGATGGACGTATTAAACTCAAACTGTCCAAAAAACGCGCCGTTGATTTCCGTGTCAGCACCTGCCCCACGCTTTTTGGTGAAAAGGTGGTTATGCGGGTACTCGATCCCATGGCCTCACATCTGGGCATTGATTCACTCGGTTTTGATGAAGAGCAGAAGGAGCTGTTCAACTCGGCTATCCGGCAACCCAATGGCATGGTGCTGGTGACCGGCCCCACTGGCAGCGGTAAAACCGCGACCCTGTACACGGCACTGAATATACTCAACACCGAAGATACCAACATCTGTACCGCTGAAGACCCGGCTGAAATCAACATGCCGGGAATCAACCAAGTCAACATCAACATCAAAACCGGCCTGACCTTTGCTGCCGCCCTGCGTTCTTTTCTACGCCAGGATCCCGATATCATCATGGTAGGTGAAATCCGTGATCTGGAAACAGCGGAGATCGGCATCAAGGCGGCACAAACCGGTCATCTGGTACTATCGACACTGCATACCAACGATGCACCTAAAACACTGACACGCCTGCTGAACATGGGCGTGGCAAGCTATAATATCGCTTCCACCATCTCTCTGATTATCGCCCAGCGACTGGTACGACGGTTGTGTGAGCACTGCAAGGAATCTGAAGATTTGCCACATGAAGCACTGTTGAAAGAGGGCTTCAGTGAAGGGCAAATAGACAACATAACTGTTTTCCGCCCGATCGGATGTGATAAATGCAACCACGGCTACAAGGGCCGTTTAGGTATTTTCCAGATAATGCCGATATCAGAAGCGATGGGACGTCTGATCATGAAAGGCGGCGACGCCATGCAGATTGCTGATCAAGCCCGTTCCGAAAACATTCCCGATCTGCGTGGCGCCGGACTGAAAAAGGTCATATTGGGCGAAACCAGTCTTGAAGAGGTCAACCGGGTAACCAAAGAGTAACCATTATGGCAGAGCAAACCGCTAAACCAGAACACTTCATCTGGCAGGGAACGGACAAAAAAGGCAACAAGGCCAACGGGATAATGGAAGCCGAAAACAGCGCGGTAGTAAAATCCGAACTGCGCCGGCGCGGCATTGTTCCTGGCAAGATAAAGAAAAAACCCAGCTCGACGCTGGATAAATTATTCAACAAACCCAATGCTGGAGACATTGCCGTATTCAGCCGTCAGTTGGCAACCATGATCAACTCCGGCGTACCCCTGGTAACAGCCCTGGAGATCATCGCCGCCGGCATTGACAAACCTGCCATGCGTGAAATGATCGTATCGATAAAAAATGATGTTGGCGGCGGCACCCCGTTGGCAAGCGCGATGGGCCGCTTCCCCGAATATTTTGATGAACTGTTCTGCAACCTGGTCAATGTGGGTGAACAATCCGGCGCACTGGATATCCTGTTAAAAAATATTGCCGATTATAAGGAGCGAATGGAGAGCATCAAATCCAAAATCAAAAAGGCCATGTTCTATCCTATTGCAGTTATTGCCATCGCCGTTATTATTACTGTTATTTTGATGATCTTCGTGGTGCCCGCCTTTGCCGATCTGTTTGGCAGCTTTGGTGCCGAACTGCCGTTGCCGACACGGATCGTCATTGCCATGTCCGAATTCCTGCAAACCTGGGGCTGGGCGATGCTCGGCGGAATCATCGTGAGCGTTTATCTGTTCATCCGGATTTATAAAAAGTCCCCTGCCCTGCGTGCGACCATGAGCCGATTGTCACTGAAACTGCCAATCTTTGGCAGTATCTTTACTAAAGGCGCCATGGCCCGTTTTGCCCGCACCATGTCCACCATGTTTGGCGCTGGCGTCCCGCTGGTGGAGGCAATGTCATCCGTATCCGGCGCGGTGGGCAATGTTGTCTATGCCAAGGCCGTACTGGAGATGCGTGATCAGGTGGCCACCGGCCAGCCATTAAATACCGCCATGCGCGAAACTGAACTGTTCCCCAACATGGTGATCCAGATGACCGCCATCGGGGAAGAGGCGGGTTCCCTGGACAGCATGCTGTCCAAAGTGGCCGATTTTTTTGAAGAGCAGGTAAGTGATGCTATCGACGCCTTGAGCAGTTTGATGGAACCTATCATCATGGCCGTTCTCGGCACCTTGATTGGTGGACTGGTGATTGCCATGTATATGCCAATCTTCCAGATGGGCAGTGTGGTCGGGGGGTAGTCAACCTGGAAACCGGAGTTGGGCGCTCTCGTGTTGTGTTAACGTACCGGCATGCATGCCAGCACACACTTCAGACCGTCTAACTACAGTTTCCAGGATTAAGGAAAGATTATGGAAATAGTGGAATTTCTTGCAGGAAGTCCTCTGCTGCTGGTAACCCTGTCCGTCCTGTTGGGCCTGATCATCGGCAGTTTTCTCAACGTAGTCATCTATCGTCTGCCCAAAATGATGATGCGGGACTGGCGTTTGCAGTGTCATGAGTTCCAGGGCACCATGCCCGCCGATGATGATCTGAAACCCTACAATCTCAACGCACCCCGTTCCCGTTGCCCTGGCTGCAATCATCCCATCAGCGCATGGGAAAATATTCCGGTGATCAGCTATCTTGCCCTGCGTGGACGTTGCCGGAAATGCAGCCAGCCCATCGCCATCCGCTACCCGCTAATAGAAATGCTGACTGCCCTGCTCTCGGCACTGGTGGTCTGGAACTTCGGTTTCACCTTGCAAGCAGCTGCCGCTCTGCTGCTCACCTGGGCGCTGATTTCACTGACATTTATTGACCTGGATCATCAATTGTTACCAGATGATATTACCCTGCCGCTGCTGTGGCTGGGACTCGGATTGAGTCTGTTTGGAGTATTCGCCGATCCTGCCACAGCCATTGTTGGCGCCATGGCGGGATACCTTTCCCTGTGGAGTGTTTATATCATTTTCAAGCTTCTGACCGGCAAAGAGGGAATGGGTTATGGTGACTTTAAACTACTGGCATTGTTAGGTGCCTGGCTGGGCTGGCAGGCCATTCCGTTGATTATTGTACTGTCATCACTGGTGGGAAGTGCCGTTGGCATCGGCCTGATTGTATTGCGCCGCCATCAGCGGGATATCCCTATCCCTTTCGGCCCCTACCTGGCATCGGCCGGGTGGATTGTACTGATGTGGGGGGACTCCATCACTGGCACCTACCTGAACTGGATCAGCTAGCAGCAACTGATTAATATCCACTGAACCTGTCCTATACCAGCCAGATCAGACTCACCATCCGTCCGGTTCTGCCATCGCGCCGGTAAGAGAAAAAACGCGCCTTGTCCCGAAAGGTGCAATACCCCCCACCATAGATGGCCACCACGCCCCGGCGCCGCAAACGCAGCCGTGCCAGCGTATAGATATCCGCCAGCCAGCCCTCCCCGCCAGGCGAAAACCCCACTTCCGCCTGACTATGTTCCTTAATGAAATGGCGACGCACCTCATCCCCCACCACGAAACTGTCAGGACCGATAGCAGGACCCAGCCATGCCACTATCTCACGGACGGGAATCCGCATACTGTCCAGCGCCGAGTCAATAACGCCATCGGCCAATCCACGCCATCCGGCATGTACCGCCGCCACGCAACTGCCAGCCTGGTCACACAGCAGCAGCGGCAGACAGTCTGCACTCATCACCGCACACACCTGCCCCGGAGTACGGCTGACGGATGCATCCGCCTCACTTCCCGCTGGCGCTGCACCGACCTCCACTACCGTACAGCCATGCACCTGGTTTAACCATAAGGGAACAGATGGCAGTTCCAGCATGGCAATCAGGCGATTGCGGTTTTCCTCAACCACCGCTGGATTATCACCAACATGAATCCCCATATTCATGGAATCATATGGGGCGCGGCTTGTTCCGCCCTGCCGGGTGGTGACACAGGCCCGCACCCGCTCTGGTGCAGGCCAGTCAGGAACAAGCCAGTCAAACAGCACGAGTTTTGGCATCTACCTGCAATACCTTGACAAGCTGCGCGATATCATCCGGCAGCGCCGCCTGCCACTCCATCGCCTCGCCTGTAGCTGGATGGATTATTCCCAGCCGACCGGCATGCAACGCCTGGCGCGTGAAACCACGCAAAACGTCCATCAGCTCATCACTGCAACCGGCAGGAATCCGCAACCGTCCACCATAGACCGGATCACCCGCCAGTGGATAACGGATATGCGCCATGTGAACCCGGATCTGATGGGTGCGCCCGGTCTCCAGACGAACCTCGATCAGGCTATGGGCGGAAAACTGCTGCGCTACCCGGTAGTGGGTAACAGCCGGTCTGCCCTGCCCGGTCACCGCCATGCGCTTGCGATCCACCCGGTGACGCCCAACGGGAGCATCCACCCTCCCTCCTGCCAGCATCACTCCCACGACCACGGCACTGTACTGGCGCGTAACCGTGCGGGCCTGAAGCTGTTCTACCAGGCGGATATGGCTGGTAACATCACGCGCCACCACCAACAAACCGGTGGTCTGTTTATCGAGACGATGTACGATACCGGCACGGGGCACTTGCGCCAGTTCCGGCGCATGGTGCAGCAGAGCATTCAGCAGTGTTCCATCAGGATTGCCGACAGCGGGATGCACCACCAGACCGGCTGGTTTGTTGATTACCAGAACAGAATCATCTTCATACACAATATTCAGCGGAATATCCTGGGGCTCCCAGCTCTCCCTGGACTCCAGCCGCACCTCCAGCACCACCCGTTCACCACCAACCACCTTGTTAGCAGGGGAGAAATGACGACCGTTCACCTGCACCTGTCCCGATTTTATCCACTGGCTGAGGCGACTACGCGAATAGTCTGGAAACAGCTCCACCAGCGCCCGGTCAAGGCGTTGGCCGGCCATCACCCCGGGAATACACGCCACCAACCGCTGTCCGGATTCACCAATGTCGGTTGCTGCTATCGGTTTGTTCATGTTTCAGATAAAATATGAACCACTGTTTGCTATATGAATCATAATCGGGACATCCACCAGATGCCTGAATTGCCGGATACTCTACCACAATGCAACTGTCAACCCGTCTTCTCGTCGTTCTCCCGTTGATACTCCTGCTTGGCGCCTGCGCCAGCGTTGATCAGAAAAAGGAGTGGTCTGCCCAGCGCTACTATCAGGAAGCCAGGACTGCACTGGACAATCGGGATTATGAAACCGCCATTCGTTACTACGAAGAGCTGAAAACCGCCTATCCGTACGGACAGCATGCCGAGCAGGCAGATCTGGATATCATCTACGCCTATTTCAAGGGAGATGAACCGGAATCGGCCATCGCCGCCGCTGATAATTTCATCAAACAGCACCCCCGCCACCCTCATGTTGACTACGCCTACTATCTGCGCGGGCTGGCCAGCTTTTCAGTGGGGGAAAATTTCCTGAACAAAACCTTCAATCAGGATCCGACCGAGCGGGATCCCGGTCACCTGCGGCGTTCATTCAACTATTTCGCCGAACTGGCCCGAAAATTTCCTGACAGCAAATACCGTCCCGATGCACTGCAACGAATGAAGCATCTGCTCAACAACCTGGCCCGTCACGAAATCCATGTCGCCAGATTCTACATGGAAAGAGATGCCTGGCTGGCAGCTGTCAACCGGGCCAGGTATGTCGTCGAGCACTACCAGAATACACCGCCGGTTGCCGAAGCCCTTGACATCATGTCCCAAGCCTATGAGCGCATGGGACGGAAGGGGCTGGCGGACGATGCCCGGCGTATACTTCAACTCAATTTCCCGGACTACTCTGCACCAAAACGAAGACAGTAACCCTGTTCAATCTTGGCAACAGGAGACAAACCATGTGGGATTTTTTTGAAACCGTCCGCCACCGCCGCTCCATTCGGAAATACCAGACCGACACGCCAGTGGAAGCAGAAAAACTGAATGCCGTTCTCGAAACCGCCTGCGCCGCGCCTTCCGCAGGCGATATTCAAGCCTATCACATTACTGTCGTCCACAATGAACAGATCCGCAAAAAACTCGCCGAAGCTGCCTCCCGACAGCAATTTCTTTCTGAAGCACCTGTGGTGCTGATCTTCAGCGCAGAACCGGTACGTTCCGCCGCCCGATTCGGTGAACGTGGCGCCAAAATCTACGCCCTGCAGGATGCAACCATTGCCGCTGCCTACGCCCAACTGGCCGTAGCAGCAGCCGGAATGACCTCTACGTGGGTCGGGGATTTCAATGAACAGCAGGTAAGGGAGATACTGGGTCTGGAGGCCGATCAGATCCCCCTGTCACTCCTCAGCGTCGGTTATCCCGCCGAAGTCGCGGAACTGTCGCCGCGCCGACACCTGGATGAGATTATCAGCTGGCGTTGACCGCTCACCCGCCCAGCTCATCCTCGTCTTGTTCAACCGGGTTCAACCACCTCAACCCCGCCCATGTATTTCAACAGCTCCTCAGGCACCCGAAAGGTTCCATTTTTCTGTTGACAGTTTTCCATAATTGCGACCAGCGTCCGGCCAACAGCCAGCCCTGAACCATTGAGGGTATGCACGAGTTCCGGTTTGCCGGTATCAGGATCACGCCAACGAGCCTTTATGCGCCGCGCCTGAAAATCCCCAAAATTGCTGCATGACGAAATCTCGCGGTATTTCTGCTGGCCGGGCAGCCAGACCTCCAGATCGTAGGTCTTGGCGGCAGAAAAACCCAGATCTCCCGCACACAGAGCAACGACGCGGTAGGGCAACTCGAGCTTCTGCAGCACGATCTCGGCATGGTTGACAAGCTGGTCCAGCACCTGCCATGACTCGTGTGGATGAACGGCCTGCACCATCTCCACTTTTTCAAACTGGTGCTGACGAATCATGCCACGGGTGTCCTTGCCGTAAGAGCCCGCCTCACTGCGAAAACAGGGGGTGTGAGCAACGTATTTGCGCGGCATCTCATCGGCATCAATGATGGTATCGCGCAGGATGTTGGTGACGGGGACTTCAGCGGTGGGAGTCAGGTAGTACTCATGCTCCCCTACCAGCCTGAACAGATCCTGCTCAAACTTGGGCAACTGGCCAGTACCGCGCAGGCTGTCAGCATTGACCAGATAGGGAACATAGGTTTCGGTGTAGCCATGCTCGCCGGTATGCAGATCGAGCATAAACTGGATCAAGGCACGGTGCAGCCGTGCCAGAGGACCACTCAGCAAGGAAAAACGCGAGCCGGTTATTTTTGCGGCGGTTTCAAAATCCATCTGGCCAAGTGCAGCTCCCAGTTCCACATGATCACGAGGCTCAAAATCAAACTCCGGCAGCTCGCCCCAACAGCGAATCTCCATATTGTCATCTTCACTGGTACCGTCAGGAACGTCCTCATGGGGAATGTTCGGGATGCCCATGGCGATGCTGTTGAGCTCGTCCTGCAGCTCATTGAGGCGTGTTTCAGCTGCTTCCAAACGCAATTTCAGTTCGGACACCGCCTGCAGCAGAGGCTGAATATCTTCCCCCTTCGTCTTGGCCTGACCGACTGCCTTGGCGCTGCTATTACGCTCGTTTTGCAGTTGCTGAGTCTGAACTTGGAGCTGCTTGCGCTCCGCTTCCAGCCGGGTAAGCTGCTCAACATCCAGTTCAAAACCGCGCCGTCCGAGTTGGGCAGCGATCTGTTCTGGCTGGTTGCGGAGTAGTTTGGGATCTAACATCTGTTTTTCCTGTATCGGTTGTTATTGACACCCCCCGGGATTGGTAAAAAACATCCCGGATCATCGATCGGTAGTGTTACGCCCTGTTTTCTTCCAGACGCGCTTTTTTGGCAATGCGCCAGTGAATCATGAACAGCACGATATCGATAAACAGAACAATAACAACCTGAACCAGCGTTTGCATCCGGTTACGCTGCTCCGTGCGGATCACCATCCGGTAACTCTCCTCTCGCTGCCTGGTCAACTCCGGTTCGGCCGGGCGCACCCGCTTCTCTCCTTTCCCTTCAAAGGGAAGCGCCGGCGGCGCACCATTGCTCCAAAAAATATCGTTGCCCAAATGCCGATCATACTGCCACGAATCAAGCGTGAATTCAGGATTTGCCACCCCAACCAGAGCATAGAGCCCTACCCCGGCAGCAATGACAAAACAGATGATGGCGCCAAAGCAGACGGCAAGCGCATAAATCTCCAGAAGTGCTTTTTTCAATTTGATTACCCGTTTATCCGCACCGGCCACCAAGCGACATGGCCTGGCTTGATCTCGTCTTCCAGGTGTTCGAGGATCGCCTGCACCTTGTCGTTTTCATCAAAAAACTCCACCACGATGGGCAGTTCCATGGACAGGTCAATCAACCTGGCACTATGTATTTCACCATTGCTGCCAAAACCGCTGATGCCACGAAACACGGTCAGCCCGCGCAGTTTTTCCCAGTCATGCAGGCGTTTGAGCAGGTTATTGAGCTGCACCTCGCCTTCCAGCAGATAGATACGCACCATGGTCAGTTCCCGGCCTTTCATATTGTTCTCCCAAGCAGTACGCCCAGCCATGCGCCAAACAGGCACAGCACCACACTGAGCAAAACATTCATCAACGCCTTGAGCAGCGCTCCACCCTCAATCAGATTGAGGGTTTCAATGGAAAAGGTAGAGAAAGTGGTGAATGCGCCCAGCAAACCGACCAGCAGCGCGGCGCGCCATACCGGAGGGGTGCTCAGCCGTTCAACCAGCAGAATATACAGCAGCCCCATCAACAGCGAGCCGGCCACATTGACCGCCAGTGTTCCCCAGGGGAACTCCCTGCCCAGCCGGGCATAAACCCAGGTAGACACCCAGAAGCGCAACAGGGCGCCTGCTGCCCCACCACTTGCTATCGCTATGGCCTGAATCAATAGGTTGGCCTCCTCTTTGGTTCGCTCCCCGGGAGCCTGTTCGGTTCAAGTTTAGGGAGGGATGTAGCGAAAAAGTGGAACAGTAACTCAAACATTCACGATTTTGAGGTGCATAGTGAGACTACGCAACGAAAAATTGAGAGTATTTGAGCCTCTGTTCCACTCCCGCAGCCAATTTGCCCCGAGTCCGACAGCCTCCTGGATTTATAGCACGAGAATTATTCTTCCCAAAATCAGTGTATCGAACCAGCCCAACACAAAAAAACCAGAGCAGTTGGAACAAGGTTAGAACAAACTACGATAGTTTGCTGTCAAGAACTTGCTGTAACTTTTTGATAACTAATGGTGCCAAGGCCTCGATTGAATTGAAATCAAACCGATTGTGTTTGTCGATTTATACCCCCCACCCAAAAGGGAAGTTACTGTCAACTGGTAGCGATTGTATTCATAAAAGCATAACCAAGGACAAAAACAGATGATAACGATCAATAGTGATTTCTACAACAGCACGATAAAAATCAACACAAATACCGAGGATGAACTGTCCAACAGCCAGAGAATGAGAGCACACCGACGTTTTTCAAGATAGTTGTCCCATTTTTCGATCAAGCCGCGTAGCGTGATTGTCTCTCGGTTCGCTCTGGGTTCAGCGCCACAGCACCGATGGGGGTCCAGTTTCTCGTTGACCCAGACCAACGCTCAGGCCGAGCAGCTTTGGCCTGCTCATAAACATCCGAGCGTTGCGCCAGGCTCTCTTTGTCTCGGTCGCTATGACGCTGCTGTGGTGTGACAAAGCGTATTCCGCTGTGGCGGTGAACGTGGTTGTACCCGTACACGAACCGATTGACCCACTCCCTCGCCTCGGCCAGGCTGGCAAAGCCTTCGGAAGGCCTCTGGAGGCAGTACTTGACCTTTCTAAACAGCGCTTCCGAATAGGGATTGTCATTACTCACTCTCGGTCGGCTGTGTGAAGGCGTGATACCCAGCTCATAGAGCTTGGCTTGCAAGGTCTGTGATTTCATCAGCGCACCGTTGTCGGCATGGAGCACCAGAGGTTGACTGTTGCATGACTCGGCCAACACGGCCAGATACAACCAGCCTTCCTGTGTCCAGATGTACGTCACATCAGAGGCATAGACCCGGTCGGTTTGTTCCACATCAAACTGGCGTTCCAGCAGGTTGTCAAACACAGGATGCTTGTGATTGCTGTTGGTCGTCACTTTGAACTTCTTGCGTTGCCGCGCCTTGATATTCGCTTCTCTCATCAACTTCTTGCCTTGTTGCGACTGACCGCATAGCCCAATGCATTCAGGGCTTTTTTCATCCGGCGACTGCCGTAGCTATACCGTGAACTCTCGGCAATATCCTCGACCCACTCCAGCATTTCCTGATGCATGGGATCGTCTGGTCTGTTGTTTTTCCGTACCTGATAGCTGTAGTAGCCATTGCGTGTCACACCCAATACCCTGCACTGCAGGGCGACAGGCCAGGTATTCTTATGCCGGGTGATAAACGAATATTTCCCGGCAATTGCTCCTGCATTGCTCTACCTCCTGCATCCATGCAGTCGACTTCGTTTCTGCTGCAAGGAATACCGTTGCTTTCCTAAGAAACACAATTGACTTCCTGTAATG
>JAJRUV010000076.1 GCA_024277595.1 Gammaproteobacteria bacterium
CATGGTGCCGATCTCGCCCAGTGAGCGGATGGTGGCGCGCAGGTAAATCACCCAGCCGATCAGCAGCACCACGGCGGCGAACGCCAGCAGCGGGTCGATCTTGTCCGGGGCCTGCATGAACCAGTGATACCAGGAATACTCGGAGGGGTTATAGGTGGCGAACACCAGCGCCACCGCGAGCACGAAGCGGAGCAAAAAATTGAGGAAACTGAACTGCTTGACAGCCATTGCGTAAAATCCCGTAGATTGTAGATGTCGCGGATAAAGAGGCAGACAGGACTGGCAGTTTAAACGATCAGTCGGCGGGAAAACACTAACGCTTTGTCCAGATTCCACCCGGCCAGCAGAATTGCCGCTGTCATGAGCCACTTTAAAAGCAACGGACAGCCCTACCTTTCTTCAGAAGACGCAGCGGCTTCCGTAGACAGCGCGCTCTCTTTCAGACGCCAGATGAACAACAGCAATACAGTCGCCAGCACCAGGAGGAACAGTTGCAGCTCCTGCCTTTCGTACATAAACGCAATCGAAATCAGGAAAGTGACGGCAATCAGGACGGACGCCGTACGTTTTGTTTGCCGGGTTACCGTTCTGTCACGCTCCCACTGCTTCAGGCCCGGGCCGAACCAGCGGTTCTCCAGCAGCATCCGGTGGAACCGCGGCGAACTCCTGGCGAAAACAAACAGGGCAACAATCAGGAAGGGCGTGGTCGGCAATACCGGCAGCACTGCACCGATCACGCCCAGCAGGACGAATATCCATCCTGTGACGATCAGCAGGGTTCTCTGCATAAATTCTTTCACGGGATCGGAATCGTTTGCGGCCGCATCAGGACTTGAACCGGAACCTGGGCAGACTGATGTTGTAATGCATGGCCAGCAACCGCGATATAAATATACCCAGCCCTGCAATAGTTGCTGCCAGCGTTATCTCCTGGTCAAAATACAGGAGCCCGATAAAGAGCAGGGAACCCGCCCAGGATACCGTCGCATAAAGCGGGCTTAGAAAAACGACGGGTGTTTCGTTACACAATACATCACGAAAAATACCCCCCATGGTTCCTGTCATCACCCCCATAAAACTTGCCACAAGCGGGGGTGCGCCGACCATAAGTGAAACCAGGGTTCCGGCAATAGCAAAAGTCGCCAGGCCCGCCGCATCGGCAACCAGGAAATACCGGGGCGAAACCATGACCAGTCGGGCCACCACAAAAACAACAACCGCACTGGCAAGCGATGCAATAAAAAATGACTGATCGTTGATCCAGAACACATCCCGGTCAAGCAACATGTCGCGCAGCGAACCACCCCCCAACCCTGTGGCGACAGCAATAATGATCACACCGAACAAATCAAACTGCTTGAAACCGGCCTTAAGAACGCCCGATGCCGACGAAACAATAACCGCAAGCAACGTTATCCAGTACAGATTTTCCAGCAGTGATGGCGTTGGCTCCAGTATCATGTTCTTACAGAGTTCCTACGGTAAAATTCACACCCGCCGGTTAGCCGCCATTAACGCTGGATAGAGCCACACCTTATCTCAACTGGCCAACTGAATCCAGGCGGCCCAAATACCCAACATCAGTCCCGTTATAAGAAGTAAAAGAACCGCCGGAAAACAAGTCACCGCTGCCATCTCTGGCAACGGCAATACTGCGGGCAGCACCATTGAAGCCTGTACCGACATTGAAGTTGGCATCGTTGGCACCGTCACTATGAATACGAACAATCTGGTTTCTGACATCACCCCTGTAGCTGGTAAAGAATCCAGCGACAAAAATAGCACCGCTGCCATCTGTGGCAACGACAATACTGTTGACAGCACGATCGAAGCCTGTCCCTACATTGAAGCCGGCATCGTTTGAACTGTCGCTATTAATACGAGCAATCCGGTTCCTGGCATTACCCCTGTAGCTGGTAAAGAATCCACCGGCAAAGATATCACCGCTGCCATCTGTGGCAACGGCAATACTGGTGACAACGCTATCGAAGCCAGCCCCGACATCGAAACCGGCATCGTTCGAACCGTCCCTATTAACACGAGCAATCCGGTTTCTGGCATTACCCCTGTAGGAGGTGAAGCTGCCGCCCGTATAAATATCACCGCTACCATCTGTGGCAATGGCAATACTGGTGATGGAGTTATCGAAACCTGTCCCGACATCGAAGCCGGCATCTATCGAGCCGTCGCTGTTTAAGCGAATGACACGACTACTGTTTGTAGCGTTATAGACATCAAATTCCCCACCCGCATAAATATCACCGCTACCATCTGTAGCAACGACAATACTGCGGACCCGGCCATCGAAGCCTGTCCCGACATTGAAGCCGGCATCTATCGAGCCATCGCTGTTTAAGCGAATGATGCGGCTACTATTTGTGCCGTTATAAGCAGAAAAATCTCCGCCCACATAAATATCACCGCTGCCATCTGTGGCAACAGCAATACTGCGGACTATGTTATTGAATCCTGTCCCGACTGCAAATCCGGCATCTATCGAGCCGTCGCTGTTCAAGCGAATGACGCGACTACTGCTCGTGCCGTTATAAGCAGTAAATTCCCCGCCCACATAAATGTCATCGCTGCTCTCTGCGAGCGTTACCGTGAGAACGTCAGCATTGAAAATACTGGCTGAAGAGAAGACGCCGGGACTCGTGATGACGCCACTGCTACCGCTACTACTACCGCCACCTCCTCCGCCACATGCGGAAAATAAAATAATACTGACCGAGACAAGCACGCCAGTGAGTTTCATCCCATTCCCCCGTTTTCATCAGAGCACCACACGCCACCCTTCCGCCGCATCGAACCGGCCGCGAGTGTATTTGCCTTGTTATGCGCGTTCTGTATTAGTAGCCAAGACCATACTGATCGGCGCAGGACCTTCTGACACTTCCACAAGCCTCGGAGAAATGATTCTTGCCCCTGAATGCACCGACAACTTCTGCAGGAAGTTTAGAAAAATCCACACCATCCCGCACCATATCCTGGCATGCAGCACAATTGGGACTTAATTCCCTGCCATATTTCTCCGAGGAAATCATCCTGGCCTTGGCAAAATAGTTACCAGGCGCCCAGGTTACCTTTTCGATCCGCCAGCCATTATTTGTTTCAACAAGTACTGCCTTTGCCTGATTCGGCTTGGGATATGCATCTCGAATAGACTCATCTACGCGAAGATTTCGCGCCAGATCATTGAATTCCATTTCATAACCGAACACCACTTCTGTCATCTTCATGCCGCCGAAATCACTGGGCGTGGTGAATTCTATAATTTCTGTAGCAGAACGGCTTCCAAAACAATGATCAGTGCCGCTCCAGAATGACTTCAGGTCAGAACCCTTAACAGGATATATCCGTATCCTGGTGTTATTAAGCCCTTTTACGGTTACTGCTCTGGTCGACTCGCGTTTCCCGCAAATCCGCATCTCCTCCTTATCATTATTCAGAGAAGTTTTGAGATCGTTTTCTATACCGCCACTACATGCAGAAAGTATC
>JAJRUV010000077.1 GCA_024277595.1 Gammaproteobacteria bacterium
CCTGTTTAAACCCGACAGCAGCGTCCAGACAAGGGACACCGTTAACAATGACAGCAGCATGGTCACCTTACCGGGAGACCAGAAGACAAGTATTGCCGCGAGTAGGGTAACCACCCATGCACTCCATGTTTTACGCAAAATGTAATTAATCATATACGCTCCGCTGCTTGTCCATTATGGCTGTTAACCCGCGCAACCACTGTATCGGCGCCGGGTTCAGCAAATCTGTCACTGATAGCAATAACCTTTGGCAGAACAGACAGGAATTTATCTACCAGGGAGGGATCGAAATGTTTACCACTCTCTTCCTTTATCAAATCGACTGCTTTTTGTACCGGCCATGCACGTTTATAGGGACGCTCGGAAGTCAGGGCATCAAATACATCGGCGATGGCTACAATACGCCCTGCCAGGGTGATGCTTTCGCCCTTTAGACCATTCGGGTACCCGCTTCCGTCCCACTTCTCATGATGGGTAATTGCGATATCATGCGCCATGGTCATCAAATCCGAATCATCTCCTGAAAGAATATCGGCGCCGATCTGCGCATGGGTTTTCATTAATTCCCACTCCTCGGCGTTCAGCTTTCCCGGCTTGAGCAGGATATGATCAGGTATACCGATTTTGCCAATATCGTGCATCGGACTGGCATTGAGCAGGAGGTCACATATGTAGCCGCTTAAACCCGCTGCCTCACCCAGTAAAGCCGAGATATTACTCATGCGGATAATATGAAGACCGGTTTCATTGTCGCGGTACTCCGCCGCCCGACCCAGGCGCTGTACAACCTGCAGACGGGTATTTTGCAACTCACGGGTGCGGCGCTGTACTTTCTCTTCCAGAATCAGGTTCTGGTTGCGCATGTATCGTTGAGCAATCTGCACCTCAATCAGATTTCTCACGCGCGCCAGCAATTCGATCCGGTCGAAGGGCTTGGTTACGAAATCACGGGCACCTGCCTTCAGCGCCCGTATGCGGGATTCGCGGCTGTCCTGTGCAGTCAGCACCAGGACCGATGATTTTTGCAGGGACAGATCCAGGTTGAGTTGTTCCATCAACTGGAAACCGTCCAGGCCAGGCATATTAATATCCAGAATCAGCAGATCAAAGGTCTGCTCACGGCACAATCCGCGCACCTCGCATGAGTCCTGCGTGGCGCTGACATTCCGGTATCCGGCACCTGCGAGTATCTTCTGCATGAGGCGGACATTCGCCGCCTCATCATCCACAATCAGAATCTCGGCCGCATAGAGATCTGAATCATCAAAATCCGGGTATAGGTTCATGCTTCTGCTCCCTCTGCTCGGCACCTTTCAAACAGGCGCAGTTCAACGGAAAAGGTGCTGCCTTCACCAAAACTGCTACGCACACTCAGCGTTCCCTGCATCAGTTCCACCAGACGCCGACTGATAGCCAGGCCAATACCGGTTCCTTCTACACTATACTTCGCATCCAGACGCTCAAAGGGTACGAAGAGTTTCTCCAGGTCCTCGTCCCGAATGCCCTTCCCGGTATCGGTAATATCAAGATACAGCGCATCTTCCACGATCCGGCAACGCACAGTGACCGTGCCGCCCTCACGATTGTATTTGACAGCATTACTCAACAGGTTCAGCAGAACCTGGCGCAGTCGTGTAAAGTCCGCACACACCACAACATCGTCACATTCACTGACAGCGCTTATGATTCGAACAGCGCGACTGCTCGCCTGCATCTGTACCAGCTTCACACTGGCCTGCACGACCTCACCCAGATTAACCTTTTCCAGCGAGATTTCCATACGACCTGAATCAATCCTTGAGAGATCCAGGACTTCATTGATCAGGGTTAACAGGTGTTCACCTGCATCCAGAATTTCCTGCACATTCTCACGCTGCGAAGCGCTCAAGTGCTCTTCGGTATCCGTTACAAGTAACTGCGAAAACCCAAGCACCGCATTCATGGGGGTTCGCAATTCATGGCTCATGCGAGACAAGAACTCCGATTTTGCGTTACTCGCAGCTTCGGCCCTGTTTTTCTCAGCCTCCAGTTCTCTGGTACGTATTTTGACCATCTGTTCCAGGTTAGCCTGGTAGTGACGAAGTTTGTGTTCGACAGTTTTCTCGCTGCTGATATCCCGGGCGATAGTGGAAAAACCCGCCAGCTCCCCATCCTCACCGTGGTGAGCCACTATCACCTGCGAAGTCATAAACTCACTGCCATCCCGCCTGAGAAACGGCGTCTCACCGCGCCACTTGCCGTCACGCTGCGCGCTCGGAAGTGCCTCCTGCACAAGGTAGCGGGCGACCTTCCCGGAATGGTAGCTACTGATCCTGATCTCGCTCAAATCCTCTCCGGCACCATACCCGAGCTGTTTACGCCCCGCCGCGTTGAGAAAAATCGTCCGCCCCTCGACATCCACCATGCCAACGACATCGGATGTCGCTTCGAGTATCGACATCAACTGCTTTTGTTCACGCGTAGCAAGGTGAATACGAGAGTCCGCCACCTCCAGCGCCCGGGCCAGTGTCCCAAACTCATCTGCACGCTGGTGAAATTCTTCTAATGACAGGTTGCCTTCTCCGATTTCCCACAACACGGGAATCATTGAATTCAGCGGTTTTGTCACCCATCGGGTGAATATGATGCTCAGTACAAAAGCCAACGCGCCCGCGCCCCCCATCAACAGCAAATGCCAGGCCTGTAACGCCTGCAAACGCATTTTCAGGTTCGCAGTTGAATAAATGATGTATAACTGTCCAACGGGTTGATTATCCCAACGCAGTTCCGCTGTTACAGCAAGCCGGGATTTATCGGCATTCCAGCGCATGCCCAGGCCACCGGGTGACGTATCAGACCTGGATATTTTGCCGTTATAGGCCTTGAGCAGGGCATTTTCCTCCGGCGCACTGTGTCCCAGCACCCGGCCTTCGTTATCCAGCACTGCGATCTCCCGGATCTCAAGCAATGTGCTGCGTGTGTTGTGCTTCCTTGAGATCCCGATAAGTCTGCGAATTTCTTTCCAGAGTTCAAAATAACGCGCGAAATGCACCTTCTCGGCAAACAATGGCTGAGTGAGTTCGAGCTGGACCACCGCGTGATCGGTCACTGTCGTGACCAGGGCGTCCTTTTCCTGCCGATACTCCAGATAGTTACTCACACCGAGGATTCCCGCAAAACTCAGTGCCAGTGTCAGACTAACCCGACGACTGTAGGATCCCTCCCAAAATTCCTTGAGGCTAGCGCGCATCGCCACTCTCTCCTTCCGGCTGCATGTCCAGGCTTTCCAGCATCCCGGCAATGGGCCGGTAAAACGCTGCCGGGCGGCGTACGAAACCATCCAGATGGAGCCTCTCGAGCAGGATCTGCCCCGCAGGGTCTGCCATCATATCGACCAGCGCATTTTGCAGGCGCCCAACAGCATCCGGTGGAACTGCATTGCCGGTAACCACAGGTGTGAAGGGATAGGGGCCGTAACGCTCCAGCACTGTCAGCTTTCGACCGGCTTGCGGATGGCTGCGCAGGTATTCGACCCATACGTATTCATCCACAGCCGCCACATCGGCCAGGCCGTGCAATACGGCCTCGATACTACGTTCATGATTTCCGGTGTGCAGCAACAGCCTGAAATGGGAATGAATATCCAGGCCTGCCTGTTGCAGTACGAAGGCGGGCACAATGAAACCCGAGTTGGAGCGCAGATCGCCGTAGGCTAATATTGTGCCCCTGAAATCAGCCAGGTGCTGTTCGTCGACGCCAGTACGTGCGATCAGGAGGCTATGGTAGGTTGGAGCACCCTGGAAAAGCGGCACAGCCACAAGCTGCTGGCCATCCACCGCCTGATCCTCTACAAACGGCGCACCACAGGTCCAGCCAACTGCCATGGGATCACCCCGCAGCTGTTGAGACAACCCCTGGTAACTCTCCACGTAAACCACTCGTAAAGGGTAATCACTACGCACTGACAGATAATCGACAAAGTCCCGCAAGAGCTGCGAATTGCCGCTACCCTTTATTACGCCGCTGACGACGAACGGATGGGAAGCTACCCCGGCAGCGGCCGCAAACGCGGCGTTGAAAATCAGAACCAACAGTACAAGCAGGCGGCCAGGCCATTGCATGGCGGCCTGATGCACTTGAGGTTCTACCCTGATCCTGTCCATTCCCATAATTTCACCCGAGCATCTGATCCACCGATTCAGCTGTTTCCTACCAGATGCTCATCCACCTCCCTGAGAAAGCTATCCACATCCAGGGGTTTGGTCAGATAGGCGTCAAAGCCTGCCTTGAGCCCTCGCTCCACGTCCTTCGGCATGGCATTGGCGCTGACAGCAAGAATCGGGATGCTGCGATCTGCATCTCCGGCACGCAGTCTGGCCAACACCTCATAACCATCCATACCCGGCAGATTGATATCCAGCAGAATGAGGTCCGGTCGGCTGGCTTCGGCCAGGTCCAGACCGAGCTGCGGCTCATGTGCGGTCAGCAAATGAATATGCGGCCGTCGTGCCAGCAGGCGGCTTACCAGGCGCAGATTAGCAGGATTATCTTCCAGGTAGAGCACTGTGTATAAACGTTCCGGACCTACCTCCCGGGAATCCGTGATACACGAGGATGACAATTCAGGCTGTTTTGAATTGTCATCCAGTGGCAATTCAAGCCAGAAGGTGCTGCCTTCGCCAACCCGGCTGTCCACCCCGATGCGCCCCCCCATCAATTCAACAAGCTGGCGGGTGATGACAAGGCCGATACCCGTACCTTCGATTGCACTGCTTTCCGCCCCCAGCCTGTTGAAGGGCTGAAACAGTTTTCCAAGCAGTCCGGCCGGGATGCCGGGGCCGGTGTCGCGGATGCTGATACGAACATACCCATCGTCTACCGCACTGCA
>JAJRUV010000078.1 GCA_024277595.1 Gammaproteobacteria bacterium
GCATAGTTGAAAATGAGTATGTAACTGTTCAGATTGCCCCTGAAATTCGTCAGTTCAAGGCGAAAAATGTGAGTTTACACGGGTAAATGATCATTTTTTAACGCAGAAATGGCGGATTTCAGGGGTGAGCTGAATAGTTACCTACCCGGAAGATATTCGCAGGGCGATTTACACCACCAACGCCATCGAATCGGTGAACAGCGTCATTCGCAAGGCCATCAGGAAGCGCAAGCTGTTTCCGGCCGATGAGTCCGCCCAAAAGGTGGTTCTATACCCATCCGGGACTGGAAGCTTGCGCTCAACCACTTTATGATTGAGTTCGAAGACCGCCTGGCGGATTTCATTTGAAAGAGGCGGTTACACAGAAATATTTACAGGCATCTGTATGACTTCGTTCCTCGCCACAACTGCGCCATGACTACCTCAACGACAGCTTTTCATGAGCAGACTGATGAGAAAGGGTTCACACACCGCGTTTTCGGTACCTCAACAACGCCCTGCTCACGGTTATCACTTTGAATATAACTTTGGTCATGGTTATCACCACCTGTCCACCGTGATAATACATTTAATAATGCTGGCCTTTCTGATTGATCAGAGACAGCAGCGTTGTTGTGGCTGCTTAATCGTGCAGTGGTTAGAGCAAAAAGCAAATCCCGCTTCCGACAGAAAACACGCCATCTATTCCAATGCTTTTTAATTCCGCATTGGGAAGTGACGTACCTGGGTACAGCGAATGAACTCAAGCCAACCATCATTCCCGGCAACACCTCTTAACCCATAGACTGTGACCGAGTTGCTTGAGGTAAGGTTTTTCAGGGAAACCAAGCTGGCAAATGGAGACGGGCTATGACCTGTACGGCATTCTGCCCCCTGTAGCATCTACCTTTCCTTTAAAATACAGAAATTTCTCTATTCAGCCTGCTGAAAGATTTTAGCGGGGCGGCTGGTCTACGTTGTCATTATGTAGACAGAATCTTGTCGTTCAGGCAGAATGGTGCATTAACTTTTCGAAAGAGGAATTTTATAAGTATGGCTAAAGAAGAGAGTATTGAGATGGAAGGCAAGGTTATTGAAACTCTGCCCAATACGATGTTTCGTGTAGAATTAGAAAATGGTCACGTTGTTACTGCACATATTTCCGGTAAAATGCGCAAGCACTATATTCGCATCCTGACGGGTGACGAAGTAACGGTTGCTCTTACCCCTTACGATCTGAGTAAAGGCCGTATTACCTACCGCAAGCGTTAAATCACAACAATAACCAATTTATGATTTTTGCTTGATATTTAGCTTGTTCTTTTGATTTTTACCCTGCTCTCTTGGTTTAATTGCAAATATCAGTTCATCATCTTTCGCGCTGATATTCACCTCTCCTCCCTGCGCCAATTTTCCAAACAGCAACTCATCAGCCAGCTTCTTTTTCAGATGATCTTGAAGCAGGCGTGACATCGGGCGTGCGCCCATGCTCTTGTCATAACCATGCTGTGCGAGCCAGGCGCGGGCCTTGTCGTCAACATTCAGGGCAACATGCTTATCCATCAACTGAGCTTCTATCTGTGCAACCAGCTTGTCCACTACGGAGCCAATGGTTTTCTCATCCAGAGAGTTGAACTGAATAACAGCATCCAGCCGGTTACGAAACTCCGGCGTAAAGCTGCGCCGAATGGCCTCCATCCCGTCCGAGCTGTGATCCTGGGAAGAAAAACCGATAGATGGCCGGCTCATCTGCTCGGCTCCGGCATTGGTCGTCATCACGATAATGACATTGCGGAAATCTGTTTTGCGGCCATTGTTGTCGGTCAGTGTGCCGTGATCCATCACTTGCAGCAGCAGATTGAATACGTCAGGGTGCGCCTTCTCAATCTCATCCAGTAGCAGCACAGCATAAGGGTGCTTGTTGATCGCTTCGGTAAGCAGCCCTCCCTGGTCATAACCCACGTAACCCGGGGGCGCACCAATAAGGCGGGAAACCGTGTGACGCTCCATATATTCAGACATATCGAAACGAACCAGTTCAATACCCATAGTGGTGGCAAGTTGACGGGTCAGTTCCGTTTTACCCACGCCAGTGGGTCCTGCGAACAGGAATGATCCGATGGGCTTGTGCTCTTCTCCCAGCCCGGAACGCGCCATCTTGATAGCTGTCGCCAATGTGGCGATGGCTTCGTCCTGACCAAAAATAACCTGTTTGAGATGATGCTCCAGCCTGCCAAGCAGCTCTATGTCTGAACTGGAAACCTGCTTGGGAGGAATGCGCGCTATGTTGGCGACAATCGCCTCGATATCTTTCACCCCGATATTTTTTTTACGCCGTGAGAGCGGCAGCAACTGCTGGCTGGCCCCTACCTCATCAATAACATCAATTGCTGTATCGGGCAGGTAGCGGTCGCTGAGATGGCGATGCGCCAGTTCGGCGGCGCTGCGCAGTGCCGCGCTGCTGTACTTTACCTCATGGTGTGATTCATAACGGGGTTTCAGTCCCTCCAGGATCTGTACCGCTTCAGAGACGGTTGGCTCGGTGACATCGATTTTCTGGAAACGCCGGGCCAGAGCCCGATCTTTCTCAAATATGGAGCGGTACTCCTGGTAGGTGGTGGAGCCGATACATCTCAGCTCGCCGGAGGCCAGCATGGGCTTGATGAGATTGGAGGCATCCATCACCCCGCCTGAGGCGGAACCAGCCCCGATAATGGTGTGTATTTCATCAATAAACAGCACGGCCTCGGGTTCTTTTTTGAGCTGTCCCAGAACCACCTTGATGCGCTTTTCAAAATCTCCCCTGTATTTGGTTCCCGCCAGCAATGCGCCTAAATCCAGCGAGTAGATGACGGCCGGTGCCAACACCTCGGGCACCTCGCCATCGACAATTTTTTTTGCCAATCCTTCGGCCAGTGCGGTCTTCCCTACGCCGGCTTCGCCAACAAACAGGGGATTGTTCTTGCGGCGGCGGCATAGAATCTGGATGGTGCGTTCGACCTCTTTCTTGCGGCCGATCAGAGGGTCGATCTTCCCTTGCTGTGCCATTTCGTTGAGATTGGTGGCAAAACTATCCAGTGGTGATGCCCCGCCGGGGTGCTCAGCTACCTCATCATCCTCCGATGTTGGATGTGACTCTTCGCCACTACCCTCTTCATGGAGTTTGGAAATCCCGTGGGCGATGTAATTCACGACATCGAAGCGGGTAATATCCTGTTTTCCAAGAAAAAAGACGGCCTGCGACTCCTGTTCATTAAAAATGGCGACCAGGACATTAGCTCCGGTTGCTTCATCCTTGCCCGCGGCTTGTACATGGAACAGGGTTCGCTGCATTACCCGCTGAAACCCCAGCGTAGGCTGAATATCCCGGATATCTTCAACTGCCAGCTCGGGAATGTTTCCGTCAATAAACCGGGTCAATTCACTGCGCAGTTCGTCCATGTTTGCGCCGCAAGCGCGCAGCACATCCACTGCAGCCAGATTGTCCAGCAGCGCCAGCAGCAGGTGCTCAACGGTTATGAATTCATGCTTTTTCTCCTGCGCTTCCTTGAAAGCAAGATTCAGTGTGAATTCCAGTTCTTTACTCAACATGGATCAAGCCACCTCCATGGTGCATTTTAACGGGTGATCGTGTTGCCGGGAGTAATTTTCAACCTGCGCCACCTTGGTTTCAGCAATATCCCGGCTGAAGATACCGCATACTCCTGCCCCACGGGTATGCACCTGTAACATTATCCGGGTTGCCTTTTCACTGTTCATGGCAAAAAATCTCTCCAGTATCATCACTACAAAATCCATCGGTGTGTAGTCATCGTTCAATATTATGACCTTATACATCGGCGGGCGTTTCAATTTGGGCCGGGATGTTTCCGTTGCAACATCTCCAGGCTGGCTTTGATTGTCGGTGTAACTGCCCATAACAGTATCTTGATTCAGTCTCTTTTTCACCCCTTCACATATGTTTGACAATAGCCTCGCCAAACTCCGAGCAACTAATTTCCTCGGGGTTATCCATCAGGCGGGCAAAATCATAGGTTACGGTTTTGGCTTCTATAGCGCCGGCAACTCCACTTACAATCCGATCTGCGGCTTCGAACCAGCCAAGGTGGCGCAACATCATTTCCGCAGAAAGGATGAGTGAGCCAGGGTTGACTTTGTCCTGTCCCGCATATTTTGGCGCCGTTCCATGCGTGGCTTCAAACATCGCAATACTGTCGGAGAGGTTGGCTCCGGGTGCAATACCAATTCCACCGACCTGCGCCGCCAGTGCATCAGAGATATAATCACCATTCAGGTTCAGAGTGGCAATCACATCATATTCTGTCGGCCGTAACAAAATCTGCTGTAGAAAGGCATCCGCAATGACATCCTTGATAATAATATTAGCGCCGGTTTGCAGATTTTTCACCTGGCACCAAGGTCCCCCATCAATCTCCACCGCGCCAAATTCCTGTTTGGCAAGTTCGTACCCCCAGGTTTTAAAGGCGCCTTCGGTGTATTTCATAATATTTCCTTTGTGTACCAGAGTGACGGAATCCCGCTTGTTATCAATAGCATATTGGATCGCCTTGCGTACCAGGCGCTGGGTACCTTCTCTGGATACCGGTTTGATTCCGATACCGGCACTATCGGGGAAACGGATATTCGTCACGCCCATTTCACCCTGCAGAAAATCTATCACTTTCTTGACGCCTGCTGTTCCAGCCTCCCACTCAATGCCAGCATAAATATCCTCCGAGTTCTCACGGAAGATTACCATGTTGGTTTTCCCCGGCTCTTTCAGAGGGCTGGGAGTTCCGTTGAAATAACGTATCGGCCGCAGGCAGACGTACAGATCAAGCTGTTGGCGCAGGGCAACGTTGAGAGAGCGGATCCCACCTCCAACTGGCGTGGTTAGTGGCCCCTTGATAGATACAACATAGTCACGTATTACATCGAGCGTCTCACTCGGTAACCAGCTGTCTTCACCATACACTTTAAGTGATTTCTCGCCGGCATAAACCTCCATCCAGGCAATACTCCGCTTCCCGCCAAAGGCTTTGTCCACTGCGGCATCCACAATCCTGCGCATTACCGGGGTGATATCCACGCCGATACCATCTCCTTCAATGAACGGGATGATGGGACGATCCGGTACTTCCAGCGAATAATCAGCATTGATGCTTATTTTGTCGCCATTGATGGGAATATCAATTTTTGTGTCGCTCATGCAAACTCCTGAAAAAAATAAAGATGGTGGCGATATTAGCATTTTCAACGGTTTTCGGCAGCAGGGACCAGCTGAAAATAAAACGGGTATTTATTGGGAAAAGGAAAGCACCGTCAACGCGTACTGGTAAAGCGCTCGCTCAAGCCAAGTGTTATGTAACGGTTCAGCTCACCCCTGAAATCCGCCACTTCTGCGTTAAAAAATGATCATTCGCCCGTGTAAACTCACATTTTTCGCCTTGAAATAGCGGATTTCAGGGGTGAGCTGGACGGTTACAGTATTATTAATAATCAGGATAAACTGGAGGCTGGGCCCGGAGTCGAACCGAGGTAGACGGCTTTGCAGGCCGCTGCATAACCACTCTGCCACCCAGCCATAGGTGGGACAAAAACAGATGACTTCATACTCGCTGCGATTAACTAAATCCGACAGGCTCTAACAAAATATGGAGCGGGAAACGAGACTCGAACTCGCGACCCCAACCTTGGCAAGGTTGTGCTCTACCAACTGAGCTATTCCCGCTTACTGGCGAATTGCATATTCTAGCGGCGGGATACTACATGTCAAGCCCAGAGATAGTTTGACAGCAGTTCCCGCTAAAGCCCCCGCAGTCCCCATTCCCAATAATCTGCGTGGATTTCCGTGCGGCGTGATTCTTCAGGGGGTAGTCAGCCATGCCACGCGGGTTGGCTGACTGTTCTGGCTGGTAGTGTCCCTGAAAAACTTCACCTCAAGCACCTCCGATCATGCTCTCTTTCACGAGGTGTTACAGGGAATCAATGTCTCTTTGATTCGCTCTACATGACGGTCAGCGCAGGCGGCCGGGACGAGATGGCAAGCTTGAAGCCATGCAGAATTACAAGCACAGCAATCATACGATATGGAATTGCAAATACCACTGGGTATGGGTGACGAAGTACCGCTATCCGGTATTGAGTGATGAAGTTGGACTCAAGTGTCGTGAATTGTTACGCGAGATTGCATGAAGCAAGAAGATGGTGCTCTACGCGGGTTCTATCAATCGGGATCATGTGCCTGTGCTGATTGGGATACTGCCGAATTTGTTGGTATCCAGGGCGGTACAATTTCTGGAGGGGAAGAGTTCGCACAAGCTGCTGTTGGCCGGTGGTTGCTCACAGGCTACGAGCTGATTAACAGGCTGTTGAAAAAGCCTCGGGCGAGTGCGAGACAAGGCGGAATCCGGCGAAAAAGCGCAGTTTACACGGAGTAAATGAGCATTTTGAGCCGGATTCCAACGCCGGATCGTGCCGCATGAGGGTTTTTCAACAGC
>JAJRUV010000079.1 GCA_024277595.1 Gammaproteobacteria bacterium
CTATATTGCCATGTTTTATAACAGCCACCGACTGCATTCATATTTGGGATATACCAGCCCCAATGAGTTTGAAGCGCAATTGGTGAAAGTGAAAAAAGCAGCTTAACTGGGGTGTCGCAAATACCTTGACCACGTCAAGTGTCACTCTCGAGTCCTTTCCCGGGGTAAACACCGCTACAGGCAACGTAAAGCGTGCAATTAATGGTGTGTACCACGCGATCAAGCCGAAACATTTCCCGCGTTACCTGCCGGAGTTTTATTACCGATTCAATCGCCGTTTCAAATTGGAAAATATGCTTCCCCGATTGTAACTATTCAGCATAGTTGAAAATGAGTATGTAACTGTTCAGATTGCCCCTGAAATTTGTCAGTTCAAGGCGAAAAATGTGAGTTTACACGGGTAAATGATCATTTTTTAACGCAGGAATGGCGGATTTCAGGGGTGAGCTGAATAGTTCCCCGATTTTTGTATATATCGGTGAGAACGCCACCTATGCCAGAAAGACTGCCAAGGATGGCTGCGCTTTATGGGTAATCAGGTTTCGTATTGGACAAGGCTAAAACTTGACAGCGTAACAACGGTTCCCTACATTAGCGTTAATGAAAAAATTCCTGCTCTACTTACTGCTGCTGGCCAATCTTTGTGCGGGATTGGCTTTTGCGTGGGACAACCATCCCGAGGCAATGGTGAGCCATGACACGATATCATTTGACCAGGTAACAGGTGATCTACATCACCACTCCGGCAGCGATCTGCATCATGACAACCATAGCTGTCATGGCGCGGCTCACCTGGTGGGAATTGTCAACAGCGCCACCGTTCCGGTTACAGCGGCTGGCCGGGATAAGCTCTCTTTGCCGGTATCAGCGATACCTTCACTCTACATCGCGCCCCATCTAAGACCTCCCATTGTTTAATCTTTCCTGACACTTTTTGTGCTGCCGCAGGTGTTATGTGGCGGCATATTGTTTGTTACACCTGAAGGATTGACATCATGTTTTTAAAATCTGTTTATTGCGCAGGCCTGTGCGCAGGCCTGACACTGTCCGTGTGGGTAGAAGCAGCACCTGAACACAAAGAGGTTCCGTTATCAATCAGCGCGACTGCCGTGCAGGAAACCACCCCGGTCTTGCAAACATTTATTCAACGGGTATGGCTGGAGAGTCCTGCCGTGCAGAGTGCGCAGGCGGCGCTTGAAGCAGCGCTGGCTCGTGCTGACGGCACGGATCGACCGCTGCATAACCCGGTTCTGGAGCTGGATGCAGAGCAAACCGACATCAACACCACCACCATCGGTTTGAGCCAGACCATCGACTGGAGTGACAAGCGGGGGACGCTGAGCCGTATTGCCGGTCAGCAGGTTCAGGTGGCTAAATCACAGCTCGAAGAGATCCGGCAACGTATTGCTATAGAGACACTCGACTCCCTGGCTCGCTATTTCAATGCACGGGAACTGCAGGCGCTGGCACAACGCAGCAACCAATTAATGAAACAGTTTGTTGACGCAGTCGAGTTGCGCCATGCGGCTGGTGATGTAGCCCCACTGGATGTGACACTGGCTCAAGTCGCGAACAGTGAAGCGCTGATGAAGCTGGCAGCAACTGACAGCAAAGTGGTTGAAGCTGAAGCAGCCTTGCAGGCGGTCACCGGCCTGTCCGAACCCGACTGGCCGCGCCTGCCACAACAGCTGACATCACCTCCCGAACAGGCAGATGCCACACTGCTGGACTCCCTTCCTGAACTGGTGGCACTGCGCAGCCGTGTGAAAGCAGCCAAGTCCCGCATAAACCTGGCGAGAAAACAGGGGAAAATCGACCCGACTATCGGGATACGGGCCGGTCGTGAAGATTCGGATGAACTACTGGGGCTGAGTATTGGCATTCCGCTGTTTGTCCGTAATAACTTCAAGGCCGAGGTACGTGCGGCGTCACATGAGGCCGCTGCTGAAGAACAGACTTACCGTGATGCCCGCCGTCGCGCTAAAGCCCGACTCGATGCAGCTCTGGGTCGCTATCACAGCACCAGCGGGGCCTGGCGCGTCTGGAGTGCAACCGGTCAACAGGCGCTTCAGGAGCAGATGAGCTTGCTGGAGCAGATGTGGCAGGCAGGAGAACTAACCGCCACCGATTTTCTTATCCAGGCGAAACAGAACATTGATACCCAGGCAACCGCAACCCGGTTGATGAATGAAGTGTGGCAGTCGGCCATCGCCTGGCTGGCGGCCTCTGGCCGGATTG
Organism: Gammaproteobacteria bacterium; assembly: GCA_024277595.1. GTDB lineage: Bacteria > Pseudomonadota > Gammaproteobacteria > Thiohalospirales > Thiohalospiraceae > DRMK01. The sequence goes on from JAJRUV010000079.1 coordinate 2,239, forward strand.
AGCCGTGGCTGGGCTTGGTGGAGCAAGATAACAAACGAATTCCGGAGAACAGAAAATGAAGAACACATTAATTTTGATGGCGTTAGTGAGTCTGGTGAGTCCTGCCACGCTTTTTGCGGAGCAACCCGAGCATGAACACGACCATGCTCATGAGGAACCGGCTACTGATTCTTCAGCCCCGGAAGAGACGCACGCTGATCACGGCGAAGAGGATCAAGGTCACGAAGAGGAACATGACCACGACAAACATGATGATACCCATGACGGTGGTCACGGGCATGCCGAGCCAGCCACCGATACCGAACTGAGTGCCATGCAGCGCCGCATGGCCGGTATCGAAACCGTTGTGGTCAAGCGTCAATCACTGGGCGAGGCTATCAGCTCGCCGGGGGTGGTGATGCTCAATGCCTACCGTACCACCCGGGTAACCCCGCGCATCCCCGCCCAGGTGATGAGGCGTCATGTTCACCTAGGTGATCATGTCAAAAAAGGGCAACCACTGGTTAGTCTTACCAGCGTCGAGATGGCCGAGGCCCAGGGGGCGCTGATGGAGGCCAATACCGAGCTGCGCCGGGTCAAAAAACTGGGGCGCAAGGTGGTCTCTGAAAAACGCTACATTGCTGCCGAGATTGCCTGGCAGCAGGCCTATGCCAGGGTTCGCGCCTACGGTATGACCAAGAGCCAGATCGACTCACTGCTCAAGACTGGAGACGCCGCTCGCGCCACCGGGGAGTTTCAGCTGCTCTCACTCCAGGATGGCACAGTCATCAGCGATGATTTCCTGGTAGGAGAACTGGTGCAGCCGGGTGTTCTGCTGATGGAGATCAGCGACGAGTCCCTGCTCTGGGTGGAGGCCCGTCTGACGCCCGACAGCGCGGCGCGCATCACACTGGGTTCACCGGCCCGGATACAGGTGGGGGAGCGTTGGCTGGAGGGAAAAGTTGTCCAGGCTCGCCATACCCTGGATGAAACTACGCGAACCCTGGCACTGCATCTGGAGGTGGCCAATCCGGACGACTCGCTCCACCCCGGCCAGTTCGTCAATGTGGTCATCGAGGGCAGGGAGAAGCAGGAGGGAATCGCCGTACCGGTAGCTGCCGTTCTGCGCAGCCCGGACGGACACTGGCAGGTGTTCGTGCAAACCGCACCCGGCCGTTTCGAGCCGAAGGAGGTGGAGGTGCTGGGCACGGTGGGCGACCGGATGCTGATTGACGGCATTGCGGAGGGAACCACCATTGTCGGCAAGGGGGCGTTCTTCGTCCAGTCCGAGATGGCCAAGGGCGGCTTCGATCCGCACAACCACTGAGGCCGGGAGGAGAGATACCATGTTGAATCGTTTGATCGACTGGTCGGTCACCAACCGGCTGCTGGTGGTGATTGCCCTGCTGGCGCTGATCGCGTCGGCCTACTTTGTTGTTCCAAAGCTGAATCTGGATGCCTTCCCCGATGTTACCAATGTGCAGGTATCCATCAACACCGAGGCTCCCGGTCTGGCGGCCGAAGAGGTGGAGCAGCTGATCACCTTCCCCATCGAGGCGGTGATGTACGCGCTGCCCGATGTGGAGGAGGTGCGCTCCATCTCCAAGACCGGCCTCTCCGGCATCACGGTGGTGTTCAGGGAGGGCAAGGATATCTACTTTGCCCGCCAGCTGGTTTTCCAGCGGCTGCAGTCGGCGAAAGAGCTGATTCCGGAGGGGGTGGGTACGCCAGAGATCGGCCCCAACACCTCCGGTCTGGGGCAGGTGTATCAATACCTGCTGGTAGCCGATGCGGATGCCGGTTTCGATGCCATGGCGCTGCGCAGCCTCAATGACTGGGTGGTCAAGCTGCTGCTGATGCCGGTGGACGGCGTAACCGATGTACTCTCGTTCGGCGGCCATGTGCGGCAGTACCAGGTCAACCTGAATCCGTCGCGCCTGCTGGCCTATGGCCTGACCCAGCAGGATGTGGTCGAGGCGCTGGAGAACAACAACGTCAATGCCGGCGGCTGGTACATGGATCGCGGCCAGGAGCAGCTGGTGATCCGCGGTGTCGGCTGGCTTGGCCATGACGAACAGGGTATCGAGGAGCTGCGCCAGATCCCGCTGAAGACCATCGACGGGACCGTGGTAACGGTGGCGCAGGTAGCCACGGTGGAGCTGGGCAGTGAGATTCGCCAGGGAGCGGTAACCATGACCCGCCGCGATGCGCAGGGACAGCCCGAGGCGCTGGGAGAGGTAGTCGCCGGCATCGTGCTGAAGCGGATGGGCGCCAATACCAAGGCCACTATCGACGGAATCAACGAGCGCATCACCCTGATCCAGCAGGCGCTGCCCGCGGGGGTACGCTTCGAGGCGTTCTATGACCAGGCCGATCTGATCACCCAGGCGGTAACCACCGTGGTCAACGCCCTGCTGCTGGCCTTCGTCTTCATCGTGGTGGTGCTGGCGCTGTTCCTGATGAATCTGCGCGCCACCATGCTGGTGCTGATCTCCATTCCCATCTCCATCGGCATCGCCCTGATGATCATGGCCTGGTTCGGACTCTCTGCCAATCTGATGTCGCTGGGGGGAATCGCCGTTGCCATCGGCATGCTGGTGGACGGCTCGGTGGTGATGGTGGACAACATGTTCAAGCATCTGTCTCATCCCGATGCGGATCATGACAGGGATCTGAAGGCGCTCGTGGGCGGCAGGGATCCCGATCCCCATGACGTGGCGCATGATCGGCACGGTATCGCCCTGCGCCTGCAGGAGGCCGGCAAGGAGGTGGCGCGCCCGATATTCTTCGCCGCCTCCATCATTCTGGTGGTGTTCATGCCACTGTTTACCTTCGAGGGGGTCGAGGCGAAACTGTTCCAGCCCATGGCGGTGAGCATCATGCTGGCCATCGTGGGGGCGGTGCTGGTGGCGCTGATCATCGTCCCTGCGCTGGCCAGCTACCTGTTCCGCAGCGGAATACGGCAAAAGGATAGTTTTGTCCTGAAACCGCTGGACCGCCTCTATCAACGCGGACTTGGCTGGGCGTTGCAAAAACCGAAAGTGGTGACGGGCAGCGCGCTGGTTCTGCTGATCGCCGCACTCGCCCTGCTGCCCCGGCTGGGTACAGAGTTTGTTCCGGAACTTGAGGAGGGAACCATCAATCTGCGGGTCACGCTGGCTCCCTCCTCCAGTCTGGAAACCACCCTCGGTGTCGCGCCCAAACTGGAAGCAATGCTGCTGGAGTTCCCGGAGGTCACCTACGCTCTGAGCCGCATCGGCCGCCCGGAGATCGGGGGCGATCCGGAGCCGGTCAACAATATCGAGATATACATCGGCCTGAAACCGGTCAGCGAGTGGACCAGCGCCAGCAACCGCCAGGAGCTGCAGGGTCTGATGGAGCGGAAACTGGAACAGCACCCTGGTCTGCTGCTGAACTTCTCCCAGCCGATTGCGACCCGGGTGGACGAACTGCTGTCGGGTGTCAGGGCGCAACTGGCCATCAAGCTGTTCGGTCCCGATCTGGCCGTGCTGGCCGAGAAGGGTCAGGCCATCGAGAAGGTGATTCAGGGTATCGGGGGCGCCAGGGATGTGGCCATGGAGCAGATTGCCGGCGAGGCGCAGCTGGTGGTGCGGCCGGAGCGGAGCCAGCTCTCCCGCTACGGACTGGCGGTGGGCGATGTGATGGCCGTGGTGCGCGATGGCCTGGGCGGCAGTGCGGCCGGGCAGATCATCAGCGGTAACGAACGCTATGATATCTATGTGCGCCTCGCCCGGCCATTCCGCGCCGATCCGGAGACCATCGCCGATCTGCGGCTGCAGTCCCCGACCGGGCCGTGGGTGCGCCTGGGCGATGTAGCCCGGATCAGCATCGAGTCGGGACCGCCGCAGGTGCGCCGCGACGATGTGCAGCGCCGGGTGGTGATTCAGGCCAATGTCCAGGGGCGCGACATGGGCAGCGTGGTGGCCGACATCAGAGAAGCGATTGCGCAGCAGGTGGAGCTGCCGCCGGGCTACTCGGTGGATATCGGCGGCCAGTTCGAGAGCCAGCAGCGGGCGCAGAAACGGCTCTCCATGGTGGTGCCGCTGTCGCTGGCGCTGATCGCCCTGCTGCTCTATTTCGCCTTCAACTCGGTGGGGCAGGCGCTGCTGATCCTGGTCAACGTGCCGCTCGCCGTCATTGGCGGAATATTTTCGCTCTACATCTCCGGACAGTATCTGTCGGTGCCCAGCTCCATCGGTTTCATCACCCTGTTCGGCGTCGCGGTACTCAATGGCGTGGTGATGGTGGAGAGCATCAACCAGCGCATCGCCGGTGGCCTGCCGGTGAACGAGGCGGTATTCAACGGCGCAACCTCCCGGCTGCGGCCGGTGCTGATGACGGCGATCACCTCCGCGCTGGGACTGATCCCCATGCTGCTCTCCACCGGGGTCGGGGCGGAGATTCAGAAGCCGCTGGCCACGGTGATCGTTGGCGGGCTGCTGACTGCAACCTTCCTGACCCTGTTCGTGCTGCCATCGCTGTTCGCCTGGTTCTCCCGGGGCAAGCTGGCGGATATGCGATAGATAACTGCTTGCACCATGAAGGACATGAAGAAGCATGAAACCTTCATGGTGTAGACAGCTGCAAGGGATGAATGCAAATGGGACACGACCACAACCACGATATTGAGGCGATGGGCGACCGTCGCCTGGGATGGGCCATCGCCATCAACATGCTGCTGACCCTGGCGCAGATCATCGGCGGCATCGTCTCCGGCAGTCTGGCCCTGATCGCCGACGCGCTGCACAACTTCAGCGATGCCGCCTCGCTGCTGATCGCCTGGGTGGCGCGCCGCATCGGCAGACAGCCGCCGGATCACTTCAAAACCTTCGGCTACAAGCGGGCCGAGGTGATTGCCGCCCTGATCAACCTCGTCACGCTGGTGATTGTGGGTCTGTATCTTATCTATGAAGCACTTTGGCGCATGTTCGAGCCGCAAATCATCGAGGGGTGGATGGTGGTTATCGTGGCCGGGATTGCGCTGGTGATCGACATCGCCACTGCGGTGCTGACCTACAGCATGTCGCGGCACAGCATGAACATCCGCGCCGCCTTTCTGCACAACGTCTCCGATGCCCTGGCCTCGGTAGGGGTCATTATCGCCGGCAGCCTGATCCTGCTCTACGAGTGGTACTGGAGCGATACCCTCCTGACCCTGCTGATTGCCGGCTATGTGCTCTATCAGGCGGCAATGCTGCTGCCTGAAACCGTCCATATCCTGATGCAGGGCACACCGAAGGGTATTTCAATCGAATCGGTCATCGATGCCATGGAAAATATCGATGGCGTAACCAATGTCCACCACGTCCATATCTGGCAACTGGACGAGCATACCAACGCCCTGGAGGCTCACGTGGTCATCCCGGATTTCGATAACACAGAGACGATCAAAAAGGTGTTGAAGGTGGAACTGGAGCAGAAGTATTCCATTGCCCATTCGACACTGGAGTTCGAGACAGAGCATTGCAACGGCGTTTGTTGTTGATGTCAGGTTGCGACTGCGAAATAGAGGCCAAAAATGGGGAGGAGCGCCGAACACTCATCACGCTTCTCATCATCAACGGTGCCATGTTCCTGATGGAGATCGGCGCCGGAATCGTGGGTAACTCCACCGCGCTGATCGCCGACTCCCTGGACATGCTGGCCGATGCCTCGGTATATGCTCTTGGTCTGGCAGAAGTATGGGACTCAACAACCACCAGCTAAAGCTGGTGGGTTAGTCTTATGGACTGAAAGTCCGGATACGGGTCGAAAGACCCGTTTAGTCTTCAGTTCTGAAATTATCATCAACCTGTGGCTCAAAGTGATGCTCCAAATATTCTTTTA
>JAJRUV010000080.1 GCA_024277595.1 Gammaproteobacteria bacterium
ACCTTTGCCGGCTCCCTGTGGAGCAAGGGGGTACTGCCCATCGACTCCATCGAACTGCTGGAGCAGGGCAGGGGCGGGTTCCTGCAGCAGGATCGCTCCACCACCCTGGACTGGGACAGCCTGCGCGAACGGGTGAAGAGCAACGGCATGCGCAACTCCAACACCATGGCGATTGCGCCCACTGCGACCATCTCCAACATCTGCGGGGTCAGCCAGTCCATCGAACCCACCTACCAGAACCTGTTCGTCAAATCCAACTTGTCCGGGGAGTTCGTGGTGGTGAACCCCTACCTGGCGCGGGATCTGAAACAGCGCGGCCTGTGGGACGAGGTGATGGTTAATGATCTCAAATACTATGATGGCAGTGTCCAGCCCATTGACCGGATTCCCGATGAGCTGAAAACTCTCTATACCACGGCGTTTGAAATCGATCCGCGCTGGCTGATAGAGGCGGGTTCCCGCCGTCAGAAATGGCTGGACCAAGCCCAGTCGCTCAATCTCTACATGGCCGAGTCCAGTGGCACCAAACTGGACAACCTGTACAAGCTGGCCTGGGTGCGTGGCCTGAAAACCACCTACTATCTGCGCTCGATGGGCGCTACCCACATGGAGAAGAGCAGTATCGTATCGGATACCGGTGGCGCAGTTGCCGGTATGGACACCATCAGTTCCAACGCTGCTGCGCCGCAGGCATGCTCCATTCTCGAACCGGATTGTGAGGCATGCCAATGATTGAATATGGAACAAGGGAGATCACATCATGCTGACCTGGGACGATCCGCTTGGTTTTGCCAGTGACAAACAGAAACAGCCTGCACAGGAACCAGCAACCACGCCCAATCCGGTAGTTGTCGAGCAGGCGCTCGAGTCCGCACAACAAAAGAAAATCACACCGGTTGGCGCTAAAACCACGTCCGGTACGGAGCCGGTGCGCGCAGAGGACAAACGGGTGATCAACGGCCTGACCGATGTCAACCAGCTGGCACCGTTCAAATATCCCTGGGCGTGGGAATTTTTCCTCAACGCCAACAAGAATCACTGGACGCCGCTGGATATCAACATGACTCAGGACGTACAGGACTATCAACACCGTTTGACTCCTGAGCAGCGTCACGTATACGAAAACGTACTCTCCTACCTGACCACCTCCGATGTGCTTGCCATGCGCAACATCGGGCTGGCGGTGATGGAGAAGATGACCGCACCGGAGCTGCAGATCTATCAGGCCCGCCAGGTCTATGAGGAGGCGCTGCATACCTGGACCTACCAGCACTGCATCGAGACCATTGGTCTGGATCAGGGGGAGATATACAACCGCTACCGGGTCGTGCCGGAGATCAACCACAAGATCCAGATCACCAATCGCCGCCTGCACTCCATCCTGCGTGCAGATATCGATCTGAATGATCGTGACGAGCTCAACAACTTCGTCATGTCCTACATGTTCTTCGCGGCGGTCTTCGAAGGTTGCTGGTTCTACAATGGCTTCAGCCCCATCTTCGCCCTGCAGCGCCAGGGATTGATGAAGGGCACTGCCGAACAGCTTCAGTACATCATGCGCGACGAAGTGCTGCACTGTGCCTTTGGTATTCGCGTGGTAAAACAGATCTTCACCGAAAACAGCGTTACGCTCGACCCCAAAGAGATCCGTCAGATGTGGGATGAGTCAGAGGCAGCAGAGATAGATTATGCCCGTTATATTCTGCCCACGCCGATCATTGGCTACAGCGCGGAAAACCATGTCGAACAGTTCCGTCATACCGCCAACCGGCTAGCACGCCAGCTGGGGCTTGAAGAGCCGTTTCCCGGCGCCAGGGATGCCTTGCCATGGCTGGACGAGCAGGCCAACCTGCGCAAGGAGAAAAACTTCTTCGAAACCCGAGTGACCGAGTATCAAACGGGTGGCGCACTGAGCTGGGTATAACCGCCTTTTCCTGGATCCCACAATTGAAGCATGCATCAAATGGAGCAGGATAACGTGCTAGAATATCCAATCAGTGACACTATTTTGCTGGACAGATAGTAACTACTCAGCGAGTAGTCAATGTTGTCGGTAACTGCTCGGATTGCCCCTGAAATTTGTCAGTTCAAGGCGAAAAACGGGAGTTTACATGTGTAAATAACCATTTTTTAACGCAGAAATGGCGGATTTCAGGGGTGAATTGAGTAGTTACGACAGATATTATTGCATGGAAAAGCATGCTTTATGCACTGCTCATTAACAAAATCCAGAGTATATAAATCAGGGAGAAGAAATAGTATGTGCAAAAAAAACGCTCCATTGTTGGCAGGGCTGTTTGTCCTGATGGTTGCGCTTGTATCCGGCTGTGGATCCATGGACGCGGTTAAAAAAGCAACAGGGGTCAAGGAACCCACTGTCTCCATTGCGGGGATGAATATTTCCTCTATTTCTGCTGAAGGACTGACCCTGCAGTTTGCCCTGGACGTGGATAACCCCAATCCCATACCACTCAATCTGGCCGGTTTTGATTACACGTTGATGCTCGACGGCAAACAGCTGATGGCGGGCGAGCAGCGCGATAAAGTAAAGATCAAGGCGCGTGGCAACAGTCAGGTAAAAGTGCCGGTTTCCTTGAAGTTTTCCGATATTTCCCAGTTGATTTCAGGAGCAACCAACAAGGAAAACCTGAATTATGAACTAAAAACAGCGGCCTTGGTGGATCTCCCTGTTATTGGCGTCAAAAAAATTCCGGCCTCGAACAAAGGAACTTTTCCTGTTCCCAAGGCGCCAGATATTTCGCTGACTGGTATTGATGTAAAAAAGCTCAGCCTGACCGGGGCCAAGGTGGTAGTCGGGGCAAATATAGATAACCCGAATTCATTCGGCATCGATATCAACAAGCTCATCTACAATCTCTCCATCAACGGTAAACAGTGGGCAAAAAGCGATGTTGATAAAACTATTTCGCTAAGCGAAAAAGGCAGCAGCAGTCTGAGTATTCCACTGGAACTCAACTTCCTTGAGATGGGAAGTTCTCTGTATAAGACACTGATGCAAGGTAAGGAAATGAATTATGATTTGACCGGTGACATGAAGTTTGACGCAGGCCATCCGCTATTGAAAGGCGTTGATGCTCCCTTTTCAAAGACAGGTGTGGTTGGCGGCGAATAACAGGGGCATCCCTGTAACATAACAAGGGGGCTTTAGCAGCCCCCTTCCCTTCCGTAAAAACTACTGTCTTATTCCTTCGATGTATAACCGTAGTTCCAGCTCTTTTGATGCGGGTCCGAGATCAAAGTCTATATTGTAGTCCTTCAGGGCAATCCGGGTAGTTCCTTCAAAACCCCGCCTGAATCCTCCCCACGGGTCAGAACCTGCTCCAAGCTGTGTAACATCGATAACAATCGGGCGGGTAACGCCATGCAAGGTAAAATCACCTTTGAGCACTCCTTTTCCATCACCCGTTTCCTGATATGAGGTGCTGATAAATTTTGCTTCAGGATATTTTTTTACCTCCAGAAAGTCATCACCGCGCAGGTGTTTGTCCCGTTCTGCATGATTGGAGTCGATACTTGCCGTATTGATAGTAACCTCGACCTTCGCTGCTGAGGGATCTTTTTCGTCATAACTGAAGTTGCCGCCAAACTTATTGAAACGGCCCAGCAACCAGCTATAACCAAGATGGGATATTTTGAACTGGATAAAGGCGTGCGAGTCCTTGGTGTCGATAAGGTAATCATCGGCATGCAGATTCGCTGAAACAGATAAAACAATTCCCGCCACAAAAATTCCCAGACAATTTTTACAATTCACTTCATATTCTCCTGTTTTTCCTTGATGACAATGGATTGACCAACCCCGAAAATACGCTTCAGCGTTTCATCCCTGTCGATAAAATGGTGCTTGAATGCACCCGCAACATGCAACGCTGTCAACACAACAATTGAGACAGCCAGCACAAAATGAATGTCACCCGCAACATCCTCCTGCTGTTCAATACCGCCAATCAGCGCCGGCACCTCAAACCAATTAAAAAACTCAATGCTTCGACCGTCCGCAGTTGTGATCAGGTAACCACTGACGCAGGTAAATAGCAATAACAGATAAAGCAGCCGATGCACCAGGAGTGACAGACGAATTCCCCGGAACCGATGTGTCGGAAGGGGATAAGGATTGATATTTATTCCCCGCCAAATCAGACGGATAACCAAGAGTAAAAAAACCAGCAACCCCAAACTTTTGTGCCACCAGGGCGCAGTTTGATACAAGGGATGATAGTAGTCCAGACTGGTCATGTAGAGGCCTAACGGAAACAACCCGATAACGGGCAACGCCATTGACCAATGCAACAGAATAGCGGGTATGCCGTAACGCTCCGGCGTGTTTTTGATCATAGCCGTCGCGCATTAACCCGGATAGATAAGCAGTACAATATCACCCCCTGATCCAATGTTGCACCAACTGAGCAACCCGGCAGCCCAGATGCTCCCCTGTTTTCCGATCACTTTCGGGGGGCGCTAGCTCAGGATCCTGATCGGCATTGGATTGCGCCATTACCCCGAGGGAGCTGCCGATTCTGTTCAGATCCTCCGGACTACCCTGGCTGGAATCATTTCTCGGCTTGAGGCCGAGGCTGATCCATCCCGTGCTGAGCCGCAAACACCGCCATCTGCACCAGTGTATTGAGCTTATCACCTGACTGACTTGCCGAGTTGGTGAATCCGGCAGCCAGCTTGTCTTGCCATCGTCCTTCCATCCATCTTGACGAGGTAGCATCCATAAACTGTTTGAAGAACCCGGAAACACTGCCCATGCAGGTTGGGCTGCCAAAAATAATGGCATCCGTCCTGTCCAGCTCATCCCGGTGATTTTCTGCCTCTTCCACGGACAGAAGCAGGGAAACGCATAAAATATCGATATTTTTCAACAGAATAAATCGACATCTTCGAGTTAAGATGGGTGTTTGGGCTGTAATACTGCATGATAGCATTAGAATTCATGTTACTGCGAGCATTTATGAAAAACCAAAGGTAACTACTCAGCTCACCCCTGAAATCCGCCATTTCTGCGTTAAAAAATGATCATTTATCCATGTAAACTCCCGTTTTTCGCCTTGAACTGACGAATTTCAGGGTCAATCTGAGCAGTTACCGGCAATATTGACTACTCACTGAGTAATTACAACCACAGTAACTATTCAGCTTACCCCTGAAATCTGTCATTTCTGCGTTAAAAAATGATCATTTACCCGTGTAAACTCCCGTTTTTCGCTTTGAGCTGACAAATTTCAGGGGCAATCTGAACAGTTACATACTCATTTTCAACTATGCTGAATAGTTACATGAGAACATGATGCCCCCTTACGACAAACTCAAATCACTGCCCTTTGCATCAGACTATTTGAAACCCGGTGTCAGCTTTGAAATACTCGACAAGCTCGCTCACCAGATCAGCGATAACCAGGCGGCGGACCAACTCCAAAGGGTTCGCCAGAATCTCTTCAAAACCATTCATGGACGAACCCTGAAAACCGGCTGACAGACAACCCTCTCCCCCTCTTCAGACTCATTTATGGATTGTAAAATACTGCCTGTAATTGCTGTTATTCTAGGAGTCTGTCGGGTTTGGGTAATCGTAGCGATCTGGTGGGAGATCGAGTCAAAACATCTCCGGTTTTGAGGCGAATAGTGGGGCTATTTAACGAAAAACCGGGGATATTTTGGCCGCTCTCCCATCAGCGCAGTAGATTATTCCCAAATCCGACAGACTCCTAGTGCTCCGTCAAGGTGATAAATCAGGATACAGTTGGCCTGTCAGCGTTCAGGGCAAGGCGCGCCTCGCAGCGAATGGCCATCGCCCTTTGCAAGAGGCGCAACGCCGCCATGGG
>JAJRUV010000081.1 GCA_024277595.1 Gammaproteobacteria bacterium
AAGCGGTCGGCGCGGTCGATGATGATGGTGTTGGCGCTGGGCACGTCGATGCCGGTCTCGATGATGGTGGTGCAGACCAGCACGTTGAAGCGCTGGTGGTAGAAGTCGGCCATCACCCGCTCCAGCTCCCGCTCGCCCATCTGGCCATGGGCAACCTGCACCCGTGCTTCGGGCACCAGTTCACGCACCCTGGCGGCGGTCTTTTCGATGGTCTCCACCTTGTTGTGCAGGAAGTAGACCTGCCCGCCGCGCTTGATTTCCCGCAGGATGGCCTCGGCGAGCAGGGTGTCGCTCCACTCGCTGACGAAGGTCTTTACCGGCAACCGCCGCGCCGGGGCGGTGGCAATCACCGAGAACTCGCGCAGCCCGGAAAAGGCCATGTTGAGGGTGCGCGGAATGGGGGTGGCGGTGAGGGTGAGGATGTCCACCTCGGAGCGCAGTGCCTTGAAGCGCTCCTTCTGGCGTACGCCGAAACGGTGCTCCTCGTCGATGATCACCAGCCCCAGCTGCTTGTATTTCACCCCCGCCTGCAGCAGTTTGTGAGTGCCGATGATGATATCAACCGTGCCGTTCTCCAGCCCGGCCAGCACCTGCTGCTGCTCCTTGCGGGAGCGGAAGCGGGAGATGGATTCGATGTTTACCGGCCAGTCGGCGAAGCGGTCCCGGAAGCTCTGGTAGTGCTGCTGGGCGAGCAGGGTGGTGGGCACCAGCATCGCCACCTGCCTGCCCCCCTGCACGGCGACGAAGGCGGCGCGCATCGCCACCTCGGTCTTGCCGAAACCGACATCGCCGCACACCAGGCGGTCCATCGGTTTGGCCGAGGCCATATCCTGCAGCACGGCATGGATAGACTCCAGCTGATCGGGAGTCTCCTCGAACGGAAAATTGGCGGCGAAGGCGGCGTACTGATCATCAACGGGATAGGCGTACCCCTGCCGCGCCTCGCGCCGGGCGTAGATATCCAGCAGTTCGGCGGCCACGTCACGAACCTTTTCACCGGCCTTGCGCTTGGCGCGCTCCCACTGGCCGCTGCCCAGCTTGTGCAACGGGGCATTTTCCGGCGCGGCACCGCTGTAGCGGCTGATCAGGTGCAGGGAAGCGACCGGCACATAGAGCTTGTCGCCACCAGCATACTCCAGAGCCAGAAATTCCGCCTCGGTTTCGCCCACGATCAATTTCTGCAGACCGAGAAAACGGCCAATGCCGTGGTCCTCATGAACCACCGGAGCACCTGCCTGTAGCTCGGCCAAATCGCGGATGATGGCATCCGCCTCGCGGTGACGGGTGCGGCGCCGGCTACGCTGGATGGCATGGGCACCAAACAACTGCGCCTCGGTAACCACGGCGACCGATGGCTGCTCCAGCACCAGTCCCTGTTCAAGGGGGGCAACGGTGATTCCCACCGGTGCTTCCCCGAGCAAAAAGGCCTGCCAGCTCTCATATACAGCGGGATGGATATCATCAGCTTTCAGCAGTTCCAGCAGTGCCTCCCGACGGCCGGTACTCTCGGCGGCGAGCAGTACACGGCCAGGAAACCCCTGCAAATAGTGACGAAAAGCTTCGCTGCCGCGTGCGGTCGGGCTGTTCAGGTTGAAATCGACGGGTGCAGCTGTCGCATAATTGATGCCCTTGTCAATCTGCTTGAAGTGGTGCAGGCGAACCTGGCCAAATCTGCCCACAGCGGCAAACAGTTCGTTGCTGCGCAGAAACAGTTTTGCTGGCGCCAGCAGTGGGCGTTCAATATCGTGACGGCGGCTCTCGTAGCGTAGTTCCGCCTCTGACCAAAATTGTTCGGCGGCCTCCTGAACCCCCTCGGTGACGAACACCGTGCTCTGTTGCGGCAGGTAGTCAAACAGGATGGCGGTCTGCTCGAAAAATAGTGGCAGGTAGTATTCGACGCCGGGTGGTGCCAGGCCATCGCTGACGCTCTGGTAGATAAGGCTGCGGCTAAGCTCACCTTCAATCTGATCCCGGTAGGCCTGGCGGAACTGCTTGATCGCCTCGGGGGTGAGGGGAAATTCGCGGGCGGGCAGCAGATGCGCCTTCTCTACCTTGTCCAGGGTACGCTGGGTCTCGGGATCGAAGATGCGAATGCTCTCTATTTCGTCGTCAAACAGGTCGATGCGGAAGGGTTCGTCGCTACCCATGGGGAACAGATCGATCAGGCTGCCACGCACGGCAAACTCACCATGTTCCATCACTTGGGAGACACAGTTGTAACCACTGCTCTCCAGCCGCCGACGCAGTCCCTCCAGATCCAGCTGCTGGCCTGTCTCCAGCATCAGCGCATGGGCATCCAGATAGGGCCGGGGGGGGAGTTGGTGCATCAGGGTGGAAACCGGCACCACCAAAACACCGCTATTCATATCCGGCAGCCGATAGAGCGTGGCCAGACGCTGGGAGATGATCTCCTGATGCGGAGAGAATATGTCATAGGGCAGCGTCTCCCAATCGGGAAAGCTGAGTACCTGAGTGGGTTGTTGCGCACCGCTGCTGAAGAACCGCAACTCCTGCTCCAGCCGCAGTGCTGTTGGTGTGTCCGGGGTGATCACCATGGCCAGCGCCTTGTGCCGGGTTGCCGCAGCATGGATAGTCAGCCCGAAGCTGCTGCCATACAGCCGTCCCCAGTCCAAGCGGGAACCGGGTTTTGCCGGCAGCTCAGGCTGCAATGGTGAGGGGTAGCGGGTCTGTTTCATAAGTAACTATTCAGCATGGTTGAATATGCGCATGTAACTGTTCAGATTACCCCTGAAATTCGTCAGTTCAAGGCGAAAAATGTAAGTTTACACGGGTAAATGATCATTTTTTAATGCAGAAATAACGGATTTCAGAGGTGAACTAAGATAGTCGCTTTTATAATTGAATAACGCAAAAAAACCGTATTCTAACCCATCTGCCAGGATTGTCCGGCAAGACTGGACAATCAACAGATTTCCGCAACGCTGGCTCAATACCCAATATCGTCTTTATGCTCATTCGGCTTCTGGTCTTCCATAATACGCCTTCCCTGTTTCACCCGTTACATTTATACCCAAACCACCTGGAAGTGCGGGATTTTTAGGTCTGACTGAAATTGCAAGGCAAGGCGCAGTTTGCAGAAAATGGCTCGCTCTTTTCAAGAACTGCAACGCGGTATTGCGGTTTCAGACGGACTCAAAAAACTGCATTTCCAGGTAGTTTGGGTATAAGCCGTTTTCGGCATCCTCCAGTAGCAGCGGCAGGCGGTGGAGAGCCTGAATGTCCTGTTGCCCAGATGTTTTCACCGATACAAAACGCATTTCCGGGCAAATGACCACTTCCGCAATGGCCAGTGCGTCATTGTAGTCATTCGCTGACCACCTCCAAGTGGCGTGAGCCGATGTAGTAACGTTTCTCGGTACTGCGCTTTACCCCATCGTCCCGTATCGCCGTTACCTCAATCACGCTCTTCAGGCCAACCCACTTCCCCCGCCGGCAAACCGGCTCGTCCCAAGGCTATCTGCCGATAAGTGCGATGCTCTATCCTCCCATGCCCAACCTCGCTCTCCTGTTCGATCGATTGCGCCTGGAAGCCCGATGGTCACGATGCCGCCCTTGAGTTCCAGAAGCTTGAGAAACGCCGGAATAGCGGTGATTTCATTGCTTTTGCTGTCAACCTTCCGCTGACCCAACACCACTCCGTTTTAACAGGCCCAGGCACCGACCATGTGGATGGCGCTTTTCCTGTCCCCCTGTTGAAATAAACGCCTTATGGTCTTCCCGGCCCTCAGCACCACAGAGCACGGCGCTTATCGATAAAAACAGAATATCCATCAGTTCGTGACGTTCGCAGCACTCAATGCGCGGATCCGGGAGGTTACTGAAATGGCTCATAAAGCCAGCTTGCATGGTAAATCTCCTTGGTGAATTTGGAGATCTGATCCGTGAATGCTGACTTGGTTCCATGTTACTGGAATCATTTATAATGATCTTGCCCTGTCGGGAAAATGGCAAAGATAATCATGGAGGCAATTGATGTTCGTATTGATGAGTTCTTTGCTCAGTCACTCCCGCTTGATATTTTTATGTTGAAAATGGAGTTTATGCCCAAACTACTTGGGAAGTGCGGGATTTTATTTGGAAACGCTCGTTTTGAACCCCGAAACTTGAGATGCGAAAAATCCTGCAGATTAAGCACATTAATCGTTCGCAACAGGTTCTACTGATTTTTTCGAGTTTAACATGGGGGCCAGCTTCTGCCATACATTCTCCAGCAAAACAGGCTGGGCAGCGGCGGTCGGATGCAAATTATCCCCCTGAAAGTGAGTTGAGTTATTCATCAGTCCCTCCATCAAAAACGGCAGCAAAGGAACATTGAGCTGTTTGGATAGTTTTCTGTAGCTGCTGTGAAACAGATTGGTATAGGCGACCCCGTAATTGGGCGGCAGCTGCATCCCTACCAGCAGCACTTTGGCATGCCGCTGACGGGCCTGCTGAATGATCTGCCGGAGATTCTCCCGCATAACATCGAGGGAGAGACCACGTAGCCCGTCATTGGCTCCCAGTTCAACAATCACAATGCTTGGCTGATGGGACTTCAGCATGGGAGCAAAGCGGGCAAGCCCACCTGCTGTAGTCTCACCACTGATACTGCCATTGATCACCCGGTAGTCATAGTGGTTTTCACGCAAGCGTTGTTGCAGAAGATTAACCCAACCCCGCTGCTCCTCAATGCCAAAAGCAGAGCTGAGGCTGTCACCCAGCACTAATATAGTCTCCCGGGAAGCAGAGTATGCAGGCGCTGCCGCCAGAGCAATGATCAGCAGAATACGGTAAATTGATCTCATTACTTGTATGAACTTGCTATGCTTTCAGCTATGTAACCATTCAGCTCACCCCTGAAATCCGCCATTTTTGCGTTAAAAAATGATCATTTACCCATGTAAACTTACATTTTTCGCCTTGAACTGACGAATTTCAGGGACAATCTGAACAGTTACATACTCATTTTCAACTATGCCGAAGAGTTACCCCGCCACAAAGTTATCCGTGCCCTTTTCTTCGTGGCTGCCAGCAGCGATTACCATTTGCGCAATGTTCCCCCGATAGTAGCAGATCATCCGGAATGCTTGTATGAAACCAGAACAAATCATCACTGTACAGAACTTGCACAAACGAGTAATGAGTGCGGAGGGGGAGCTGAGCCTCCTGCAGGGGGTGAATCTCACCATTGCAGCGGGCGAGACCGTAGCTATTGTCGGAGCCTCCGGCGCAGGCAAATCCACTCTTCTCGGTCTGCTGGCGGGGCTGGATACGCCCACCGATGGCTGCATCACCATAAACGGGCAGGATCTCTTTGCCTTGGATGAAGATGGCCGCGCACGTCTGCGAGGAGAGATGGTAGGCTTCGTCTTCCAAGCATTCCAGCTGCTGCCAAACCTGACGGCCCTGGAAAATGTAATGTTGCCCCTGGAGCTGGCCGGACGCCATGATGCCCGTCAGGTAGCGGTGGGAGTGCTGGAACGGGTTGGACTGGCTGGCCGCTCCAGCCACTATCCCAAGCAACTATCCGGCGGTGAGCAGCAACGTGTAGCCATCGCCCGTGCCTTCGCTCCTCAACCCCGGGTGCTGTTCGCCGACGAACCCACTGGCAACCTCGACCGCCAAACCGGGAAACGCATTATCAAACTCCTGTTCCAGCTCAACGCCGAGCAGGGCACCACCCTGATACTGGTAACTCATGACCTGAATCTGGCCGGCCGCTGCCAACGCCAGCTGGAGCTGGATGAAGGTCAACTAAAAACGGAGCTGCAGTGAGCGGATTCCGCCTTGCCATACGCCATCTGGGCCGTGAATGGCGCGCCGGTGAACTCACTGTACTGGCCGCCGCCCTGATCATCGCAGTGACCAGCGTCACCTCGGTAAGCTTCTTCACCAGCCGTATTCACCAGGCTCTGGAGGGTCAGGCTAATGTTCTGCTTGGAGGAGACTTGATCTTCTTCTCCAACAAGCCAGTTGCCAGCAGCAAAAAAGAACGGGCTGTCGAGCTGGGTCTGCGAACCGCAAAAACGGTAGAGTTCCCCACCATCGTGTTGGTAGGGGAAAAAAACCAGCTAGTAGCCCTGAAGGCGGTCAGTTCCAGCTATCCATTACGGGGTCACAATCGCACCGCCAACAGGATGTTTGCCCAGGATGCCGAAGTCAGCGGCGGACCCGCACCAGGTACGGTCTGGGGCGGCAGTCGTCTGCTCGCCATCCTAGGGGTGGATGTGGGTAACGAAATCACCGTGGGTAACGCCCTCCTGAAGGTCACCGCCGTTCTAACCAGCGAACCGGATCAGTCAGAAGGAATGCTGATGAATCTCGCCCCGCGGCTACTCATGCACACCGATGACCTGCCTGCTACTGGCCTGATCCAGCCCGCCAGCCGGGTAGCCTATCGACTGTTGCTGGCTGGAGAGCCGAACGTCATAAATCTGGTTCACCAGGAGTGGAAGCCCAAACTGGCACCCGGAGAGACCCTGAACGATGTGCAGGATGCTCGCCCCGAGATCCGCTCCGCCCTGAGCAGAGGAGAGAGCTTCCTTTCCCTGGCATCCCTGGTAAGTGTTCTACTGGCCGGAACAGCAGTAGCCATGGCCACTCGCCGTTTCACCAGCCGCCACCTGGACAACTGCGCCATCATGCGCTGCCTGGGGGCCGAGCAGGCTGTGATCAGCCAGATCTATATAACCCAGATGGTGCTGCTGGGGTTATTGGCCAGCACGGCCGGTATCGCCTTGGGGTATATAGCCCAATGGGGTCTGATAGCCTTTCTGGCCCCCC
This sequence comes from Gammaproteobacteria bacterium, assembly GCA_024277595.1. GTDB lineage: Bacteria > Pseudomonadota > Gammaproteobacteria > Thiohalospirales > Thiohalospiraceae > DRMK01. Next base: position 6,784 of record JAJRUV010000081.1, read on the forward strand.
TGGCAAGCATCGATCTACCACCTCCCGGCCTTTGGCCTGTTTTGCTCGGCTTTGTGACGGGCATGGTAACCCTGCTGGGCTTCGCCATACCCCCCATCCTGCAACTGAAGAATGTCCCCACCCTGCGAGTACTAAACCGGGATATGGGAAGGCTGCAGAGCAAGACTCTGTCCGCCTATGGCATCGGCATCACGGCCTTTACTCTATTGGTGTTATTCCAGGCCCAAAGTCTGAAACTGGCGGCGGCCGTCATCGGCGGGCTACTGCTGGTATTCGGACTACTGGCCCTGGTTGCCGGTACGATGCTGCTTCTGTTGCGGCCGCTGCGTAAAAAAGGAGGTACAGCCTGGCGCTTTGGTCTGGTGAACATTTCCCGCCGCTCAGGCCACAGCCTGATACAAATGGTCGGGTTTGGTATCGGCCTCATGGCCCTGCTGCTACTGGCAGTGGTCAGAACCGATCTGCTCAGCGAGTGGGAAAATCGCCTGCCTGCAGATGCCCCCAACCGGTTTTTGATCAACATTCAGGCAGAACAACTCGACGGGGTGCGGCAATTTCTCAGGGCGGAACAGGTCGAGCCACCCCTGCTTTATCCAGTGGTGCGAGCCCGTCTGACCGAGATCAACGGTAAACCCATCTCTCTCGATGACTTTAAAACAGACGTGGGAAAACGCCTGGTACAGCGGGAATTCAACCTCTCCTGGGCCGAACAGCCTCAGGTAGAGAATCAGGTCGTTAGCGGCAGCTGGTGGAAGCCGGAGGATCACGGCAAGGCCATCATCTCCGTTGAAAAGGGTCTGGCCGATGAGCTGGGACTAACCCTTGGGGACACCCTCACCTACAACGTGGCCGGGCAACAATTTAGCGCCAGGATCACTAGTCTGCGCATGGTGAAATGGGACAGCTTCAAAGCCAATTTTTTCGTTATTGCCCCGCCGGGTCTGCTGGACAGTTATCCGGTGAATTACATTACCGGATTTTATCTGCCGACAGCCCGGCACGATGTACTCAACCGGTTGGTGCAACGATTCCCTAACATCACCGTACTGGATGTTGCCGCCATCCTGAATCAGGTACGCGCCATCATCGAGCAGGTAATACTGGCGGTGGAATATGTCTTCTTCTTTACCCTGCTGGCGGGGCTGATGGTGATGTATGCCGCCATCCACGCCACCCTGGATGACCGCATCCGCGAGGCCGCCATACTACGCACTCTCGGGGCACGTCGGAGCCAGCTGTTGAGTGGCATCATGCTCGAGTATGCGGGGCTGGGACTGCTATCCGGGCTGGTAGGCGCCATTACCGCCGGAGCTGTGGGAATGGTCATCGCGAAACAGATCTTTGACCTGAACTACATCCCGGGGCCAACCCTCTGGTTGAGCGGCATACTGATCGGCACCATCGGCATAGGCCTGGCGGGAACCCTCGGCACCAGGTTTGTGCTGAACCAGCCACCACTGAAGACATTGAGAGAAAGCTGAGGCCTGCCAGAGCAAAAACGCCTTCGTTACGCTACGCCAGCACATCGTGACAACAACCATAGCCTTGAGAGCCGGATGGTGCCAAGAGATGCCCAGCGGGAGAGAACAGAGCCATTACTACCAGGCAGAGGCAGTGACTGCGGTGTTACAGTGAAGCAAAAGCTGTTGGGAAAATCGAGGGGTGATTTAAGCACAAGGAAACACGCGGCTGTTGATGCACATTGGGTAATCCCGTCAGGCTATTGCTGGCACTTCGGAATACGGTCAGTTCGGGTTTGAACTACGACAGTTGAATGGATGAACCGTCTTCCGGCTCACCCCTCTCAGAGGGAGGTGCTTTCTGCTCCGGGTACTGAAGAGCACTTCACAGCACCAGAACCTGCTTGCTGTAGTCAACGGTTTTAGTGACAAAACATCCGCAACCGCTCAACCAGCCGCCCCACCTTTTTCATGGCCGCCAGATCGACCGCCTGGAAGGCATCATGGTCCTCTCTAACCCCTGCATGCAGCTCCACCTGTTTGCCGTGTTCCATATCCAGTTCGGTCCATTTAATCCTGTTTTTTCCTCCCTCGCTCAAATAACCGGTCAGTAATTTTTCATGTTCAATCAAACGATGTTCATGGACTTCAATAATATCCCACAGGCGAGCGGCAACATCACGATAGTCCGGCAGTTCCCGTTCCAATTGATACAATATCGCTTCAATCCGGCGCTGTTTTTTTTGCCAGCCAGCGATATCTTTTTTCCACTTGCTGTGTTCTTTATGCCAGTTTGCAGACTCTGCCTGCATGGCCTTGATTCGTGAGTTAAATGCGATCTGCGTCATAAGCAGTTGTGCCAGCGGTGACTGCCACGGTATTGCCAATTGTTTATTCATCTCTTTCCTCTCTGATCAACCGGCTGCTGGAAAAACCGGTTGATAGCGATGTGCTTAACTGGAATATACCCAAACTACCTGGAGATGCGGGATTTTTAAGTCTGACTGAAACCGCAAGGCAAGGCGCAGTTCGCAGAGAATGGCTCGCCCTTTTCAAGAACTGCAACGCGGCATTGCGATTTCAGACGGACTCAAAAAACTGCATTTCCAAGTAGTTTGGGTATATAACCTATAGTAGCCGACAGGGTGTTTGTCCAGAAATATCAACCAGAAAAAACCTGCACCGACTCGGCTCTGCCCCAGTTAACAATACGCTGCCAATCCGTTTCATCCCGTTTTCCATATTGCAGCAACAACAGCGTTTTACCATCCATGATCGACTGATGCAGACACTCCAGATCCTCATCGGGAATACCCATTCGTCGCAGCGCAATAGTCAGATGAGTCACCACCACCGCACCGCTCATCAAGCCGGTTCCCACCACAGCACCCGCAATCAGCTCGGCAAAAGGACCCAGCACCAACAACGGACCGATACCCGGCACCACAAACAGCCCCATCGCTCCGGCAAGCAGTCCTCCCAGGGCGCCCCACACAGCACCCTGCTCGCCCCAGAACTTGAAACGCTCGCGCTCATTTTCGTAGGAGACACCGAGAAAATCATCGCCCTGGCCACTGGCCCAGCGGAGTATGGAGATTTTGTCCATGGGGAAGTCGTGCTCAATCAGTTGCTCAGCCACGTTCTGGGCACGCCGGAGATCGTCAAAGATAGCAGCAAGTATCATCATTTTTTGCGGGACCTCTTTTTCTCAAGCCACTATTGATACCTGTCTCAATAATCGTTGGATATTAGCCCGGAAAGAGAGGGGGGTTGTGATCCAAATATTTATCCAACGGTTAATACATGGATTCGGGGTAACTGTTTTTCAAGAGACAACGAAAAAATTGATGTTACTATTCAGCTCACTCCCGTTTACCGCGCCAGATAGATATCCACAACCAGATACAACCCATACAAGCGGCAATGAACCCCAGCAGTACGAACAGGGAATAGCCCATTACCGTTGGCCCGTTATCCGGGGCAGTCATAACGATCGAGGTGCCGATAATCAGGGCGGCCGTTACCATTCCCACTGACAGACGGCTGGCGGCACGATCCAGTTGATGCCCAAAATGGTCGAGCCGGGTGACATCCACGTGAACCTGCAACGCTCCCCGCCGGGCCATGCGCAACAAACGGCGAATATCGCGGGGCAGGCCGGTCAGCATGTCGAAACCATCGGAGAGATTACTCCACCCTTTTTTCAGCAAACTGGATGGCAGATAACGTTTCATTATGATTCGTTGTAAAAACGGGGTTATCTCGGCAACGGTATTAAAGTCGGGATCCAGTTTTCGACCCAGACCATCGAGGGAGATAAATGCCTTCAGCAGCAAGGAGAGATCGGGAGGCAGACTGAGCCGGTGATCGCGAAACAGGGACATCAAATCGCCGAGCATGGCGGCAAAGTCCAGCTGTTTTAACGCCAGGCCATGATAGGAATCGAGGAACGCTTCCAGTTCATCATTGAGCCGGTCGGTGTCGATAGAAATCGTCCCGCCACTCCAGTCCTGCAACACATCGACGATGTCGTCGGTCTCCCGCACCATTAGCCCATACAGCAGATCCGCCACCTGTTCACGGCGCAGTTTCGACAGGTTCCCGGTCATGCCGAAATCGATAAACGCGATCCGGTTTTCCAGCAGATAGAAAAGATTTCCCTGATGGGGGTCGGCATGAAAAAAACCATCCACCAGCGTCATCTGCAATATGGCGTTGACGCCGCGCCGGGCCAGCAGCGGGCGATTCAACCTGGCTGCTTCGATGGCCTCGAGATCCCTGGCCGGGATACCCTCGATGTACTGCTGCACATTGAGCCGTTTGCCGGTCCACTGCCAATAGATCTTCGGGATGACGATGTCGTCCCGGCCTGCAAAATTGGCGGCTATCCGCTCCGCCGCCCGGGATTCGTTCTCCAGATCGAGTTCACGGCGCAACGAGCGGCTGAACTGGCGCACCATGGCAACCGGATGGTAACACCGGATCTCCGGGATCTCCGCTTCCGCAATCCCGGCAAAACGGGCCAGCAGATGCAGATCGGCGTTGACGATTTTCTCGATACCGGGACGGCGGATCTTGAGCACCACCTGAGTGCCATCAGCAAGCGCCGCACAGTATACCTGGGCGATGGAGGCGGCAGCCAGCGCCTCCCTGTCGAGGGACGAAAATATCTCATCCGGCGACTGGCCCAGATCCTCCTCCAGTTGCGCATACAGCTCATCGAATGGAACGGGGGGAACCTCATCCTGCAGCTTCTCGAACTCATCTATCCATTCCGGTGGAAACAGATCGACCCGGGTGGCCATCACCTGCCCCAGCTTGACGAAGGTCGGTCCCAACTCTTGCAGTACGGCGCGCATCCGCTGCGGAGCGGTGGTTTCATCTACTTCACCTGACTCTTCCTTCCAGTGCAGAATTCTGCCCGCCTGCTCCAGAAACCGCCCCATCCCCAAACGGCGAACCAGCTCGCCCATTCCATGGCGGATCAGCACTGAAGCGATGTCATGCAACCGCCCCAGATCGCGTGCTGTACCCAGCGCCTCCCAGAGCATCAGGGTTTATTACCCCCCTGCCCTTTTTTTCCCTCTGCGAGGGTAAGCAGCGTCTCCCCTACCCCGGCCAGAATACCGCGTGCAATCTGGCTGACCCGGTTGGCTGCCTCCTCCCCGGCTTCTGCTGTACCCGCTCCCAGCTCCCGCAACTGGTTCTGAAGGTTTTCAATGTTTTCAGCGACATGCCGACCTACACGGGTGCCGCTGTTGTGTGCATGGGTTACCAGATCTTCCGCGATTGTTCTGACAATTTCCCCACCACTTTTCGCGGTATGCTGCAGGGTCTCGACAAAAATATCCTCAAGGCTGTCCAGATCCTTTACCGAACGTATCAGTTCGGTTGAGCTGAATTCGCTCACCCGTCCGCTCGCCTCTTCGACAGCCAGTCGAAAGGCGTCCGCCGCCTGAATCAGCGTCTGCTCCAGACCGGCTGCGGCTTCACTCAGGCTCTCTTTCAACTGCTCGCCCCCTTCCGTCACCGCATCACCGGCACCCTGCATCGCCGCTTCGGCAACCGCTTCGATTCGCTCCCGATCCAGCTCGCCTTCGCTCAGCGCCTTCAGCGTGATATCGCGAACCAGTACCTGAACATTCTCGTTTTTCTCTACAGCCTGTTGCACGTTGCCACGTACCTGCTGAAGATCGTTACTGCTCTTGTCTGTCATTGCGATCGACTCCTCTTGAAAAAACAGCTTGAAAATGGTGGCAATCAGCTCAGATCAGCGCTGCATTTTTACGGCGCAGAAAGCGGTAGGTCACCATTTTTATCATGTCGTTGAACAGGAACCAGGCCAGCGCATATCCCCATACCCATGCTGCATACTCCCAACCGATGGGCGTGATAAGAAACCCGTACACCGCAATCAGAGTGCCCAGGATCTCCGTTCCGAATGTGGCAAAAAACAGCAGTGGCGCAGGGAAAGGACGCTGCCAGAACCACCCTTCTACCCGAGTTATGTACAGGGTGCTATGTCCGGCGATAATCAGTTTGAGGAACAGCAAGCTCTGAATCAGCTCTTCCGGAAAGGCCATCCGCTGCAGAATATAGAACAGCAGGAACGATGCAATCACTCCGGATATACCCAGCACGGTGGCGACCGTCAGCAACTCCGGCATCTTCCAGCGCACCGGTTTTTTATCCACCTTGGTGTGATCGTAGGCGATGGCAAGAATGGGGATATCATTGAGCAGCGCCAGCAGAATAATCATCAGCGCGGTAAGGGGATAAAAATTGAACACCACAATGCTCAACGCCATGAACAGAATGATGCGAATGGTCTCGGCGATACGAAAGATGGCGTAACTTTTCATCCGCTCAAAGGTGATCCGCGCCTGCTTTACCGCCTCGTTGATCACATCCAGACCGGGGGCGGTAAGAATGATGTCCGCGGCCGCCCGCGCCGCATCGGTAGCATTGGATACCGCGATCCCGCAATCCGCCTTGCGCAGGGCCGGAGCATCATTCACCCCGTCACCGGTCATTGCCACGATGTGGCCACCTTTCTGCAGAGTATCAACAATACGGTATTTATCCTCCGGCACCACCTCAGCAAAGATATCCACCTCCTCAATCATCTCGACGATGGCTGACTCATGGGTATGGATAAACTCCCGTTCCAGCAGGCTGGTGTCGTACATCTCCTGCACGCTGTCCAGCACCTCTCTGGCGAACTGTTGCGCCTCCTTGCGCGGCACCTCCGGTTTGAGGCGCTGGTATATGGCGGCGGCCAGCACCTCCGACAGCCGCAGCAGCTCATTTCCGGCACTGCCGGAGAGTTGGCTGGAGTTCATGGTGTGCTGCTTCAAACCCAGCAGCCCGCCGATTTCACGAGCAATGGCGCTGTTGTCACCGGTCACCATCTTTACGCTAACGCCGTAGCTGCGCATCTCTTCGATGACCCTGGCTGAATCCTTTCGCGGTGGATCGTAAAGCGGAATCAGTCCAATCAGTTCCAGTGGTCTGCCATCCTCCTGACGGCCAACCGCCAGCGTGCGATAACCTTTGGAGGCCAGTAGATCGACCATCTGGTTGACGTTCCAGATCTCCCTCTCTGGCAGTTCGGCCATCTCCAGCAGCACCTGGGCAGCGCCTTTCACCGCAACAAACCGTTCGCCATCCTTTTCGATCACCGCCTCGGTTCGCTTGCGGATGGGATCAAACGGCGCAAAGTCGACCTGCCGCCAGGAGCGCCAATCCAACTCGGGGAAATGTTCATCGATGTAGTGGAAGATGGGCAGTTCAATGGGATCGCGATTCTCCAGCCGGGAGGCCAGAACTGCAACCAGAAACAGCTCCTGCTCCTGATGGCTACCCAGCATCAGTGGTGATGCCACCTTCATCTCGTTACGGGTCAGCGTGCCGGTTTTGTCAGAGCAGAACACATCCATTCCCGCCAGCTCTTCGATGGCAGTCAGGCGGCTGACAATAGCCTTGCGCCGTGCCAGATTAACTGCCCCCACCGCCATGGTCACCGACAGCACCGCCGGCAACGCCACCGGAATCGCGGCCACGGTCAACACCATGGCGAAGCGCGCGATTTCAATAAAGTTCTCATTCCGGAACAGTGAGACCATGATGATGATCAGCACCAACGCCAGCGTGATCAGAATGAGATAGTTACCAATCTGAATCACCATCTTCTGGAAATGGCTGCGCTCTTCCAGACTGGCCCTGGCCACCAGTGCCACCACCGAGTGAAAATTGGTGCGGACTCCGGTGTTAACCACCACAGCCAGCATCTCCCCCTGTTTGGCAATGGTGTTGGCATAGGCCACTTCACTGCTTTTTTTGCTGACCGGCAGCGACTCTCCAGTGAGTGCGGATTGATCCACCAACAGATAGTCGCCCTGCACCAGCTGCACATCGGCCGGTACGATATCGCCGATCCTGAGCTTGATAATGTCACCCGGAACCAGCTCACGGGCGGGAATGGTGCGGTATTTCCCATCCCGCAGCACGATAACCTCCGTGGCCAGACGCTGCTTGAGTGCCTGCAGCGCATTGAGCGCCCGATGCTCCTGAAAGAAATCCAGCCCGGCATTCACCAACAGCATGATGACAATGATGATGAAATCTTCCCACTTCTGAACCACGGCGGAGAGTATGGCCGCAATCTCGATCATCCAGGGAATCGGCCCCCAGAAACGCCGCATCACCCGGTGCCAGAGCGGCTCCACCTTCTCCTTGACCTCATTATGACCATAACGGGCCAGGCGCTGGATTGCTTCATCATCACTCAACCCCCTTTCCATATCAATTTGCAAATCCTGGAGGGTTTTTTCTACACTTTGCCTGGCATAGTCATCTGTTGGCTTGAGGCGTTGACTGTCCTTGGGAGAACTTTTAGTCATCATTTGCCACCTTGAAGGAGCCGTTGGTCACACTATATCCATATTGGGTTTGAAACTTCCTGTTGCAACCGCCATGATAAAATTATGAATGTACTGAAACTGCGCCATGTCGCCATCGACACCCATAAGGAAAATGTAGCCTATCTGCACCGGGATTGTACGGTTTACCGCACCGAGGGCTTTCAGGCTCTGAGCAAAATCGAGATTCACAAGGCGCAGGGTGGCGCACCGATCATCGCCGTACTCAATGTGGTTGATGATGCGTCCATTACCGCACCGGGCCAGCTAGGGCTGTGCGAACAGGCGTTCCGGCAGCTGGGGCTGGAGGAAGATGCAGCCGTAACGGTCACTCATGCCAAGCCGCCGCTGTCGCTCAAGGCGGTACACCGAAAGATTGCCGGAGAGCGTCTTGATTTCGATGATTACCTGGCCATTTCACAGGACATCGTCGCCAACCGTTACTCCAGGATCGAGATGGCGGCCTTCCTGGTCGCCTGTGCCGAAACCGGCATGGAACGCGAAGAGGTGCTGTATCTGACCCGCTCCATGATCGAGACCGGCGAAAGACTGGAGTGGGGGGAGTCGCTGGTGGCGGACAAGCACTGCATCGGCGGAATTCCCGGCAACCGCACCACCATGCTGGTGGTTCCCGTTGTGGCAGCGCATGGCATGCTGATGCCAAAAACATCGAGCCGCGCCATCACCTCCCCGGCGGGCACCGCGGATACCATGGAGGTACTGGCGCAGGTAAAACCGGATATGGAACAGCTGCACGAGATCGTGCGCAAACAGCGCGGCTGTCTGGTATGGGGCGGAACCGCCAGACTGGCACCGCTGGATGATATTCTGATCGCTGTCGAACGGCCGCTGTCGCTGGACTCATCGGGGCAGATGACCGCCTCCATTCTGTCCAATAAGATTGCCGCGGGTTCCACCCACCTGCTAATTGATATTCCCGTTGGCCCGACCGCCAAGGTACGCAGCAGTCTTGCCGCGATGCGGTTGCGCAAACTATTCGAGTACGTTGGCGACCGCCTGGGTCTGCATCTGGACGTGATACTGACCGATGGACGTCAGCCCGTCGGGCGTGGCATTGGTCCGGTACTGGAGACCCGTGATGTGATGCAGGTGTTGAACAACCAGCCCGATGCACCCTCCGATCTGCGGGAGAAATCGCTGCAGCTGGCTGGCAGAATGCTGGAGTTTGATCCCGATGTTCGTGGTGGGCAGGGGTACATCATTGCACGAGATATTCTCGATTCCGGCCGGGCGCTGGAAAAGATGCAAGCCATTATCGACGCCCAGGGCAGGAACAACGAACCGCCCCGGTTGGCGCACCTGCGCCACCAGGTGCCGGCACCCCGAAGTGGTCTGGTAGAGGCGATAGACAATCTGCAGATGGCACATATCGCCCGGCTGGCCGGCGCACCACTAGACAAGGGTGCCGGTGTCGATCTGCACAAAAAGGTTGGCGATCCGGTCGAGACAGGCGAACCGCTGTACACCATCTATGCCGAGTTTCCGTCAGATTTCCGGTTTTCCCGGGAAGCCGCCCTGGACAGGAGCGGCTATCAGATTGGAACCCGCCCGTGAGAAACATTCCGCTGGTACTCTGTTTCCCCGAATACCGCCAACAGGCGAAACGGATGGCCGCTGCCGCCGGTTTTCCCTGTAATGAGGTGGATATCCACCATTTTCCTGATGGGGAGAGCCGCATACGATTGCCGGAAAAACTGCCGGAACAGATCATATTCTGCCGCAGCCTCTACCAGCCCAACGGGAAACTCATCGAACTGCTACTGGCAGTGGCCGCTGCCCGCCGCCTGGGTGCGAAGCAGATCACCCTGGTTGCACCCTATCTCTGCTACATGCGCCAGGACAAGGCGTTTCACCCCGGTGAAGCCATCAGCCAACGTATCATCGGCGAGCTGCTGGCAAGACAGTTTGATGCGCTGATCACCGTCGATCCCCATCTGCACCGGGTACACAACTTGCAGCAGGCGGTCCCGGTGGAACGGGCCATTACTCTGTCCGCCACCGGCATCATGGCCGTGTGGCTGGCGAAACAGTCGGATAATCCCCTGTTGATTGGGCCGGATGAAGAGTCCGTCCAGTGGGTTGCCGCCATTGCCAGACACAACCGCCTGGACTACTGCGTGGCGAGCAAGGAACGTTTGGGTGATCGAAATGTGCGTGTTACTCTGCCCGACGGCAACTACGCGGGTCGTAATATCATTCTGGTCGATGATGTGGCAAGTACCGGACAAACCCTGGAAATGGCGGCAAGGGAATTGCTCCGCTACAAGCCGGTTCGTATCTCGGCACTGGTTACCCATGCCCTGTTTGCAGACGATGCCCTGCAACGTCTGCAGCGTGTCGGGGTTGAGCAGATCTGGAGTTGTGACAGCATCCCCCACCCAACCAACCACCTCCAACTTGCGGAGGTGCTGGCAGGAGCAATCAAATCATAATTAACCTGAACTCGGGTTAATCAATATTTCATCTAAAAACGGACACACAACTAAAAATCGCGCCATTCCGGCATGATTTTAGCCGGAATCCAGTAGCTTGAACTATAGATTCCGGCCAGGAGCATACTGGAATGATGGTATCCACAGTTTCTCTTTCTTTAATTTTGTCATATTAGGCCTTAACCCGAGTTCAGGTTACTTAACCTGGCCATGATATATGCCATATACCGTGCTCAGGTCAAATGTTAACGACGCCGGCGCCCCGGCTTGGGCGACTCAAAGTTGACCTTTATCGACTTGCCATTGAAATCCCTGCCATTCAGACCGGCAATGGCAGCGCGGGCCTCATGACCCTCCATCTCAATAAAACCAAAGCCCTTGCATTGACCGGAAAAAACATCCATCACGAGCTTTATTGAACGCACGGTGCCAAACTCGGAAAACAAGGTTTGAAGATTTTGCTCACTGGTATTGGCGGGCAAATTGCCAACAAATAATTTTTTCAATGACTGTACCCCTTTTGGAGCATGAAAGTTGTTACAAGACCCACCCGTGAAACAGGCCGTATTGCGGCGTCCTGTCTCCCTCCGCATGGCTGTTGATGAATATTGTCTTTGCTCCCTGCCGGCGTTGCAACCTGTTGCAATAAAACAACTATCACGATTTGTTGCTTTTTGCTCTTGCAATATATTCAATGCACTGTTCAGCAGGAAGTGCTGTCTGTGACGGACACAAGTCGTAAATAAAGAACCCCGCCGAAGCGGGGTTCTTTATACCGGTTTATCCGATGATGCTATTTTAAGAAGCAGTAACGCTGGTCGCTTGGGGACCTTTAGGACCGTTCTCTACTTCAAAGGTGACCGCCTGACCTTCGTTCAGGGTTTTAAAACCTGAATCCTGAATCGCGCTGAAATGAACAAACACATCTGCGCCGCCATCGTCCTGAGAAATAAAACCAAAACCTTTGGATTCGTTAAACCACTTTACAGTACCTGTAGCCATATAACTATTTACCTTAAATTTAAAAACATAATTGATAACGTTGCGTACAGGTAATGAAACGGAGAATTCAGGGGAGTAACATGGACGGAACAACCAAGACCGCCAATAACATAATCTGTAGCGGATCGAATTATACGAAATTCCCTCAAGTTTTACCAGAAAAACATTTGATGGCAAAAACGCCCGGACATGCAACCACTTCCATCCACCTGTTTTTTATCACCCTGATGGAGTACTAGCTAGGAGTCTGTCGGGTTTGGGTAATCGTAGCGAGCTGGAGGGAGAACGAGTCAAAATATTTCCGGTTTTGAGGCGAATAGTGGGGCTATTTAACGAAAAACCGGGGATATTTTGGCCGCTCTCCCATCAGCGCAGTAGATTATTCCCAAATCCGACAGACTCCTAGTACTCCGTCAAGGTGATAAAT
>JAJRUV010000082.1 GCA_024277595.1 Gammaproteobacteria bacterium
TATCCACCGGGTGGGCCGGATCTTCGCCTACCTCGTCACCATCATTGGCGCCGTCGCCATCACTGTCCGCATTGTCCGGATCGGTGCCCAACGCCTCCTCCAGCGCATCCGGCAGACCATCGCCATCGCTGTCCTCTCCTTCCTGGCAGGCCTTGCTGCCGCTGTCCGGAATACAGGGGTTCCTGTTGGCCGGATCCTGCTGGTCAAACACTCCATCTCCATCCGCATCTTCCTTGGCGGAGTCCAGCGCATCGATAATATCATCTCCATCGCCGTTCAGCGGGTTGGCCGGATCTTCGCCTACCTCGTCACCATCATTGAGGCCGTCGCCATCGCTGTCCGCGTTGTCCGGATCCGTGTCCAGGCTTGTCTCCAGAGCATCTGACAAACCATCGCCATCACTGTCAAGCGCCAGCGAGCATTGGGTCAGATCACTCTCCTCTCCCGCCGCGATAGTCAGTACCTGGTAGGCTGTGATGCTGGCCGGTTGAACGGCATGCTGCACTTCCGCTCCACCCACAAACTTGACTCTGGCCACATAAACACTACCCGGATTGATACCACCAAAATGGGCAAGTGGCGCAGCCTGACTGCCGCGCCCCATTCCGCCATTGATCTCGCGCACGCCGGATACCGGATTGCCTTCACAATCATACAAACGAACGGTAGCCCCGACAGCATCGCGGACACCGGTTGACAGACTGATCTGGAGATAGTTTTGACTATTCCGGGTATTGCGCCACAGTTCAGATGCCGCGCCGCTACGATTGACCAGCAGATCCATATCCCCGTCACGATCATAATCCGCAAACGCTGTTCCAGCAGAAGGACCAGAAGCGCTGATATTCAGATTATTCCGCGTAAAAGAGAAATTGCCGTCATTCAAAAACAGCACACTGTTGTCCGCAAGCCGGGCAGCAAAAAACAGATCTTCATCACCGTCATTGTCAACATCGGCACAGGCTACGCTGGCATAACTGCCATCAAAAGTTTGTTTAACGACAAACACTCCGCCAGCGCTACCAGTCTGTTCAAACACACCTATCGTCCCGGCATCGGTGCGTACCAGATCAAAATCACCATCACTGTCAAAATCGCAAAAGGCAACACCGCCTTTCTGTCCATTCGCAACATCTTCATTGATGGATATGTTGCGGGTAAAATGGCCGTTGCTGTTAACAAAAATATCGGCTTCAGCATCAGTATCCCCGGTACCCGGTCGACGCACATAGAAATCCACATCACCATCAACATCAAAATCCGCTGCCACCAGGTACTCACCGTTTACTTTTCCCTGATGGATATCCGTGTAGTTTTCCTCACTCAATGCGCCGCCATCGTTGAGGTAGATGCGCATGCCAAAACCGTTGTTCTCTATCAGCAGATCAAGATCACCATCCGCATCGTGATCGATCCAGGCCATCCCCTCTGGATTTCCCGGGTCGAAATCGACAACGCTGCGAAAACCGGAACCCTGCCCATTGGTGTTTTTATAGAGTATCAGCCGGTTATCGTAAGTGGTGGCAAGATCAACCATTCCATCATTGTCAAAATCACCCCACACCACGGATCGAGCAAGCTCCGCACCGCCAAGTGTTTGCGCCAGCTCAAAACTGCCGCTGCAGCCATTCCCCGTCTTGCCCTGTTGATGAAGCAGCACAGATAAATTCGTATTAATCGCTGCATCCAGGCAGTTATCGTTATTGAAATCCGCCCAGGCAACCCCTCCCCACTCTTTGGTGCCCGGAGCAGCCAGCTCGCCGGTCGCCGCCGACTCAAAGGCGGCATGGCTGACGCCGGAAAAAACCGCAACCAAAGCGAGGAATGAAAACACGCGACGGGGCAGGCGCTTGCTACCGCCCCGGAAAAAGTTACCTGCTGCCATTACAATTTTGCGGGATTTGGTTGAGGGTTCAGATCTGTTACGCATGATAAAACTCCATTACTAGCGGCGTATTTCTGAATGACGTACCTGCTCCGTCATTGGCGAAAATCCGTACGACAAATTAAGATATTTTGCTGCCGGGATTCTAGCAGCAAAGCACGGCTTACTCCGGAGGTGTTAGCGATCACCGTTCGTGACGCGATTCTGACCCTTCTTTGCGTCGGCGGTGTTACGGTTCGTTGCAATGGAACGACTATGCTACTTTGCCTCACCGCGCCTTGCCAGTACGAGAAATGGCTCAGAATCTCACTCACTCGGGTGATTGTTAACACCCTTGGGTCATGCTGACCCATAATATTTATAGATTCATGGTCAAAAATTATACATAACCATACAAAATGTCAAGAGATTGCAAACCCGTTCTGCGGCATATGTCACATGGCAAAAGATTTTTCAGAGGAATAATCAGGGGGACGAGTAGAAACACCCACCCCGAACCTGGAGATTATCTGTTTGTCTCGTAAAATTCCACACGCCGGTTCAGGTGCCAACCGTCCGCGCTGTCATTTTTCCCGACCGGATTACTTTCACCCGGCGCCCTGATTATCAGACGACCAGAAGAAATGCCCTTGCCAACCAGATAATCAATAACAGCCCGCGCCCTTCTCTCCGACAAAGCATAATTGTAGGCATCAGAACCGCGACTATCGGTATTTCCCCGTACCTCAACCTTAGCCGCCGGAACCCGCTGCAGCTCCATAGCTGCTCTATCCAGCATTATGCGCGCCATTGCAGTTAGCCCGGCAGAATCAGTATCAAAATAGACGGGACCTAACCTGCCTGGTTTTATCTCCTTTACAACAGGGACTGGCTCCTGTTCAGAAACGGGTGGAGCAACCGATGCCGGTGCAGATTCTGGCCGAGACGCTGATACAGGTTCTTCCCGCTGGCTGCCACCAAAGCGTTTTAGCAAACTCAGTGCCAGCAACTGAGAGTCAGTATCATAGTAATCAAGCTCTCCACGCAAGGCAAAACCGTTGCGAAATGCATACTCCAAACCCGCACCAAACATGGCGTGAATATCATTCATTCGCTTGTAGGGAAGATCAGTATCATTTTCCATCTTTCCAAAACCCAGACGGCCGAATATACCCATACCTTCATGAGCTTCACGCTGCTTGAAAATATAATACAAAGCACTCAGGCCATAATCTTTATAGCTAA
This sequence comes from Gammaproteobacteria bacterium, assembly GCA_024277595.1. Classification (GTDB taxonomy): domain Bacteria; phylum Pseudomonadota; class Gammaproteobacteria; order Thiohalospirales; family Thiohalospiraceae; genus DRMK01. The sequence goes on from JAJRUV010000082.1 coordinate 3,110, forward strand.
CATCCCCGCCGGGTGCGGCGGGATCGGTCGACCCTATTTTTGCTTTACCCAAATCGCTGTAGTAGCCCTCGATACTGAAACGCCTTGACCAGTCATAGCCGAGGAGCAACTTGCCGCCACTGCTGCGGGTTTCCTCATTGGTATACACAGTGGTATTTGGATCCGGTTCCAACCCGGAAATACCAACGCCCAAGCCACCATACCAGCGGCTCTCGAACGCTGTTTCCGCGTTGACGGGGGGGCTCACACCAAAGGTCAGCACTGCCGCCACCGCAACAAAGCCCTGCATGACCGATTTATCCACCCTGCGGACGCACCCGACCAACAGGTAGACGAGAGCAAACAGCACCAGCAACGGAAAAACCGGATCAATTGAACGGTTGTTGCTGAGAGTACACCCCAAACCACCATCCAGCCCGGTCTCCAGCCGAGGTGGTTCCGCGGCAACATTGCTATCCCGGTAATCTGGCGTACCATCACTGTTGCTGTCTGGCGGAACCAGCCCGGCTGCCGCAAGCACGCTGGCCAGGCCAGCTCCGCTAACAGCAACAGCGCTGCCACTGCCGATACCAATGAGACCATTGCCATCCGGGTCGCTACCGCCTGCTTCGATGACATCATTGGCGCCATCGTTGTCGGAATCCAGATCACGAAAATCCGGTTTGCTGTCACCATCAGTATCAACCGGCGTACCGCCATTATAATTAACTGCTGCAGCGGGGGTATCCACATCCTCCAGGCTGCTTGCCAGCCCGTTGGAACCCACCGGATTGCTGCTGATATCAATACGACCGGCACTGGTTATGGTCAGACTGGAGCCATCCGCACCGGATTCTCTTGCATCGAGAATACCGTCATTGTCACTATCGAGATCCAGCCGATCGACAACACCATCGCCATCGGTATCCGCATCACTCGTTCCCTCCTGCTCGGCACTGTCAAGGATACCGTCATTGTCATCATCGATGTCCAGCGCATCCGCTACGCCATCATTGTCGGCATCGTCGTTGTCACGGTAATCCGCTGTGCCGTCACCATCGGCATCCGGCAGATCCACCAGGTTTTTAATAGTGATATTGTCATCGAGACCATCTGGCGGAGCCGTATCCGAAAAGCCGCTCAACATACCGTTGCCGTCATCCATATAACCGGCTTCGACCACATCGTTGACCCCGTTATTGTCGGCATCCCGATCACGGTAATCCGGTGTGCTGTCGTTATCCGTGTCGACCGGAACCCTGCCGGCACCCACCCCGGTGGCGACACCATTCGCATCAACGACAGGGGGAGCACCACTGCCAATCAGTGCATTCCTGTCAGGATCCGCTCCTCCGGCCTCGATAACATCCGTAATACCGTCGTTGTCTGAATCCAGATCACGGAAGTCTGCGACAGTATCGCCGTCAGTGTCGATGGGATCGCCGCTATTGTAGCTGGTGACACCTGACTCGGCAGAACTCTCCACAGCATCAGGCAAACCGTTGATACCAACCGAACCGGTAATTCGGCCAGCATTGATCGACACACCAGAAGCACCGGATTCAGCCGCATCATAAATCCCGTCATTGTCACTGTCCAGGTCCAGACTGTCGATGACACCATCACCATCAGCGTCACTACCAGCCGGTCCCTCCTTCAGGTCAGGAATACCGTCATTGTCATCATCCAGGTCGAAGGGATTGGGAATCCCGTCACTGTCATGATCACTGTTGGTGTCACCGACAATATCCCTGAAATCAGGATTGCCATCGCCATCGGTGTCGGGTGGTATCAGACCCGCCCCCGCAACAACACCATCGTCGTTCGCAGCGGGAGCTCCGCTGCCGACCAGGCCGTCACCGTCCGGATCTGCCGTTGGCCCGCCCGCTTCGATGACATCATTAACCCCGTCATTGTCCGAGTCCCGATCGAGGAAATCAGCGCTGTCGGTGCCGTCGGTATTTACCGGATCACCGCCATTGTAGGTCACTACGGCGCTCGAAGTATCATCACTCTCCAGCGCGTCAATCAGACCGTTGTTACCCACCGCGCCAACGATCCGACCCTCAGCATCCAGTGTCTGGACCGGGGCACCGGACTCCACTGCATCCAGAATGCCATCATTGTCGCTATCGAGATCAAGTGAATCAGCTATCCCATCGAGATCACTATCCGTTCCGGGAGGGCCTTCCTTTGCATCGGGAATACCATCATTGTCATCATCGAGATCCACTGAATCCGGGATTCCGTCACCATCCGAGTCTGATAAAATAGCGCTTTGCGCTGTAAGGGAAACCGCGTTACCTGATGCATCGATTTGGTCTTCATAAGTAACCGTCAAGGTATTCCCGGAACTGGTGTTGATGACGCCATCATTACTGATACCGGCACCGCCCTGCCGGGTGACCAGCGTACCGCTGTACACTCCGGTGTTGGCCCCGGTTTCAGTCAGCATAACCTGTTCGACCTCACCAGTAGCGTTGTTCGCAACCTGCACCACCATCACCTCGGCAACACTTGTGTTAATATCCAGATCGGTATCCGTTACGGTGATCGTCAGCGTGCCGCCGGGAACCCCGGTCGGAGTGATCGTGACGGCGCCAGCGACACCTGTAATCCGGTTGTCGTTGGCGGCAATGGTTGCCGTAGTGGTTCCGGTTGCTGTCAAACCGTAAACATAGGTATCTATGTAGGCTTCATTTCCCAGGCTTGTCGAACTGAAATCACCCCAGGTATGCTTGCCGACAGATGTGGAGGAAAGCGCGCCGTCAGGAAGAGTCGTGGTACCGGTCAAATAGCTGGTATCGTCCCAGTACACACGGGTATCCGCCGTACTGCCATCACTGTTGGCCCTGAATATGGTGAAACCATTATCAATTCCACCGCCACTGGTTTCCACATCCTTGGCAACAAAATGATACTCACCCATGCGGACAACCACCTGTGCGCTGTAGGTTCCCGGCGCAACCGTACTCCCCTCGGCATCGGTGCCGTCCCAGGCGATAGAATTCGTTCCCGCAACGGCACCACCCAGCAACAAAACATCGCCCGCGCCAAACTGGCCATCTCTGTTAGTATCGATGGTAACCGCGCAGGTCCCGCTAACATCCGAATCGAACTCGAACACACCACTGTCCTGTGTTCCTGAAGTAACCGATGGAGAGATGGCGCTGTCCTGTCCCGCATCGTCGAAGAAGTGAATATTGCTGATAACTGGTGGATTGACGGGGCGGGGGTTGGCCACTACCGGGTAGCCGACATAAACCGGGAACTTGGGACTTACCGTTTTGCCAGCGCCAGAAACACTGTAGCCGGAATAAGGGGAATCCACGCCGACATCATTCGCCAGGATTTCATAGCCAAAACCAGCCAACTGGTTCAGATCAAGTTTCCATACATAGTTGGTGTTCGGCCGACCACCGGGAACCAGAACAAAGAAATTCGCATCAGTTGCTCCAGGCTGAGCAAACGTCCCTGCATCAAACACCCAACCCATTGCCCATAACCGGCCTGCGGCAACCGTTGGATCCGGTGGCGTAGTGATATCAGGTGTGACCGAAATATCATAGCGGGAAAAAACACCAGAAAAATTGGTGTTTTCCAATTTTATCTTATAGGTTCCGATCTGTGTTGTTGTATATTTATGCGGGTTGACAAGTGCAGTCGCATCGAAAGGATCTGCCGAGCAGCTCACATTGCCATCACTCAAGGAAAGCGTATCAACTGAATTGTCAGCCGGATCCAGGATCTCGATAGTCAGATTATCTGCTTGTGCATAACCGCACAAAGAGATATTGATAACTTCACCGGCAGTCTCAATATCGACATATAGATACTGCGAACTCGTCCCGAAGTCACTCAACTTCTGATTGAGACCCGTCTGGAAAGAACCTTCTGCATGAACAACCTGACACACCGAAAAAAACAGCAACGCTGACAACCCGGTCATCTTGATTTTTTTTACACAATTCACTGTCAAAACCCTCCGTCCATAATTGGATGAGTCCAGCAGTTACAAGTACAGAACCAATCCCGTTTCTCATTTTTTGTTACCCTTGGATGAAACTGCCACAGCCACTCTGAAAACCCGCGAACAACCGGGTGGCCCCAGCAAAAATCACCGCCATAATGTACTATCGGCCATTGCTCTATCTGCTTTATTTCCAGCCAGGAACACCTGGCTTGGCTGCCCCGAACCGACTAAAAAACACTGAAATTATCTTCAAATTCGAGCTACAATTGTCAGCGCACCCGCCGATGATAATAGTGCCTGCATTGGTTCGGATTGCCACTGATTAGCTGAACGGGGGGAATATTGCAGTCAACAACAATCAGATTCGATGTCATCAATCAAGCGGGAACCCTCTTGAAAACAATAAAATCATGCGCACCAGATTTCTCTTGCTGAGTTTTGTTCTGATGATTTCCGGTTGTGACAGCAAATCCGGAAATAATGAACCTTCCTTTGCATTAAGCGGCACAATCACAGCGGCCATCGGTACCGCCGTGGACAATGATGTCAATGACCCGGAAGCCTCATACGAGCCCAACGATACGCCGGCAACCGCCCAGCCTTTGCTGAACCCGACTCTGCTGGGAGGATTTGTCTCAAGGGCAGGGATCGGAAGCGGTACGTTTTCCAGCCGAGGCGATATCACCGATATCTATCAGGCAACCCTGGCCAAAGGCCAGTCAGTCACACTGTTTATTAGTGATCACGATGTTACCAACCCTTACGATATTGATCTCGACATTGAACTCTATAACACCGCCCAAATTACGCCCGAAACACAGCCCGTAGCTCTGGCCATCAGCACCACGGCAGGAACAGAGAGTGTTCGCGTACCGGAAAACGGCAGCTACCGCATCATCGTTCGGGCAATACGAGGGGCTTCAAATTATCTTTTGACAATCGGACAGCCCTCCACCGCCCTGCAGACAAACCCGCCCTTTGTACCCGGTGATGTTATTGTCCGGTTCAAAAGTTCAATGACTGCTGCATCAACCACTCAAGACTTTGCCGCCTCAACCGGACTGGTAAAGAAAAAAGGAACAGCCGGTCAGACCATGCTGTTTAGTCTGGATAACGGAACACGGTACCAGCAAACACAGCAGCTCACAGGAATCAGCATGGCGGCTGACAGCAACCATGCTAGCGGGCAGGAACAACACAAGCGGGAGACCATCGAGATAGTCAAGGCTCTGCGCAAACGCCCCGATATCGAATCAGCCGATCTCAACTATATCCGCCACGCCGCCGCCATTCCTAATGATCAGCACTACCCCCTGCAGTGGGGCTATCCGCTGATCAACCTGCCGCAGGCATGGGATGTTACCGCACTGCCGAACACCAACAACCAGCAAGTGATCGTTGCCGTGGTTGATACCGGTGTATTTCTGACCCACCCCGATTTGCAGGCCAACCTTCTTGCCACCGGTTACGATTTCATCTCGAATCCTTCAGTTGCCGCCGATGGAGATGGCATCGATGCCAATCCAGACGACCCGGGCGACGATGCCACTCCTGGCGGAAGCTCGTTCCACGGCACTCATGTAACCGGAATTATCGCGGCACAATCTAACAACGCAACCGGAATTACCGGCGTATCATGGGGCACGGATACCAAGGTCATGCCGGTGCGGGTGCTTGGCCGTGGCGGCGGTACTACCTACGATATCATCCAGGGAATCCGCTATGCGGCAGGCTTGAGCAATGACTCCGGAACCGTTCCGCCACAGCGTGCGGATATCATCAACCTGAGCCTCGGGGGACCCGGTTTCTCCCTGACGGAGCAGGCTGAATACAACGCAGTGCGCAACGCAGGAGTCATCATTCTGGCCGCTGCGGGCAACGACAATACCAGCCTGCCCAGCTACCCGGCTGCCTATGACAGCGTCATCTCCGTAAGCGCTGTCACCATGACGCAGGAAAAGGCGCCCTACTCCAATTTCGGCTCTTCCATTGATATCGCCGCACCGGGGGGAAATACCGCCGCGGACAGTGACGGTGACAGCTATCCTGACGGCATACTCAGCACCCTGGCGGATGACACAGCAAAACCCGTTTACTCTTTCTATCATGGCACTTCCATGGCAACACCCCATGTCAGCGGCGTTGCGGCGATACTGAAGTCGCTGGATCCGCAACTGGATCCGGACAAATTCAGCACCTTATTGCAGGCAGGGAAGCTCACCACGGATATCGGAACTCCCGGCAGAGATGATCTGTTTGGATTCGGGCTGATCGATGCTTTCAAGGCAGTAGAGAGTATCAATATTGATCTTCCACCGATTGTCGCTATCAATCACTCGGGGCCACTCAATTTTGGCCCCTTTGTGAACCAGCTGACATTTACTACCCGGAATGCGGGTAGTGGCACGTTTACCATCACTCGTGTTGCGGACGATGCCGATTGGCTGGAGGTTGACCCACAGGCGCTGGACGGCAGTGAGGGACTCTTTACCGTCACGGCAAACCGTGCAGGTCTGGTCGATGGGCGCTATCGTGCAACCATCACCGTAGAAACAGACAACAGCTCCCCGCTCGCTATTCCCGTTACGCTGCAAGTCGGTGAACACCAGACAAAAGGAAATACCGGCCAAAGCTACGTACTTCTGATCGATCCTGGCACCATGGAAGTAATCCACGTGGTTAACGCAGACAACGACAGTGGAAACTGTAATTACCGGTTTGACAAGGTTCCCGAGGGTGAGTACTTCATCATTGCCGGTACCGATCTGGATAACGACGGCCTGATTTGTGATCCGGGTGAAGCCTGTGGTGGCTATCCGACCCTTGAACGATTACAATCTGTCAGTGTCTACAACGATATGAGCAGTCTGGATTTTGGCTCCAACTTTGAAATCATTATTCGCGCCTTGGCGAATAACCCGGAACAACCCGAGATGAGCGGATTTTCACGCTACCCAGATGACTGACAAACCACTCTCCCTGATTCTGGCAGTTCTGCTGCTGACCGGCTGCGCCCTTCCAGGCTCAAACCATGCCGGCACCCCGTCCGCAACGGCCGAGGTAATCGATTCCACAATTCAGTGCAGCGCCGACAATCAGCAACCAACGGTGCAGTACATCAGCAACCGGCAACAACTGAAACAGATGGTTAAACGTCTGCAAGGTTCGGTATTCCCCGCACCGGTTGTTCATCCGCTCGAAATCGATTTCAGCCGCTGGAATGTTCTCTACATCTCATCCGGGCAGAAACCAACAGCGGGTTATTTTCTGGAGCTGGCAGAGCCTGCCTTTGTCATTCAGCAAGACAAGGCGCGGTTAAATGTGATTCTAAACCGCCCCCCTCCCGATGCCATGGTCGCTGCAGTCATTACCCACCCCTGCATACTGGTAAAAGTGCCGGCAGGCAGCTACTCCACTATCGAGGTTCACGGCCTGGGTACGGAGCAGCGTAGTGTGGGTATTCACACGCCATAGGCCTTGCGCAACAAGGTCAGCGGATGCTCCGCCTTGCTGCCATTCGCCAGGCTGCTTTCGATCTGGCGTCCCGCCTTCGGGCAATGGCTGCCAAAGTGATCGGGCATCACCTGCCGGATCGTATTCACCACCGGCTGGCCAGTCTTCATGGAGATATCATGATATTCGCTCTTTAGCCCATAACTGCCATCGCGACCGGAGCAGCATGCGATAACCTCGACATGGGTGCCAGGCACCAGACTCAATATCTCGCAAGTCTCGATGCCGGTGCCCTGTCCCCCTGAGCGGCAGGACAGATGATACAACACCACGCCAAGAGAGCGCTTGAAACCGGTTTTCAATCTGCCCTCCTTGTGATGCTGCATCAGGTATTCGAAAGGATCGAATATCGCATTCCTTACCTTCCGCACCAGAGCGTCATCAGGGAACATCAGGGGCAACCACTGCCTGAACATCAGCACACAGGTTGGCAACGGCACCACAATATTCCATCCTCTGTCAACCCACTCGGCCAGCTGCGGGATATTGACCTCCCTGGCCTGCTCCACCGCGTCCAGATCACCCAGCTCCAGCCGGAGAAAGCCGCAACAGCGCTCCTCTTCCGCCAAGGCAACCGGAATACTGTTATGTTCAAACACTGCCACCAGATCATCGCCCAGTTCCGGCTCGTTGAAATTGCCGTAGCAAGTGGCGAACAGCACCACGCCAGCATCTGCTGCTGTGGTAGCAGCGGGTGCTGAAGAGACCAGTTCTCTGCGCCGTTTACGCAGGGTGGTACGGTGACAACGAGGCAGCACAGCATCAGGGTGCAAATGCAACTTCCTGCGGATGGATGGGCTGTCAGCGGCAGCATTTATCACCTGCGCCACCACCGGGATGGTGGCCAGTCGGCCAACCTTGTCCGGAGAGGCAAGCAGCCGGTCGCGAAAACCGGCTCCCCGCTTGCGGAACCTGACCGCCTTGGCTCGCAACATCAGCTGGGGGAAATCCACATTCCGCTTATGGGGAGGGATATAGGGGCATTTGGTGGCATCACATCGATCACAGAGATAGCAGTGATCCACTATATTCCAGTAGTCCTGCCTGGCAACCCCACCCAGCTCCATGGTGGCAGACTCATCCACCAGATCAAAAAGAGTGGGGAAAGCGTTGCAGAGGTTGAGGCAGCGCCGACAGCCGTGACAGATATCAAAAACCCGTTCCAGCTCCCGGATCAGCATCCCTTCATCCCGGAAATCAGATCCCTTCCAGTCTGGCGGATGCCGCGGGGGCGCTTCATGACTTCCCTGGTGAATGTTTTTCTCTGAAGTGGTCATATTGCGGCCGCCAACTCAGCTATACAGCGCCCGACGGAAGCTGGCCGACACAAAATCCCTCAACTCCGGATTCATGACAACACTCCAGCGGATCAGCGCAATTATTCATACCAGGCATAGCAACAAGTGATAGTGGATCAGGTCAATACACGCAATATACAAAAGGCAATTCCAGTGAAATCATTTTAACCCGACACGCACTTTGTTTGATATGATCTTTCGCCTTGTCATCAGTAAAGAACCAGACCGTGACCAAAAAAAGCACCAAGACCGCAACTGCCCCCGTGGACTTCGAGGCCGCTCTGAAGGAGCTCGAAAAGCTGGTGGAGCAGATGGAAAAAGGGGAACTCACCCTGGAGGAGTCGTTACGGGATTTCGAACGTGGCATCGAGTTGACCCGCAAATGCCAACAGGCACTGCAGAAAGCTGAACAGCGGGTGAAGCTTCTGTCCGGGAAGGATGGCGGTGCTGAACTACTTCCCTTTGAAAATGACCCGCCTTCCAATTAAAATCCACCGGAACAACCCCAGATGATTGATATCCCTGCACTGCAAAGCTACCACAGCCGGATTGAGGCCTCCTTCGAACACTGGCTTCCCGCTGCAACCACCCACCCCGGGCAACTCCATGAGGCAATGCGCTATGCTGCGTTGAACGGTGGCAAGCAGATACGCCCGCTGCTGGTATATGCCAGCGGCAAGGCACTGGATGCGCCCATCGAAACCCTGGATGATCCTGCCTGCGCTGTGGAGTTTATCCATGTATTCTCCTTGGTGCATGACGATCTTCCCGCCATGGACGACGACGATCTGCGACGCGGCAAACCAACGTGTCACAAGGTCTACGATGATGCTACCGCGATTCTGGCAGGAGATGCCCTGCAGTCGCTGGCCTTTTACACCCTCTCTCACAGTACGCGGATTGAAGTCGCCGCTGAACGACGCCTGCAGATGCTGGAAGTGCTATCCCTCGCCAGCGGTTCCCGCGGCATGGCGGGAGGGCAGGCCATCGATATCGCCTCTGAGGGGGAACAGTTGACCATTGCCGAACTGGAGGACATGCATATCCACAAAACCGGCACGCTGATCCGGGCCAGTATCAAACTGGGGGCATTGAGCTCTCCTCACGCCACTTTGGATCAGATAGAGTTGCTGGATCACTATGCCAAATGTATCGGACTGTCGTATCAGATTCAGGATGATATCCTGGACATCGAAAGTGACACTATCACTCTCGGAAAAACACAGGGAGCCGATTTGGCTCGCAACAAACCTACCTACCCTGCCCTGCTGGGTTTGGATGGCGCAAAGCAACGGGTTCGTGAACTGTATGAACAATCCATGGACTCCCTGTCAACCTTTGACCAGCACGCCGATATGCTGCGACAGTTATCGCGTTACATTATCAACAGAAGCTGCTAACCGGAGAAACTATCAACCAGTATGGCTAAACTGCCCAGTCAAAAACCACTTGCAACGAAACGCATAAAAGTTGATCATTGATCGTTTAGCAGACTGTTGAAAAAGCCTCGGGCAAGTGCGAGACAAGGCAAAATCCGGCGAAAAAACGCAGTTTACGCGGGGTAAATGAGCATTTTGAGCCGGATTCCAACGCCGGATCGTGCCGCATGAGGGTTTTTCAACAGCCTGTTAGTGCGTTCGGGCGGGTGATTCTTAAGGCTCATCCGGTATATAATCAAACGGTGCAGATCGCGCGTAATGAGCGGCAAAAATTCCTACTCCCTGCTGGCAACCATTGAAACACCGGAACAGCTTCGGCAGCTCCCTGCCTCTCAGCTGCCCCAACTGGCGGTTGATCTGCGCGAGTTCCTTGTCCATAGTATCGCAACAACTGGCGGGCACCTCTCCGCTGGCCTCGGCACCATTGAACTGACCATCGCGCTTCACTATGTATATAACACTCCCGAAGACCGTTTGATCTGGGACGTAGGGCATCAGAGCTATCCCCACAAGATTCTCACCGGACGCCGTGCAATGATGTCAACGTTGCGTCAACAGGGTGGGCTGTCCGGATTTCCCAAGCGCTCTGAAAGCCCCTACGACAACTTCGGCACCGGTCACTCAAGCACTTCGATCAGCGCCGCCCTGGGAATGGCCATCGCAGCCCGCCAGGAGGGCAGCAACCGTCAGGTGGCCGCCATTATCGGAGATGGCGCCATGACGGGGGGAATGGCATTTGAAGCACTCAACCATGCCGGCCACCTGAAATCCAACCTGCTGGTCATCCTCAACGACAACGAAATGTCCATTTCGCCCAATGTTGGCGGTATGCACAACTACCTGGCAAAAATACTCTCCGGCAAACTTTACTCCACCATGCGCGATGGCAGTAAAAATGTACTGAGCATCGTACCCCCCGTGTGGGAGCTGGCGCGCAAGGCAGAAGAGCACATGAAGGGGATGGTAGTACCCGGTACCCTGTTCGAGGAACTGGGGTTCAACTATATCGGTCCCATCGACGGCCATGATCTGCCCACCCTATTAACAACCCTGACAAACCTGCGGCTTCGTGATGAACCCCAGTTTCTGCATATCGTCACCAAAAAGGGCAAGGGGTTCCCGCCAGCAGAAAAAAACCCCACCTGTTACCACGGTGTGACCGCCTTTGATCCGGAAACCGGCGAGATCTATCCAAACGATGCGCCTCCCGGTTATACCCATCTGTTTGGCGAGTGGATCTGTGATATGGCTGAACAGGATGAACGTCTGGTGGGGATCACCCCGGCGATGTGTGAAGGTTCCGGTCTGGTGGAGTTCTCGCAGCGTTTTCCGCAACGCTACTTCGACGTGGGGATCGCAGAACAGCATGCCGTTACCCTTGCGGCAGGCATGGCCTGTGAAGGATTGAAGCCGGTGGTAGCAATCTACTCCACCTTCCTGCAACGCGCCTACGATCAACTCATCCATGACGTGGCGCTGCAGAACCTTCCCGTCCTGTTTGCCATCGACCGCGCCGGACTGGTCGGCGCTGACGGCCCCACCCATGCGGGCAGCTTTGACCTGAGCTATCTGAACTGCATTCCCAACCTGGTGATCATGGCTCCCGCAGACGGAAACGAGTTGCGCCGGATGCTCTATACCGGTTTCCTGCATGATGGCCCGGTGGCCGTCCGTTACCCACGTAGCAGCGGATCCGGTGTTGCGGTGAAAAAAGAGATGAAAGCGCTGGTTTTCGGTAAAGGGCAGGTTCGCCGCGAAGGCCGCCGGGTTGCCCTGATTGCCTTTGGCAGCATGGTAGCACCCGCACTCCAGGCAGCCGAGGAGCTGGATGCCAGCGTAGTAAACATGCGGTTTGTCAAACCACTGGATGTACCACTGCTGATAGATATGGCACGGCATCATGATTTTCTCGTTACTATCGAAGAGAATGCCGTTGCCGGTGGTGCCGGCAGCGCTGTCAACGAGTGCCTGCACAAACACGGGGCAACTGTTCCGGTCATCAATCTGGGGCTTCCCGACAGGTTCGTGGAACATGGAAAGCATGGGGATCTGCTGGCGCAGTGCGGGCTGGACGCAAAAGGGATTGCCAAAACCATACGCACCTGTCTAGACTGAGCCCAGCATCATCCAACTCCCTATTCTCACCAGCAGATAGCTCTCATGCCCGCACAATACACCCTGAAAATCATCACTGACTTCGCTGCAGCCCATCTACTTCGTGGTTACGATGGTGCCTGTTCCCGGCTGCATGGCCACAACTGGAAGGTAGAGGTGGAGGTTATCGCCACCTCTCTGGATGAAATCGGCATGGGCATTGATTTCAGAATTATCAAACAGCATACCCGGCAGATCATCGACCAGCTGGATCACTACAACCTCAATAAAATTTCCCCTTTCGATCGGTTAAATCCCACGGCGGAAAATATTGCAGCCTATCTGTTCGGGAAACTGGGCCAGCAGCTCAACAGCGAGCGAGTCCGGATCTGCGCCATTACCCTGTGGGAAACAGAGCGCGCTTGCGTGCGCTATACAGAGAACTAGTCTATGGAAGATGTCCAGAATCTGGCTGATACCCGCCGTATCCCCATCAACAAGGTAGGAATCAAGGATATTCGCCATCCGGTGCGGATCCGTGATCGCAGCGGTGGCGAGCAGCACACCATCGCCAACTTCAATATGTACGTCAATCTGCCACACAACTTCAAGGGCACCCACATGTCCCGCTTTGTGGAGATCCTCAATCAGCATGAGCGGGAGATCTCGGTCAAGTCATTCAAGGATATCCTGATCGAAATGACTGAAAAACTGGAGGCAGAAGCGGGGCATATCGAGATGAGCTTCCCCTACTTCATCAACAAAACCGCGCCGGTCTCCGGAGTACAGAGCCTGCTGGACTACGATGTCACCTTCATCGGAGAGTTCAGGAAGGGCAAGCCAGCCATTACCGTCAAAATTCTGGTTCCCGTTACCAGCCTGTGCCCTTGCTCAAAACAGATTTCCGATTACGGCGCCCATAACCAACGCTCCCACGTAACCATTACCGCCCGCATCAACCGTTTTGTCTGGATCGAAGAGATTATCGATCTAGTTGAGCAGGAGGCATCATGTGAACTGTACGGGCTGCTCAAACGTCCGGATGAAAAATTCGTTACCGAAAGAGCCTACGACAACCCGAAATTTGTCGAGGATATGGTTCGTGACGTAGCCGCGCACCTGAATGCCGACAAGCGCATCGATGCCTATGTGGTTGAGTCGGAGAACTTTGAGTCCATCCATAACCACTCGGCCTATGCCTTGATAGAAAAGGATAAAACTATCCAGGGTTAACAAACCGTCCCCGGAAATGCTCTCAACCAACAAGGCACTGTGAGGCGTAGTAGTCGGTAACTATTCAGCATAGTTGAAAATGAGTATGTAACTGTTCAGATTGCCCCTGAAATTCGTCAGTTCAAGGCGAAAAATGTAAGTTTACACGGGTAAAGGATCATTTTTTAACGCAGAAATGGCGGATTTCAGGGGTGAGCTGAATAGTTACAATAGTCGTTCTATTGCGACGAAGCACAACGCCGTCAGCGCGGAAAAGAGCCAGCATTTCCCCA
>JAJRUV010000083.1 GCA_024277595.1 Gammaproteobacteria bacterium
CAAGCCGGTCACGTTCTTCCCGCGTTAAACGAACTACATAGCGCTTTTTCATTTTCAAGCTCCTCAACAGGTTATACAAGTCTATTGAAGAGCTAGTTTAACATCCTAATTTATATTATTGAAGAAGTACTAGACACTGCCCAACAGTTCTAAATCAGTACTCGAATGACTTTTTATCAAGTCAGCCAACAGCTCTCCATTATTTAACCGCAGGCCGGGGGCTATTTCATACAGAGGGTACAACACAAAACTGCGCTGCGATAACCCGGGATGGGGAACGGTAAGCTGTTCTGTATCGATTCGTTTATCTCCATACAGCAGTAGATCCAGATCCAGGGTGCGCGGCCCCCAGCGTAGCGAACCCCGTATCCTGCCCTGTACCAACTCAATGGCTTGCAGCTCTAACAACATTGCATGAGCATCGAGACAGGTGTCCAGAGCCGCGACGGCATTGACGAAGTCCGGTTGATCCACCAATCCCATAGGCTTGCTTCGATACAGCCGGGAGTGACCAACAAGTTCTGTTTGCTGGATCTGCTTCAACGCAGACAGAGCATCGCGTATCTGGAGCCGTGGATTTCCCTGGTTGCTCCCCAGACCAACGTAGGCTCTGACCGGCATCCGTTCAAGAAGGGGAGCTGGCACGCGCCGCCGGGCGCTTTCGTGGGCGGCGACGGCGGGACGATTTGCGCTGCGCCGGGCCCAGTTCAGCCAGCATCTCTTCACGCTGCAACTCGTCAACCTCCTGGAATCGGGTCCACCAGTCGCTTAATTCGCTATCCACCTCTCCACTATCAGCACGTAACAGCATAAAATCATAGCCAGCCCGGAAACGGGGATGATTCAATGTCCGGTAGGCCCGTTTGCCAAAACGTTGGGGCAGGCGCTCCTGCATCGACCAGATCTCGCGCATCTGCAGGGTGAAGCGGCGCGGCACTGAGATATTCCTGCGCTGCTTATCCAGCATCTTGTCGCCTGCCACCTGCAGGGACTGGAGCTTTGACATCCCCTCTGCCTGCAGCTCGTCCGCCAGCTGACGAACCGGCTCCCACAAAATAGCGGCAAACAAAAACGCCGGAGTAACAGGTTTGTTTTCCGCAATACGCCGGTCAGTGTTCGCCATTGCGCGCAATAGAAAGGTGATAGGGAAACCCTGCTCTTCTCTGGCCAAACTATTTTCAGTTTGTGGAAACAGGATACTGAACTGATTGTAATGGCGCATTGCCTCAAAGGTCGCAACCGCATGGCCGTTCAGAAACATCTTGAGCATTTCGTCAAACAACCGGGCGGGAGGCACATCGGCAAGCAGTTTACCCAACTCGATCAATGCGGCTTCCGTATCGCTCTCCAGACGAAAACCCAGCTTGGCGGCAAACCTGACCGCACGCAGCATTCTTACCGGATCTTCCCGGTACCGCTGCCGAGTATCTCCGATCAGGCGCAGCACTCCATTTTGCAAATCGTCCAGACCGCCGGTGTAATCGACAATGGAATAATCCTTAATATTGTAATAGAGCGCATTGACGGTAAAATCCCGTCTTACGGCATCTTCCTCCAGCGTACCGTAGACATTATCACGCACCACCATGCCGTTGCGGGTCTCCCCTTCGCCATTGCCACCGTCACCATGATGTCCGCGAAAGGTCGCCACCTCGATGATTTCACCCCGGAAATAGACGTGTGCCAGACGAAAGCGACGCCCGATAAGACGGCAGTTGCGAAACAGCTCCTTCACCTTTTCAGGGGTGGCATTGGTAGCCACATCAAAGTCTTTGGGTTCACGACCCAGCAACAGATCGCGTACGCCACCACCCACCAGATAGGCCGCGAAACCGGCATCTTTCAGGCGGTACATGACCTTCGCAGCATTGTCGCTAATGCTGTTACGGGATACGGGATGTTCGGAGCGGGGAATAATGACCGGGGCTGATGCTGACTGGGGGTCTTGTGTCCGTACTTCCCAAAAGCGCTTGAGCCAGGAAAACATCCGGGTATAATAACACAAAACAACTGAAAGCTGTACATTGCTCCCATCGTCTAGCGGTCCAGGACGTCGCCCTCTCACGGCGAAAACAGGGGTTCGAGTCCCCTTGGGAGTACCATTTCTCCAACTACCATCCCCGAGTACAGCGCACCACCTCTCCCCGTGCTCTTTACGAATATCCCGTGCCCCTTTGAGGTAGAGCGGCTGTGCCTACCGGTTGATCTCTTTCGTCTCGTCTTAATACACATACTGTTCAGGACACTACACTTGGTTAAAGTTTATAAACTTTTTCCCCGATAGAGAGTTCAGTAAGGCACAAGAGCTCCTCCGAACCGTAGCGGCGGAGCAACCACATCCAGATTCGGGAGAAACCCGCATGAACAGCCGCACACTGCTCACGACAGCCGTAACCATGGCTCTGACCGGCAATATTGTTTTGGCTGCACCTTTTGGCACCTTCGACCCGCGCTCCATGGCAATGGGAGGTACCGGGGTCGCTTCAGGCACTGGCGCTAACGCCAGCTTTTACAACCCGGCACTGCTGGCAAACGAGAACAAGGTTAACGTAGAGTTTCCAATAATGGGATTGCGCGTCGCCGATCCAGATGAGCTGATTACCGATCTGGATGAGTTTCAAGATGGTAACGAACTGACCAACCTTGAAAATGCCGTTAGCGCCTTTAACATTACACCAGCCACTGCTGAAAAAGATGCGGTTATTGCCAACATGCGCACGACCAACGACAAGGTGGAGACATTCAGCGGCAGACCGCTGGAGGCTGAGTTCTTCGCTGGCACCAGCGTCAGTATTCCGGGAAATGGCTTCGGTATGGCATTCCATCTTTCCGGGCTGGCTGCAGGGGGCGGACAACTAGCCTACAAGGATGCAGAGACGGTGAATGATTTGACCAACGAGTTGGATGAAATATTCGGTATTCAAACATCACTCAATGATGCTGTTGCGGCAAATGACACGACTGGCATAACCAGCGCCCTGAACGATTTACAAAACTTCGTTGACAACAGTAAATTTGTGGACGTCACCCGCATCGGCAATCAAATAGATATTTCACTCAATGAGGATGCCGTAAAACCCCGGTCTGAAATTCAGACCCGCGCCATTGCCAGCACCGAAATCGGTTTTTCTTACGCCCGAAATTTTGATTTCAAATTCGGGGGACTGGCGATCGGGGTCACTCCCAAGTTCCAAAAAATCACAACTGTCGATTTCAGGGCCGATGTGGACACTGATCCCGACACCGTCGACATCGAGAATTATACTGAAACCAGCTCCACCTTCAATATTGATGTGGGAGTTGCAAAACACTACGGCAATGGGGTAACCACCGGCGTGGTATTGAAAAACCTGCTCCCGCAGAGTTTCAAAACAGTCAATGTAACCGGGCGCGGCAATATCAAACAAAAACCCCAGCTCCGCTTTGGCGCAGCCCATGCCAAAAACTGGAACCCGGTTGTCAGCACGATAGTAGCCCTGGATTTGGACCTTACCGAGAACGATGCCGGCTTCGATGACAAGAGCCGTGTGTTGGGGATTGGTGCCGAGCTGGATTTATACTCCACCACCCAGCTGCGCGTAGGTTACCGCACCGATCTGAGCTCGAACAGCTATGCTGATACCGTTACCGCTGGCTTGGGAGTCTCACCATTCGGGGTGCACTTTGATCTGGCTGTTTCAACATCACCCAACCTGGAACAGGCCTATGGAGGAATCCAGTTCGGGTTCCGGTACTGACCCGACGGCTAAGTCCGGGCTTGCGATGCTCTCCAGGAGGGCGTCATCCGTAGCCAGTTCATCCCTGTGGAAAAAACCGCATAAGGTGATCCGCCAAATCTGAACACCGGGTCAACGCTGTAGAATTCCCTGGCAAGGAGAGGTGGCTCCCATAAAAGCAGTTATAACCTCCAGAAACGACAGTTGGCCGCTCCATGTTATTGACCCGGCGGCAATATCTGTCGACTATTGTTCACTGCGTAGACTATTTCGCCAGGTAGCGATCCAGATGATTGGCAAATTCTCGCCTGTCACCCTCGGAAAGCACGGCGGGACCGCCGGTATCAATTCCACTGGTACGCAGGGTATCCATAAAATCACGCATATCAAGCCTCGCCTGCACGTTCTCTCTGTTAAACAACTCGCCACGCGGCGTCAGTGCTATAGCACCCTGTTCAACCACCTCGGCAGCGAGTGGAATATCACTGGTAATCACCAGATCTCCCCCGGCAACACGCTTCACAATTTCGTTGTCCGCCACATCAAAACCCGGCATAACCCTCAGCGTCTTGATGTTGCGTGATCGCGGAACCTGCAGATGCTGATTAGCGATAAGCGTTAACGATATGCCAGTCCGCTCAGCAGCACGGAACAAGATTGTCTTGATTACCTTCGGACACGCATCGGCATCGACCCAGATCGCCATCACTTATCCTTACAAACAAACAGTACGGGCAAGCAGATTTTCTTTTAAAGAAAGCCAGCTCTAAAGAAAGCCAGCTCATTTTCCGAAATCAACCTCAATGGGCATGTCCGTGAGCCAGCTCCTCGGGAGCAGCTTCGCGAACTGACTCCACTGTTACATCAAAGTGCAACACTTTACCAGCCAGCGGATGGTTGACATCGATGGTAACTTCCTGATCATTTACCTCACGAACGATTACATGATGAACATTACCATTGCCATCATCCGCCTGCAGAGGCATACCCGGCTCCAGATTCTCAATTCCCTCGAAGGCGCTACGCGGAACCGTCTGAATCATCTCGGAATTGATATCACCATACCCCTCAGCGGGCTGAATGGTAACCTGAAAAACATCACCGGTGGTTCTTCCATCAAGTGCGCTCTCCAGTCCGGATATAATAGAACCACCACCGTGCAGGTAGGTCAGCGGCTTCTGCTCTTCTGATGAGTCAACTACTGTTCCTTCATCATCAGTCAGCTTGTAGCGAATGGCAACAACACTGTTTTTTTCGATATTCATCAGTTTTCCTCAGTCGAATTCTTATTTGAATCCAGATGTTAAATATAATGGCCGGGTGGGCAAGTGGCATCCAGGGACGAATTGTGGATGATATAACACCGTCCCGTTTCTGGCAAAAAACCAGCCTTATCCAATAAGAAATGAGTCTGGAGCAGCGGATCCAGGGATACTCTCATTGTTATTGAGAAATCGCCAAGAAGTTGTCTTGGTATAGTGGACCCCGGTATTAAGACAGTAGTTTAAGCTGTGCGCTGTCAATGAGGAAAAGAAGAATGAGCGAAACAAAAAAGCGGAAGGTCCACACAGCGGAGTTCAAGGCGAAAGCAGGTCTTGAGGCATTGCATGGA